>JALHRK010000040.1 GCA_022841505.1 Saprospiraceae bacterium | reverse complement strand
GCAGACAGCCTGGGGCGAAATGTTCAGGTCGCTGTAGACAGCTTGCTCGAAGAGATCAACCTGGGCGTTTCCACCTACATTGAATCTTCCCTGATTTCACAATTTAATCGCACTAACTCCTCTTTTACCCTGGAAGATACCACGAGTGGCCCGGCTCGTCATTTCCTTGATAACTACCATGCAGCCAAAGCCGTTTTCCGGCAATCGGAAGGCGCTTTCGACCCAACGGTGATGCCGTTGGTCAACTACTGGGGCTTTGGCTATACCCCCAAGCGAAAAGTAATGGCAGTTGATTCTACCACAGTTGATTCTCTGTTGCGCTTTGTGGGCTTCGACAAGGTGACGTTAACCGGGAACGTGTTGCAAAAATCATTGCCAGGCGTTCAACTCGATTTTGGGGGCTGTGCAAAGGGGTATGGCGTGGATGCGATCTGCCGCCTGATAGAAAGCAAGGGTATTGTGAATTATTTGGTCAATATCGGCGGAGAAGTTCGGGCCAGGGGCGTAAATGCCAAAGGCGAGGTTTGGGTCGTGGGCATCAACAAGCCGGAGGAAGATGTTCCCCTGGAGACCGTAGAGGCGGCGCTTCCACTGAAAAACCGGTCGGTTTCTACTTCGGGCAATTACCGGAATTTCTACGAGGTCAATGGGGTCAAATACAGTCATACCATCAATCCGCTCACCGGTTATCCAGAGCGCACTACCTTGCTGAGCGCTTCCGTATTTGCCGAAAATTCGCTCCTGGCCGACGCTTTCGGCACCGCTTTTATGGTACTTGGCAAAGAAAAAGCCCTGCAATTAGCGCGCTCGCTACCCGGCCTTGACGCCTACCTGATCTATGGAAAGGAAGACGGGAGCATGGGCGTGGAGTTTACCCAAGGGATAAAGCAATTTGAAGATTAGTTGATTTGAAAATTTGAAAATTGCTGTTCGAATCCTCAAATCTTCAAATTATCAATTCTTCAAATCAACACTATGCGCATCATTGGTTACATCGAACATCCCGTTATGAAAATTACGGTGTTTAAAATGGACAACCGCCTGTCGGTGAAGTTCGAAACGGGCATGCACGAGCAGACCTATAAGTTCAGGGTGGAAGACGCAGTGCAAAACCTGGAAGATGTTCAGCGGATTGTGGATGAAAAATTTCAGGATGCGGTGCTGCAATTGTTTAAAACCATGCGCATGAACAGCATGGGGGCGCTGTCGCGCAACCTGCCGCGGGCAGCAGAAGATGAGTTTGACCGGATTATTTGATGGGGGCTCTTTTTTAGTTGGTGTCTGTTCTTTAGCGTTCGAGAGCAAGGCATGTGAAGGCCCAAAAGTGGGAGTTCGTTTCGACTCCGCTCAACGATCGGCCATTGAGCGAAGTCGAAATGAACGCAGCTATCGGACTATAAAAACAGACACTTATGCGATATTCATGCCATCATAAACATCCATCACCGCGCGCACATGCCCGGCTGAAGTGTTCATGAGTTCCATTTCTTCCGCGTTCAGTTTGAGTTCCAGAATCTGGGAAATACCAGATTGACCCAATTTTACGGGCACACCGAGGAACAGGTTATTGAGGCCGTACTGGCCATTGATCAGGGCGCAGCAAGGGAAAATGCGGTTTTCGTCGCGCAGAATGGCTTCTACCATCTGGGCTGCGGCTGCTCCCGGAGCGTACCAGGCTGAAGTGCCCATCAATTTTACCAATTCGCCACCGCCATTTTTTGTTCTTTCAACAATAGCGTCCAACGTTGCGGAATCTATCAATTCAGTAACCGGAATGCCGGCAACGGTTGTATAACGGGGAAGGGGCACCATCGTGTCGCCGTGGCCACCCAGCAGCATGGCCTGAATGTCTTTCGGAGACACCTGAAGCGCTTCTGCCAAAAATCCGCGGTAACGGGCCGTGTCCAAAATCCCGGCCATACCAAAAACGCGCGAAGCATCAAGTCCGGAGCTTTTGTAAGCGGCATAAGTCATCACGTCGAGCGGATTGGACACCACGATGATGATTGGATTTTTAGAGTGCGCCATAATGGATTTTGTCACCGAAGAGACGATTTTCGCATTGGTCGAAATCAGGTCGTCGCGGGTCATGCCGGGCTTGCGCGGTACACCTGCGGTGATGACTACAATATCGGAATCAGCCGTGTCCTTGTAATCGTCAGTTCCGCGCAGGAAGGTACTGTAATTGTCAATCGGCGCTTGCTGCCAGGTGTCGAGCGCTTTGCCGCGTGCCACATCGCCCATGATGTCGAGCAGGACGACTTCTTTTACCAAATCTTTGTGTGCCAGTACATTGGCGCAAGTGGCGCCTACATTGCCCGCGCCAATTACGGTTACTTTACTCATGATGGATTGATCTTATTGGTTGCAAAGAATATTTTTTCGCTTTTGAAGCCGGTTGGCTTTAAAGCGCCGCAAAAGTAGCCATTTTTCTTTACCTTTTGTTGGGATGCAGACCAAAGAAGCAGGAATATTTGAAACCAGCCAAGCAACTATTTTTCATAACTTTGCCGGCGGTTTGGTGTATACACCTGAACCTTTTCTTAAATCAGGCATTACTTTATTTCAAAAATAAATATTTCATTATGAAGTATAGGTTAACTCCGCTTGTTTTGATCCTGTCAGCAGCTTGCTTTACGCTGACTGCTCAAACATCCGCGCACCGCTCCTGCGGAACGCATGGAGAAATGGCAGCTCCGATGATCGAACGCCTCCTGCAAAACATTGAATCTTTGCGCAATCACCCCGTCCGCCCGCGCAATATTGAATACGTACCCATCAAGTTTCATTTGGTGGCTAAAACGGATGGCTCAGGAAGAGTAACGGAAGGCAAGGTACTTGAGCAGCTTTGCGCTTTGAATGCGGATTACCTGCCTATGAATATTCAATTTTACCTCAAAAACGGAACATTCAATTACATTAACAACACCGCAGTATACAGCACCCACACGGCTACAGTCAATACGATCATGACCTTTGCACGCGACAACGCTGCCCTGAATGTCTTTATCGTAGATGATGCTACCCCGGCAGGTGGAGGCGTAGGAGGCGTTACACTGGGCTACTACACGCCGAACAAAGACTGGATTGTGATGCGCCGTGACGAAGTAAGTGCAACTTCGGTTACCCTGCCACACGAAGCAGGCCATTTTTTCAGCTTACCCCATCCATTTAATGGTTGGGATGCAGAAGGGTATGACCCGGCTGTACATGGCGTACCGGCGCCGGCAATGTCACCCGGGGGCATTCCCACAGAAAAAGCAGATGGCAGCAACTGTGCAACTGCCGGCGATTTTATTTGTGATACGCCTGCTGATTACCGGTTTGAAGGCAACTGGAACTGCAATTACACCGGTGGCGCCCTGGATCCGATGAGTGTGCTTGTAAACCCCGAAGAACGGTTGTTTATGTGCTATATGGAAGGTTGCCAACGGGATGAATTTTTCTTTTCTCCTATACAACAGGAGCTGATCATCGAAGACCTGAACAGCAATGCGCGGAATTATGTCACTCCGGGTTATGTACCTTATCAGGTAGAAATTACCGAGCTTCCGGAACTCCTTGCGCCCATCAACGCAGCCGTGACGCCCGGTTACAATATTGTAAACCTGGAATGGTCTGGCGTCAGCGGCGCAACGCGCTATTTGCTTGAAATTGACGCATTTCCAAATTTCTCTTCCACAACGGCCCGCTACGTGGTTTTTGGAACGAACAAAATCCTGACCAATCTGGCCGCCAATAAAACGTACTATTGGCGCGTAAGACCTTTCGCGGAATACCATACCTGCTCCCCTTTCACGCCTAATGGCCAGTTCAAAACAGGTACGGGCACGGTAACTTCCACCGGCGAAACGAAACTGGTTGAAAACTGGAGCGTTAATCCAAATCCAGTGACTGCCGGACAAGACATCAGTGTCAGCATCAACAGCAATGAGCGCTTTGAAGGGGTCATTACTGTGCTGAACACAATAGGCCAGGTGATCTATCGCACCGAAAACCTGGAACTGACACAGGGTGAACACGATTTTCGGATTCCGTCTTCGTTCCTGACGCGCGGCGTTTACATTGTAGCGCTTGAGACCAGTGATGTGGTGTTGACCAAGCGTGTTGTCGTTGGCAATTAAATTACGCCATAAATTATTCTACATTCCAAAAACGCCCGATAAACGCTGATTTATTGGGCGTTTTTGTACTTATCCATCATTTACATTGAACATGAAAAAAACTTACTTTTTAGCCTTATTTTGCTTGTTGTCATTTTCAACGCTGCGCGCCCAACAACCTCATCACTGCGCAACTCCTGCGGAAAAATCTGAATGGCTCATCCGCTACCAGCAGAACAGACAGGCATATCCGCGCACCTTCGATACGATCTACGTGCCAATGACCATCCATTTACTGGGCGATGATTCCGGTTCGGGCCATTTTCCAATGCGTAAGGTATTGGACGCGGTTTGCGAACTCAACGAGGACTTTGCCCCAACAGGCATTCGGTTCTTTATCGAAGGAGAAATCAATTACATCAACGATACGCATTTTTGGGACCACGAGAGCTTTGGCCCCGGGTTTGATATGATGGAAACACACAACGTGGAAAATACCATCAACTGCTATTTTGTATTGAATCCTGCGGGTGCGTGCGGATATAGCATCTATGGGCTTGGCGTTGCGCTGGGACATAACTGCATGAACGCCGGTGACAACACCTGGGCGCACGAAATGGGGCATGCTTTTTCGCTTCCCCACACTTTTTATGGCTGGGAAGGAATGAATCCGCCCTATGCCCAACCAGCGCCTGAAGAAGTTGATGGCGTTCTGGTGGAACGTGTCAGTGGGGTTGACTGCGAACAAGCAGGAGATGGCTTTTGCGATACCCCGGCGGATTACCTCAGCGACCGCTGGAATTGCAACAGCGAAGGCATGAGTAATTTCCAGCAAAGGGATCCGGACAGCATTCTGTTTCGCTCGGATGCCTCCTTTTTTATGTCTTATTCATTAGATGTGTGCGGCAGCCGTTTCTCAGAGGAGCAGATTGCGGCCATGCGCGCCAACTTAGTTGAAGAACGCGTCAATTTCCTGTACGATCAAACACCAGCCTATCCCGTGCCGGATTCCATTGGTATAGTTAGTCCAGCAAATGGCGAAACTATCCTTACGGCAACGGAAGCACTGTTGTCCTGGGAGCCAACTCCCAACGCCACCCATTATTTCATCCAGGTGTCGGCATTGCCATCTTTTGGCGGCCTGATTTTTAGCGGTATCGTTGAAGGGGAAGAATTGCTGTTGACAAACCTGCAACCAGGGAAAAAATACTTCTGGCGCATGCGCCCGTTCAATAAAGTATTTGCCTGCACGAGTATCGGAGCCAATATGAATTTCACGACTGGAGCCGTCACGGGGACTTCTGAACCTGAATTGTTGCTTTCGCAAATGCTGGTATTTCCGAATCCGGCAAACACGGGAAGTAAAATCAATGTAGCCTTCGAAGCAAAAGAGGCTAATGTTTTGAATGCCCGGGTCGTCAATATGTTCGGCGTCACCGTATGGGAAACGACGATTCAGTCGAAAATCGGCATCAACCGATTTGACATTGAAGCCTTAGCCCATTCGGGTATCTACGCGTTGGTGGTTGAAGGCAACAATGCCGGAAAAAATGGCCAGATCGTGCGGCCATTGGTTTTGATGGATTAATCTTGTATCAAGGCTTCGCACCTAACAGCGCGAGGTATAAAATCTGGCAATATGAAGCTCCGTATTCATTTTCTTTTCGTCGTTACCCTTATTTCATTTGGGGGATTGATCGCTCAAACCAGTGATGCAGATACCAACCCCTGCGGCACGGTTTCGGGTCGTTCATCGTGGCTCAAACGTTACCAATTGCAACCTGAGTTGTATGAAAAGAATATGGATACGGTGCTTTATGTGCCGCTTACGATCCACTTGTTGGCCAATGATGCGGGCGTAGGTTATTTCCAGTTAAACAATTTGCTGAGCGCCCTATGCACGCTTAACGAGGATTTTGAACAGGCCAATATTCAGTTTTTCATTGAAGGAGAGATCAATTACCTCGCCAATTCAGCCTGGGACTCCCATGATAGTGTGCCGCAGGGGGCGTTGATGATGTTTGCCAACAACGTGCCAAATACACTCAATTGCTATATCCTGACAGATCCTGCAGGCAATTGCGGCTACAATTTACCCTACGCCGGCATCGCATTGAAAAAAACTTGTACCGGTCCAAGCGATCATACCTGGGCACACGAAATGGGGCATGCTTTCTCATTGCCGCACCCTTTTCTTGGGTGGGAAGGCGGGGTAAGTCACGATGGCAGCGTGCCACATAATTTCAACGACCCGGCGCCCACGCATGTCACCTATGATTATACGTATTTCAAAGATACCCTCATCCTGGATACGACAATTATTGACACAGCGCTGGTTGAGCTCGTGGACGGAAGCAACTGCCTGCTGGCGGCAGACGGTTTTTGCGACACCTCGCCGGATTACCTATCTGGAAGGTGGGCATGCAATGCTGAATTACAAAGCCCCACTGTTCAGACAGACCCGGCCGGCGTTCAATTCCGCTCGGATGCGACCCTGATCATGTCTTATTCCACAGACAATTGTTCGAGCCGCTTCACGCCCCAGCAAATAGCGGCCATGCGTGCAAATTTGCAGGATGAAAAACCAAATCTGCTTGATAATCAAACGGTTTTGCCGGCTGTTTCCAGCGTTCCGGCCACCTTGTTGGTTCCGGTTGCTGCTGAATTGGTGCAATTTAATAACGTTTACTTAGAATGGACCCCGGTGGAAGCCGCTTCTGGCTACGTCGTTCAGGTCAGCCGGTTGCCGAACTTTCCGTCGAATTTCACGACCCGGGAATACATCGGTTCGGGTGCAGGTAATACCGTCATATCCGATCTGGAAAACAACAGAACCTATTACTGGCGGGTGCGCGCGTTCAATACCCAACACTTTTGCACCGATTTTTCCGCCTCTCTTTCTTTTGTTACGACGGAAGTCAGCGCGGACGAATCTGTTGCAAAACCCGGGGTGCTGAAAATTTATCCGAACCCAGTCTCAAGACAAACAACCTTACACCTGCAATTGG
The DNA here is from genome assembly GCA_022841505.1 of Saprospiraceae bacterium. Classification (GTDB taxonomy): domain Bacteria; phylum Bacteroidota; class Bacteroidia; order Chitinophagales; family Saprospiraceae; genus JABWAJ01. The sequence goes on along the minus strand of JALHRK010000040.1, from coordinate 19,895 downwards.
CTGAAGGCGACCTGCATAACCTTGATGAAGTGCAATTATTTGACCTTTCGGGCAGACAACTCTGGCGTGTTGCAATGGGCGAAATACCTTTTACAAACAACACCTGCAGCCTCAACCTGCCGGCATCTTTGCAGGCTGGTTTGTACTTATTGAAGGTGAGGGGCGATCAGGGATTGTGGGTGGAAAAAGTGCTTATTCATTGACGGGAAGAAGGGGCAAAACTCAAATTGCAAAAGGCAATTGCTCCTGCCCTCCCGCTGTGCGGGACATGTCTTGCAATTTGCCAATATACTTATCCCCAAGCGGGTATTGCTTCGTCGATCAGGGTTTCTGTCAGCCTGCCCGGATATACCCGAAGCGCTTCTTCCAGGCAATCCATGGCCGCTTCCAGGTCATGAACGTTGAGGACGTAAGCGATGCGCACCTCGTCTTTCCCAAGCCCGGGCGTGGCATAAAACCCTGCGCCGGGCGACAACATCACCGTAGCGCCCCGGTATTCAAAATCTGACAACAACCACTGACAAAAATCGTCGGCATCGGCGATCGGGAAGCGGGCAAAGCAATAAAATGCGCCACCCGGAAGGTAGCTCGTCACCCCCGGCATTTGTTGCAGGCGGTTGTACACCACCATCCGCCGTCGGTCGTATTCTGCTTTAACTTCGTGCAGGTACGCCTCGCCAATATCAATGGCTGCTTCTGCCACAATTTGACCCAGCGTAGGCGGGCTGAGGCGGAGTTTGGCATACAGCGAAACGGCATCCAATACGGCCTGGTTTCGGGTGACAACCGCGCCTACCCGCGCGCCGCAAGCACTGTAGCGCTTGGAGACCGAATCAATGACGATAACGTTTTCTTCCGCGCCTTCCAGATTGAGGGCGGAGAAAAAAGGCTGCCCATCGTAGCAAAACTCCCGGTATACTTCATCCACAATCAGGTACAAATCGTAGGCTTTCGCCAGTAGCGCCAACCCTTCCAGGACTTCCCTTCCATAAAAAGTGCCGGTCGGATTGTTGGGGTTGGTGATGAAAATAGCTTTGGTGCGTGGGGTAAGGCAGCGCTCAAATGCGGCAGCGTCGGGCAGTGCGAAGCCGGTTTCGATGTCGCAGGTTATGGCGCAAACCTGCACGTCGGCGATGTGTGCAAAGCCATTGTAATTGGCATAGAACGGCTCTGGTGCCAAAATTTCCTCTCCCTGGTTTAAACAGGACAAGAGCACCAACTGGATGGCTTCCGATGCGCCGGTGGTGACGATCACCTGTTCATAGTTGAGCTCAACGTCAAAACGGGCGTAGTATTCGCAGAGTTTCTTACGATAAGAAAGGAAACCCTCAGCCGGACTGTATTCTAAAATTTTGAGATTAGCCTGTTGTACTTGCTGCAAGGCTTCAGGCGGCGTCAGAATGTCCGGTTGACCAATGTTGAGGTGATAAACGTGTTTGCCGGCAGCTTTAGCTTTTTCAGCCAGGGGCGCCAGTTTGCGGAATGGAGAAAGCGGCACCTGTTGGCCCCTCTTCGAAATGGAAGGCATGTTGTTGATGCTTTGATGCAGGCGCAAAGATAGGCCGCAGCCCAATAGGTTAAGCGAAAAGTACAGCATTTTTCTGAACAGGGTTCGGTCATGAGGGTGGGTGCCTTAACGTTAAGAGAGGATACGGTTAACAGACTTAATAATAAATTAACGCCAGTATAGGCAGAATGGCCATGTGATGGGTTAATTTTGCGCAACTGCACATGCACTATATGGATTTAATTAAGATTCTCATCGTTGACGACGAGCCGGATATTCTGGAATTCCTCCAATATAATCTTCATAAAGAAGGATATATCGTCATTACTGCCTCGGATGGGGAAGAAGGCATTCTGCTCGCTGAACGTGAAAAACCCCATTTGATTATTCTCGACATCATGATGCCGAAAATGGACGGGGTGGAAGTTTGCCGGCAACTCCGAACCAAACCACAGTTTGATAAAACTGTGATCGCCTTCCTGACGGCGCGGGAAGAAGACTATTCTCAGATTGCGGCGCTCGAGGTAGGCGGCGACGACTACATCACCAAACCCATTCGCCCGCGGGTGTTGCTCAGCCGGATTAAAGCCCTGTTGCGCCGAAACGACCGGATTGAGGTCCAGGCAGATCAGGCTGGAATCATCAAAATGGGCGACCTTGTGATCAATTCTGAAAATGTGACCGTTCAAAAAGGCGAACGAGTCATAGAATTGGCAAAAAAGGAGTTCGAATTGCTTACTTTACTGGTTTCCAAGCCGGGAAAAGTGTTTTCAAGGGAAGAAATTTTCAACAAGGTTTGGGGAACGGATGTTATTGTTGGCAATCGCACCATTGACGTACACATTAGAAAACTGCGGGAAAAAATTGGAGAAGATTACATCAAAACCATCAAAGGGATTGGCTATAAATTTGAGTTTTAGAAGCCGTTTCGCTTCTATCATGAAAAATCCAACGCCACAGCAGGTGGCGCTGCTTACTGCCTTCCTTATTGCAGGCGCAGGAGCTGCACTGTTTATTTTTACCCTGATCATCAGCACCTGGTTCGACGATTTACTCCTTTGTCTGCTCTTTTCGGTCGCTTTGTTTGGCGTGGCCTATTTTATCAGCATGTACTACCTCAAAGAGTACCTCTACCGGAAAATCAAGGTCATCTACAAAACCATCCACCAGCAAAAACTCTCTCCGGGTGAGCGCCCGATGGAAATTGATATGACAAGCCATATTGTGGATGAAGTGGAACGCGAAGTGGAGCAATGGGCCATTGACCAGCAAAATGAAAACAATAAGCAAAAGTCCTGGGCAGAATACCGCCGCAAGTTTGTCGGCGATATTTCTCACGAGCTCAAAACGCCCATTTTCAACATTCAGGGCTATTTGCACACCCTGCTCGAAGGCGGCATTTACGATGAGGAAGTGAATATGACTTTCCTGAAAAAAGCCGTGAAAAACGTTGAGCGCCTGCACACCATCGTCGAAGACCTAAGCACTATTTCCAGGCTTGAATCTGGGGAGCTAATCCTGGATATGCAGGTTTTTGACATCCATCAGTTGACTGAAGAAGTGTTCGATGACCTCGAATTCAAGGCTGCCGTAAGAAGCATCAGACTCGAATTTAAAGAGGGCGCTTCCTCGGGGTATAAAGTTCGGGCAGACCGCGAAAGCATTCGTCAAATTCTGATGAATCTCCTGCACAATTCCATCAAATACGGCAACCCCAGTGGAAAAACAAAGGTCGGTTTTTACGATATGGACAAAAACGTCCTGATCGAAGTCGCTGACAACGGCATCGGCATCCCAGCCAAACACCTCAACCATGTATTCGACCGCTTTTACCGGGTAGATAAAAGTCGCTCCCGCGCACAAGGGGGCTCCGGCCTGGGCCTTGCCATTGTGAAACACATCATTGAAGCGCACAAACAAACCATTAATGTGCGGAGTACGCCGAATGTGGGATCTACTTTTGGGTTTACTTTGGAAAAAGCATGAGTTGCTTCAAGTGAGACCCGGGGTTAGGTAAAGAGGCAAAAGGCAAAGTGCAAAAGGCAATTTTGTTTCATTAAGCCTGATGTTTTCGTATTCAAATCAGAAAGATCCCCGAAACATTTCACTTTTATGAAATTATTGCCTTTGCCAGCTTGCCTTTTGCCGATTTGCAAATTTGCCCCTTGCTCCTTGCCAACTGAACCCTACTCTTTCTTCAGCACCACCGCATCAATTTCCCTCGCTTTCACGGCTTTATTAAATTCCGGAAGCTGTTCTGCTATGATTTTTTGGAAAATGGCCAATTGGATGTCAATCTTCATGGTGATTTCTTCCTTCACCTGAATGGCTTGCCGCGTAGGCGGGTAATCGCCATAACCAACGGTAGCGCCTACATGCGCCAGCTTGTTGTTCAAGCGGATGGGGTAATTGAGCGGATCCTGACCGCTTTTGTTTTTGGTTTGATACAACTCGTTTTCCACTATGGTCAGCGCGGAGTCAATCCCTGTTGCCTGGGCAACCAGCAGTTTCATTGTATCATCGCCTTTAACTTTGGTTTTGAACTGGTTGAGTTGTTCCCGGATGCTGCGAATGTCCATGATGGCCTGGTGTGTTTCTGAAACTTTATCGCGCACAGCGATCAAAAAATCAAACTGCTGCTGTAACTCAGCCTGCGTGGATTCGGAGCGCGGGTCTTTCAGGATTTCAAAAGTCTGTTCCTGAAACGCATTGCCAACCATTAGCTTCACCGTATAATTACCGGGCGCTGCCCGTGGCCCGGTAACGCCGCCTGCCCAAAGAATCATGCCGTCAAATTTTTTGGCGTCAGGGTACCGCATGTTCCAGACAAAAAGGTTGCCGCCTTTTTTCAATTCCGTCAATTTATTGGCGTCTTCTTTTGCTTTGGTGGAAAATTCCCGGATCAGCTTGCCATCAGCCTGGTAATACATCAGTTTTACCTCTACAGAATCAAGGGGTTTTTCCTTCAGGTAAAAATGCGTCATCACACCGCCGGGGTGGTTCAACCCCTCTTTTTTGATGGCATTTTTGTTTTGAAACCCACCCATCCGGTAGCTCGGCATGGGTTTGTACAAGTGAAATCCGGATTTCGAAAGGTCGTCCGACAATTGATGCAATACCGTCAGGTCGTCAATGATCCAAAGGCTGCGACCCTGGGTGGCGGCAATCAGGTTATCATTTTTAACCGCAAGGTCGGTAATGGGCACGATGGGCAGGTTGAGTTGGAACGGGCGCCAGTTATCACCATCGTCGAAAGAAATGTACATGCCGGTTTCCGTGCCGCAATAGAGCAACCCTTTGCGCTTCGGATCGGCCCTGACCACCCGGGTGAAATGGGCAGGATTGATGCCTTTCGTAATGAGCGTCCAGGTTTTTCCATAGTCTTTGGTGCGATAAATATAAGGTTTGTAATCGCCCAGTTTGTAACGCGTTCCCACCACATAAGCGCCGCCTTTGGTGAAAGGGTCGCAGTCAATGCTGTTAAACATCATCCACTCTGGCATGCCCTGAGGTGTCACATTTTCCCAGGCTTTGCCATCTAATCCACCACCGGTTTTGGAAACATGAATCAGTCCGTCATCGGAACCGGTCCAGAGCAGGTCAGGTTCGTAGGGGGATTCGGTTGCTGCGAAAATGGTACAGTAGTATTCCACACTCGTATTGTCCTTGGTGATCGGACCGCCGGAAGGCCCCAGTTTGGTGGGGTCGTTGCGGGTCAGATCGGGGCTGGCCAATTCCCAGGAGCGCCCGCCATCAAAGCTCGCATGCACATGATTGGAGGTGGTGTAGAGCTTTTTCGGATTATTTGGGGAAAAAAAGATCGGGAAATTCCACTGAAAACGGTATTTCATGCCTTCCGCGCCATGGCCCATTGGGTTGTCCGGCCAGACATTTACGCCCTGCACCTGCTTCGTCCGATGGTTGAGCCGGGTCAGGAAGCCATCATAACTGCCGCCATAAACGATGTCATTATCTAATGGATCAACTGCGATATGACCGCTTTCGCCGCCCGCAGTTTCTTCCCAGTCATCTTCTCCAATCGAGCCGCCATTGGTGCGGTGCAGCACGCGCAGGGTCGAATTGTCCTGTTGAGCTACGTAAATGCGGTAGGGGAAGTGGTTGTCTGTGGCAATCCGGTAATACTGTGCGGTTGGCTGATTGTGGTAGGTGCTCCAGTTTTCGCCGCCATCGTAACTCACCTGCGCCCCGCCATCGTCGGCAATGATCATCCGTTTGGGATCTTCCGGGGCAATCCATAGATCGTGGTGGTCGCTGTGCGGGGAATCATAAGACTTGAAAGTCCGGCCCCCGTCCGTAGATTTAAAATAGTCTACATTCAGCACATAAACTGCTTCCGCATCCTGCGGATCGGCATAGATGCGCGTGTAGTACCAGGCCCGTTGCCGCATATTGCGGTCGCTGTTGAGTTTCGCCCAGGTTTTTCCACCGTCGTCGGAGCGAAGCACGCCGCCTTCCTCTGCTTCCACGATGGCCCATAGTCGCTCCGAATTAGCTGGAGAAACCGCAATTCCTATGATGCCTAAAGGCGCTTTTGGCATGCCTTTGTTGGTGGAAAGATTGGTCCACGTATCGCCGCCGTCCGTGCTTTTCCAGATGGCGGAGCCTTCCCCGCCGCTCTCTAAGCTATACGGTGTTCTTCGGATACGCCAGGTCGAAGCATAGAGGATGCGCGGGTTGTTCGGGTCAAAAGTCAGGTCCATTGCCCCTGCGTCTGCATTGGCAAAAAGGATGCGTTCCCAGGTTTTGCCGCCGTCTTTGCTGCGGTAAACCCCACGTTCATCGGTGGGTTTGTACAAGTCGCCCAGCACTGCGGCGTATACCAGGTCCGGATTTTTTGGATGGATGCGGATCCGCGGAATATGCCGGGAGTTTTCCAAGCCGGCTTTTTTCCAGGATTTGCCGGCGTCTTCCGATTTCCATACCCCATAGCCGTAGGAAACATTGCCCCGCACGGTTTTTTCACCTCCACCTGCATAAATGACGTTGTTGTCGTATTCACTGACTGCCACTGCTCCGATGGAGCCGCCAAAATAGCCGTCGCTGATGTTGGCCCAGGTTTCGCCGCCGTCGGTTGTGCGCCAGACACCACCTCCCGTGCTGCCAAAGTAAAAGAGTTTGTCTTTGCCCGGAACGCCGGTAACCGCTGCTGAGCGCCCGCCCCGGTAAGGCCCGATGGTGCGCCATTGCAGGGCGTTGTACAGATCCTCCTCGTAATTGTTTGCAGGCGCATTTGCCTGCGGTTTGGTTTTGTTTTTTTGTCCGAAAACGGAAAGGGGGGAAGCGGTGATCAAAGCGACCAGAAAAAGGCATGGCCAAAGCGAAAGGGAGGTTTTTTTCATATCAGATTGTGTTTGTAATTTCAGGTTGACATAGGTATTGCTGCGCTATTATTTTCGCAGGATGAAAACCAAAAGGTTTCCGTTCCGCTAAAATAGAAAATGTTATACCTTTCCGTACTGAAACCACAGGATTTATGACCGATTTTTCCAACAAAACAGTTTTGATTACTGGCGGGTCACGCGGCATTGGCCGTGCGACGGCCTTAGCATTTGCGGAAAGCGGGGCCCGGGTGGCCATCAATTTCAGGGCCGACAGCGCTGCTGCTCAGGCAGTTTGCGAAGAACTGCCAGGGGAAGGCCACTTAGCCATCAAAGCCGATATCAGCCATTCCAGCGCGGTCAATCAAATGATTCAGGCGGTGGTGGAAGAGTTCGAAACACTGGATATTGTGGTAAACAATGCCGGGATTTACGAGCCGCACCCCATCGCAATCGTCAGTTACGCAGCGTGGCAGCAAGCGTGGCAAAAAACGCTGAATGTAAACCTGTTCGGTGCGGCTAATGTTTGCTATTGTGCTGCACAGCAAATGATGGAACAGGGTGGGGGTTGCATCATAAACGTATCTTCCCGGGGCGCCTTTCGCGGCGAACCTGACCATCCGGCGTACGGAGCGAGCAAAGCCGGACTAAATGCCTTGAGTCAGTCACTGGCGCAGGCTTTGGCAAAATACCAGATTTTTGTAGGGGTGGTTGCACCGGGGTTTGTAGAAACAGAAATGGTTTCCGAACTTTTGAATTCTGAAGCCGGCGAAGCCATTCGGGCCCAAAGCCCGCTTAACCGTGTGGCAACACCGGAAGAAGTAGCCCAGGCCATTTTGTTTTTAGCTTCCGGAAAAGCCATGTATGCTACGGGGTGTATTCTCGACATTAACGGCGCCTCTTATTTCAGATAAGTTTATTGGTGTCCGTACATTTAGTCGGGGTCTGTTCTTTAGAGTTTGAGAGCAAGGCACGAGAAGGCCCCAAAGATGGGAGTTTACTCGCGTAAATGACCTTTTTGGGGCCTTCTCGTAACGCAGCTATCGGACTATAAAGACAGACACCTAATCTTCGGTTATTTGGCCAATCAATTGCCGGATCACTTCCTTCCGCCCCGGGCTTACTGCAACGTTCAACACCCGGTTAGCCGTGTATTCGGGAGTACTTTGCCCTGCATACAACTGCTCACCCAGGTTGCCAAAGATGAAAACGGAGGCTTGTAAACCTTCCGGAATATTCAATGCCGTGAATCCGGTCATACCCGGATACAAGCGAACAATCGAAGGAATATCCCTGAAAACCAGAAAGGCATCTAAATGCCGGAAAACATCCCGCTCGCCACCAAGTCGAATACTCATCATTACCTTACGCGATTTGCTATGGTATGGCTTCTGGCAAGACCACCAGCCGCAGCGGTCAAGCTGAAATTGGTATTGTGTATCGCCAGCATGTTCAAATAAAAGGCTGGAGGCAAAATTCCAATCGAATGCGGATTGACCTGATATAGACCGGATCGCTGAGGCGCCCCCTGAAAAAAGGAGCATGCGATGCGGTTTGCGAAAAAAGGCGGTGGAAGACAACCGAACCTGGATGGGAAGCGCCACTTCAACAGGGTGCCCGGAGTGGAAAGCCTGAAACTGAAATTGTGCAGCGGCTTCCAGTAAATTGCCATTTGCGGAAGTCGGGCGACCAAATAGCAGCATGTCGGCCAACGTGTAAAGCTCTTTGATAACGATTTCCACGGTTCCGAAAATCCTCCTTTTACGATCGCGGCTCATAAAAGCACAAGCAGGAATATGCAACTGCATGCCGCTGGTCGTCAACAAACGTTGAGGCATTGTGCTGTCTATCACAAAATGTTGTGTACGGAAGTCTTCCCGATACAGGAATTCCCCCGGCGTCCGGTAAGGAATGCTTACCTGTGGCTGCCGGAGCGCCGAATGTTGTTGTGCAATCATGAACGTGTGCGTTTTCTCTGTAAAAGAAAAGACGCATTCAGGAAGGGTATTCACAAACACAGAAAATCCTCTGATGTGAAATAGATAAACGGGCGTTAAATATCCTGCAACAAAAGTTGAAGGAATTTAAGCACGAAGTATTTGTGTGTAGCCTGAAGCGTCAAGAGTTAACGCCTCTCAAAGACAATAATCCCAAGCAATAAAAAACTGAAAAATGATGGAGGGTAGAATTTGTGTAGAATCTTGTGGACAAATATAAACCTTTTTTTGAAAAGAAAGGAGATATTAGAGCAAAGATTTTAGACTCGCTATCTCATTTCTGAAATCTATTGTCTAACATCTTAGATCTAATATCTGTACATGAAACCTTTGGCAGAGCGGATGCGCCCGCAAACATTAAGCGAATACACCGGACAGCGACATTTGGTCGGGGAGGGGGCTGTGTTGCAACGAGCCATTGCTTCCGGGGTGATCCCGTCTGTCATCTTGTGGGGGCCGCCGGGGGTGGGCAAAACAACGCTGGCCCGCATTATTGCAAACGAATTGAAACGCCCGTTTCATACGTTAAGCGCAGTACACTCCGGGGTAAAAGACGTGCGCGACGCCATTGAAAAAGCCCGCAGCCAACGGTTTTTTAACAGCCAGAATCCATTGCTGTTCATTGACGAAATTCACCGGTTCAGCAAGTCGCAGCAAGACTCTCTGCTGGGCGCGGTGGAGGAAGGTGTGGTCACCCTCATTGGCGCCACAACGGAAAATCCTTCTTTTGAAGTCATTCCGGCTTTGTTGTCGCGTTGTCAGGTCTACATCCTGAAATCTTTGGAAAAAGAAGATTTGATGTATTTGGTCAACCAGGCCCTGCAACACGATGAATACCTGAAAGATAAGCGCATCCGGATCGAGACCGGAGACGCATTGCTCCACCTCTCCGGCGGCGATGCACGTAAGCTCTACAACATCCTCGAATTAGCAGCAGGGGAAGCTACCGGAGACCAGGAAGTGGTCATCAACGACGACTACATCACCGCGCTGGTGCAGCAGCATATTGCCTTGTACGACAAAGGCGGTGAAGTGCATTACGACGTCGCTTCTGCCTTCATCAAATCCATTCGGGGCAGCGATCCCAACGCCGCCGTGTACTGGCTGGCCCGCATGATCGAAGGGGGGGAAGATGTTAAATTCATCGCCCGGCGCATGATGATTGCCGCCTCGGAAGACATTGGATTAGCCAACCCCAATGGCCTGCTGATGGCGACGACCGCGTTTCAGGCGGTTCAGGCGGTCGGTTTGCCCGAAGCCCGGATCATCCTCTCGCAGGCGGCCATTTATCTGGCAACTTCGCCCAAGAGTAATTCCGCATATATGGCCATCAACAATGCCCAGGAACTCGTTCGGAAAAGCGGCAACCTGCCCATTCCGCTCCACCTGCGCAATGCACCTACCGGCCTGATGAAGCAATTGGGCTATGGCAAAGGCTACCGCTACGCCCATGATTTCCCAGGCAATTTTGTGGTACAGGAATTTCTGCCCGATGAGGTATCCGGAACCAAACTATTTGAGCCACAGCAAAATCCGGCGGAAGAGAAGATCAAGCAGAAATTGAAGCAGGATTGGAAGGAGAAGTATGGTTATTAAAGGCGAAAATTGGGTTTGTTTGAATAGATTCGTACATTTATCCCTCCTCCTATATATTTAATAACACTATGCTCGACGTCCTAAAACGCGAATTAAAAGCACTCATCGGCGACAATCGCCACGAAGAGGTGTTTCGCCGTTTGAAGGAGGACGTTCTTGACCCAAACAGCGCCTTGTACAACGATGCAATTCTTCTCCAAAGCAAATACAACGAATCTGAACGGGCTGAAAACCTTGGCCTGATTGCTTTTGAAGAAAAAAACATCAGTTTCAGCAACATCAGCAATGCGCTGATTTGGTTGGTCAACAACATCATTCCGGAATCGCTTAATGTGCAACTGCTTCGAAAAGTTGCACCAGGCCGCAGCATGCCGCCAGTTCACGCCTTTACCTGTGACCGGGTGGCACAAAATGAAGTTTTCCAGCTCAACTACTACGACACGCCCGGCCCGGAGGTGAAATTGCGCTTTTTTTACCTGTACGGCGATGCGCGTCAGGAACACGAAAGCCTGTTCAAACGGCTGGGCTACGAAATCGGCGGGCATTTGCTCAACTGGGAAAAAGGCGACTACAATCCGGGAACAAAAATCAAGTTTGTAGATTGCAAGCCGCAAGTACACGACAACCCGAAGTTGTTTCAAATCAACGTTATGCGCGAACTGCTGGCTCGCTTTTTCGAGCCGGTCAATAACCTGCAGCCCATCCTGAGCAAAAAGCTGAATGAAGTCCTGGCCAGCCCCGAGCTGAAAGATTATGGCCCGAACGACCTGGTATTTATCCTCCTCACCATAGACGATCACAACTGGCGCGAGCAGGTCACGCCGCTCGTTGTAAAAAGTTTGGTTGAAGGCTTTTGCGCCTGCGAATTGCCCCCTGATTCACCAAATTTCTTTTTCTTTTTTGGAATTGAATACCAAAAAACGAATGAAACGGTAAAAGCCCAGGTGCGCAAAGCCATTCAGGAACGCGCGCACGGCGAATCGCTGCCCGAACTTCAACCGGTTAGCCTCAGCGAGGTGAGCGAGTGGTTCAGCCGCTACGACGTGCTCCGAATGCCTGGCCAGGAACCGGAAGCCGCTGCTGCGGAAATGTTCCCCGGCGCAACGGAATTAGACATGGCCGATATTGAAATGAAACTTCAGGAACGGATTGAGCGGTATAATAAAGGAGCGGTGGACGGTAGACGGTAGATGGGCCCCAATAACCAATAACAATTAACTAATAACCATACCTAATGGCGGATTCCAACAAAAATTTCGACCCCGGTAAAGATTACATTATCAGCGAAGCGTTGCGTATTGCCCTCGAAGGCGCAGTGGCGTTGCGCCAACCCTTGCTGCTGACCGGCGAACCCGGCACCGGCAAAACTACGCTGGCGCAATGGGCCGTGGGGTACCTGAATGGAAAATACAACAACAGTTTCTATCCGCAGCCGCTGCGTTTTAATACCAAAACCACTTCTGCGGCACGGGATTTATTCTACACTTACGATGCGCTTTCCCACTTTCAGTCGGCCAACCTGAAAGGCGATGCACGTAAAACGGGTGATTTTATCGAATTGCAGGCCCTGGGCAAAGCCATTGCCATGAGCAACCCCAAACCGGAATACACCGGGCGATTTCGCATAGATTTGCCACCCAAACCCCAAAGCACGGTTGTGCTGATAGACGAAGTAGACAAAGCGCCCCGCGATTTTACCAACGACATCCTCGACGAAATCGAAAATTACCGCTTTCAGATCCGGGAGCAGGACAACTTCCCGGTTGAACGCGGCCCCGACGCTCAAATCGTCGTTATTATGACGAGTAATTCCGAAAAAAACCTGCCCGATCCTTTCCTGCGCCGATGCGCGTTTTTCCATATTGAATTTCCAAAAGGCCAGCTTTTGCGCGACATCGTTGAGAAACACCTCGGGCAGATTACTCCTGAAACAGAAAAAGCCTACGCAGAACTTTTTGCCTTTTTTGATCAGGTGCGCAACCACGCTGTCCGCAAAAAACCGGCTACAGCTGAATTGATCGGTTGGCTGAAACTATTAGGGTTGAATGGTTATTTCAATAACCCCAATTCAGAAGCCCAAAAGAAAATGCTGGAATACAACCTGTCATTCCTTGTGAAAACCCAGGAAGATTTGGAGGCGGTTCGGAAATTATTGAACCCGTAGGGGCAAAAAATCTTTTGCCCAACGGGTGGGCAAAAAATCTTTTGCCCCAACAAGATAGAATTTGGAACAAAACCCACATATCCCCTTGCCGTTAGAAGCCTTCTTTGCCCGCTTAGAGGCAGCCGGCTTCCGCATGGACACCGCGCGCAAAATGCGGCTGCTCCGTGTATTGGAAAAGGAGGCGCCTGAATTATATGGAGATATTGAGGGCTTAAAATTCCGCTTAGCGCCTTTTATTGCGCGCACACCGCAGGAACAGGAACGTTTTTATGATTTTTTCGATCAGTTTTTGAAAGAATGCGCATCAGAAGCAGAGGAACTGAACAATTTGCCCGAAGCGCCAATAGCTCCAATACTTCCAATTCCGCCGGTTCCCAAATTCAGACAGTGGTGGTTGCTGCTGCTTTTGCCGGTTTCTGGGTTCCTGTACTGGTTGTTTCAGCCGGCGCCCCCACCGGTTGTGTCATGCCAGGTACAAATGGAACTGGAGTCAGCTGCGCCGCTGAAGGAGGGCGACCTGCTTGAATGCAGAAATATCAGCACCTGTACGGATACGAATGCCTTTGTTTGGGAAATCCGCGACCATGCAAGCGGCCAACTTGAATATTCAGATACGGCCTTTCAATTGTCCTGGCGGGCTGTCGGGGCCGGACAAGACAAAGTGGTCATCCTGCGCCACGCCGGGTCATCAGCTGATCAGGCGAATACCCGGGATACCCTTGAGCTAAAAGTTCATTGCTCAAATCCGCCTGTGGTATCTAATTTTAAAGTGCCTCAAGCAGTTCTAACCCCCGGAAAGACTTACGATTTTTCCGTCAGTGTGGCTCCGGGCGTACAGGTAGAATGGATATTCAGCAGTACTGACACCCTTCGCGGAGCCAGTGTTCGCTATGTTTTTTCCCGCGGCGGGGAAACAACTATCGGGCTGTTGGCTTACCGGTCCGGTCAAAAAGACTATTGCTATTTCTACGAAGAAAAAAACATGAACCTTGGCGACAAGCCCTACCTGCAAGCCTTTGCTGTCAGGCGCGATTACCCGCGCCAGTTGCTGCAATTGAACGGGTGGTACTGGTTATTCGCCATCCTGCCTTTGTTTTTTGCAGCTTGGCTGCTGGCGAGCTGGTGGAAAAAACGCCACGAAAAAACGCCCGAAAAAACCGTCGCCGACCTGGAGGCCGAATACCCCATCCACGATACCGGGCCTTATTTTGTACCCTACCTGCCCCAGGATGCAAAAATCACCGTGCCGCGCGACTTTTTCCGAATGGCCGAAGTCATGCGCCGCCGGGAAACGGGCATCCGCCGTTATTTCGACGCTGCAGCCTCCGTGCGCGCGACTGTAGACGCAGGGGGGTACCCCGAATGGCGCGAAAAATCAGATACCCGCCCGGCGGAGTACCTGTTCCTGGTGCAACGCAGCGACGAACGCAACCAGCAGGGCCAACTCTTTGAACGCCTGACGGCTTTTTTGAAAAGACGGGAAGCGCCCGCTGAAGTGTTTTTTCACAGTGGCAGTTTCGATGTTTTTAAAAATCCGGAACACCCGCAGGGCCTGAATTTAGTTGAACTAAAGCAACATTATTCCACACACCGGCTTGTGTTGCTTGGCGACGGACACGGCCTGGTCAATCCATACAATCCGCAAACACCTTCCCTGCTTTCAGCGCCGGTCAAAATTCTTTCTTCCTGGCCGCGACGCATCCTCCTGACGCCGGAACCGGTGAGTGGCTGGTCATTCCAGGAAGCATTGCTGCACCGGCATTTTTTGATCTGCCCGGCCGATACGGACGGGATGCTGGCCGGTTTGGAAATGCTCGACCGCATGGAAGAGTACGAACCCGGTAATTTTGCGCGCCGGGAAGCCGAATTGCTGCGCCTCCATCCCCAGATTTCGCATCGCTACCGCCATTGGGAAACCCCCGACGACCACAAAGCTTACCTGAAAGACCACCCGGAATGGTACCGCTGGTTGTGCGCTTTAGCGGTTTGCGTACAACCCGATTGGGCGCTGACCATAGCCGTTGGGCGGACCATCGGGGTGGAAGTGACACATGACGGGCTTTTGGCCTTGAGTCGAATTCCCTGGCTAAACAACAACGCACCCGATACCAACCTGCGCTTAGCCCTGTTGCGACAGCTCAACCCTGCCGATGAAGCGCTTGCGCGAAAAGCCGTGGCCGAAGAATTGGAGCACGTAAAGGATCGCGTGGCCGGCAGTTTCGCTGAAACCGACTGGACAACCGGCCTTGCCATGCAGCGTTTTGCACTCGATCCCCGCGACGAAGCGCACAAAGCAACCCTGCGCGACCTGAAACGCCTCGGCTTGTTGTCTGGCGGGCAATTGGCTGAATTGGACCTGATCGTGCAGGAAAAAATGGACAAAAAAGGACTTCCTGGCCAGGCTACCCGAGGAATCGAAGCCTGGTTGACACAGCCGGCGCCTAAACCTTTCTGGGCCCGGGAATTGCTTGGAGGAATGGCTGCTATGTTCCTGAGCGCGTTTTTACTGGCTTACGGATTTTATTACAACCGCACCCGTGCGGCGCAACCATTTGAAACTGGAATAAAAAGGCCAGCAGGTTTTTGGGTGAGTTTGAAATCCCAGGATGACCAGGCGATTGAGTTGAATAATCAGGCCGTGGAGTTGTGGCAGAGATTTGATCGGCTGAAATTGGGTAACGATACCTCCCTTTTGGTGTTGGAGTCCTTTAACAGACTAATTGACTCGAATGCGGTGGATACAATGATTGTTTTTCCTTCAAAAGGATTGCATAATATCGCGCTCCTGAAGATGGCAGCGGATACGTTTTTAGGACGTGCAATCAGTTTGCGTGAATCATCATTTTATAGTTTGGCCGACAGCAATCGGACAGCACTGCTTTTTAATTTCACAACGGAACAATTTCGATTTTTTCTGGACTCTTTGCAGCAGCAGGCCGTAGCTATTAAAAAAGGTGAACAGAATGTATTAAAGCAAAAATCAACAAAGGACGCATACGTTCCCCCTGCTAATCCGGTCAATGAGTTGGAAGAAATTCGCAATGCTTACGCAAAATTAGCCAAGCCATCCACGTGGTACAGCTATGGCTCCACCGCTTACAACGAGCGCTCCCCGGTTTGCCTTGCTGCCCTGCACGGCCAGGGGCTCTGCGATTTTTACTTAGAGCGCCGCGACAGCGCGATGGCCGCTTACAATCGGTTGCTGGCGCTGAGTGACAATCAATATTTCGACACCTTAAATATGCTGGTAAACCTGCGTACACTATTGGATGAACCTCCTAAAGCTCCTGAACAAAAAAAGCCTGAATTGGCGCCAGCGTCCAAATCTCTATTAGGTAAATCCAGACCGAAAATCAAGCCTAAAACACCTTCCCGAGTGCCAGAAGACAAGGTGAAATTGCCGCCTGAAAAACAACCTGAAGAGCCAGAAGCTTTACCATATGTCAGGGCAATAAAAAGTGGCGACAGACAATGTCCGGAAGGCAGTTCGTATGAGGATATTGACGGGGGCACTTGTTGGAGTTGCCCTGCCGGCTATCAGCGCACAAAGACTCGCATAAATGACCCTGCTGCCTGTGTGCGGGCAGGAACGACGGAGTATGCAAAAGCGACCTACCACGGCAATGGTTCAGAAAAAGGGGGGAAAGAATGCGGCCCCGGACAGTTTTGGGATGCCTACAACAAAGGAACTTGCTGGAGTTGCCCGGATGGT
Organism: Saprospiraceae bacterium; assembly: GCA_022841505.1. GTDB lineage: Bacteria > Bacteroidota > Bacteroidia > Chitinophagales > Saprospiraceae > JABWAJ01. Next base: position 3,580 of record JALHRK010000040.1, on the reverse strand, counting down.
TTCAGCCGAACCCGATCAGCGGAAATCACCAGCGAGCGGGCGTGCGAACGGGTAATTCGCGAAGAAAGGTCGAGAGCCAGCAAGGTTGCGAATGCCGCCTGCCCTGATGAAAGTTTTTTTGATGCTGAAACGGGTAACTGCTGGAGCTGTCCGCCCAATTATACCAGAACAGCCTATCCTGTAGATGGCGACCAGGCCTGTGAATTAATGCGTACTAAGAAAAATTGATCCGCTGTTGCCGATAAGGGACTTCGCTTTCCGCGTATGGGGATTAAAAATCCCCCCAATAAGATCTTGTTTAATGGCAACGTAATTCACCAGCGGCGCGTCTTTGCCATAACGGGTATTCCGGTACTTGTTTTCAATCAAAACAATTCGAATAAAGCTATGAAACGAAACGTCCTCGTCATCGGGGCCGGGCTAAGTGGTTTAGTCACGGCCAAAACCCTGTTGGAATATGGTTATGCGGTGACCGTCTTTGAAAAAGAACCAGAAATTGGAGGAGTTTGGGCGCCGGGAAGGCGCTACCCCGGACTGACCACCCAAAATACCCGCGACACCTACGCTTTTTCAGACTTTCGCATGCCGCAAGATTACCCTGAATTCCCAAGCGGCGAACAAATGCTGGCCTACCTGAAAGCGTATGCTGCAAAGTTCCAGATCAACCCGGTCATCCGGCTGGGGCATACCGTTGAAAGTGCATCGCTGGAATCAGACGATAATGAACATCGCTGGACGATCCGTGGAAATTCAAACGGAACGCCTTTTCAGGAGCAGGGCGACTTTCTGGTTGTCTGCAACGGCATTTTTTCGGAACCCGCGATTCCGCAATACTCCGGCATGGAAGCTTTTGCTGACAACGGGGGCGCTATCCGGCACACGAGCACCCTGCGTTCCCCCGAAGACTACGCCGGCAAACGGGTAGCGGTGGTGGGATTTGGGAAATCGGCTTGCGACATTGCGGCTTCCATTGCCGCCGAAACCGCACAAACTTACCTCATCTACCGCCAGGCGAAATGGAAAGTACCCAAGCTCATCAAAGGCATCAACTACAAATACGTCATCCTGACCCGCTTCGGAGAGGCGCTGACCAAACTCCGTTACCGGAATGTGGCAGAGCGCATCATCCATTTTCTAAAGATTCCCGGCTTCGCCTTTCGTACGTTGCAAAATACGTTTAGCAGGCAACAACAGCTTGATGCCTGCCAGTTGAAGCCCGACGCCCCCATTTCCGACCTTATTTTTGGCGAACTCAGCGTGGAATCCGATGGCTTTTTTGAAAAAGTGCGGGAGCATCAGATCATGGCCATCAAAGGCGAGGTCAGTGCGTTTCATCCAAAAGGAATCACCATTCCCGGAGCGGGCGATGTAGAATTGGATACGGTTATTTTTGGAACGGGATTCACCCAAACGCTTCCTTTTTTGCCCGATGCATTAGTAGAGCAATTGACGGACTCCGAAGGAAACTACTTGCTGTACCGGAATATTTTGCCGCTATCGGTTCCGGCGTTGGCTTTTGTTGGCTATAACAGCTCCTTTTTTTGCAACCTGACCTCCGAAATTGCTGCCCTCTGGCTTTGCGAATACCTGGAAGGCCGGATCCAATTGCCCACAAAAATTGATCAGGAAAAACAGATCCGGGAGCACTTAGCCTGGCGAAAGCAATTCCGGCAAAACGCCTTGTACCGAAATGCCAATGTCTATCCTTTCAACATCACTTATGTGGACTGGCTCTTAAAAGACATGAATGCCCGCCTGCCGCTGAAGGCGTTGCTTTCAGAGTGGTTAGTGGTGGTGGAGCCGGGAAATTATGCGGGGGTAAAGCGGCGAATTATGGAACGGAATTAGGTTGCTCGCACGGCTTTTGCTCGCGCGGCGGCTCCGCCCCGCGTGTACTATTCCCCAGGCTCTGCCTGGATTAAGCAGCCTGGCACAAAACGCTCAAAACCTCCATCACCACCACATTCAACTGATCAATCGCCAGCGGAATATTCCAATTATCCCGGTTGCGCGGCTCTACGTAGTTCGAAATGCTGCGGATTTCCAAAAAAGGAACCTGTTCCATCAGGCAGGCGTAAAAAAATGCGGCGCCTTCCATGCTTTCCACGTCGGCGTCGAATGCAGCCATCGCTTGCTCGATGCTTGTAGCGCTGCCGTGCACCCGGTTGACGGTGAGCCCCTTCGCTTTGGGCAAAAAATCGAAAGCGCCGGCTGCGTCGTTCAACAGGCGTCCGCCCTGGAACGGGAATTGCCCCGGCTCAATCAGCTTCATCTCATGCACATCCATAAAACGCCCGTCTGCCTCCTCTGCACCGAGGTCGCCAAAACGCTCGGAAACCACCTGCACCACCTCCCCAATAGTCAGCGTGCGGTTGAAAGCGCCCGCAATTCCGGCATTGATGGCAAGGTCGTATTTGCTGCCAGACAGCACTTTGCCCAGCGCATAAGCGGTCAGCGGCATACCCACGCCGGTGATCAGAACAGACACTTCGGATTGGTTACAGCGGTAGCGCAACGGCCCGGTTTGAGCATGCTCTTTTTCCAACCATTGAATCAAAGGAGCAACCTCGAAAGGCGTGGCGGCAACGATCAGGATGTTCATTTCTTTTTGGCTGGTCTTTGGTAAATGATGCCCGCTGATGGGGTGAACCCCAGCGTTTGGTGGTAGGCCGACGCAATATCCAACGTCAAACCATTGGAAAGCGTGAACCCGGCGCCAAAACTTAACTGCACAGGCTCGGTAGCAAGGCCGACCCGGAAAGCGAGCGATTCGGCAGGCAGGTATTCAATGCCGGCCTTAATACTGACCGGATGAACAATGTCTTTTTCGACCGCACCGCTGATGCGCAATTTTTGCGAAGGCAGGTACATCATCCCAATTTTTAGGATAGTTGGCAAATATTCATCCTCCAGCAAGCGCACGCGCACAGGGCTGAAGACATGCACTCCAATCAGCAATTGCTCCGACAGTGGCGAAATCAACCCAGCTTCAAAGGTGAAGTTCGTCTGGCTGCCGTATTCCGGGATGCGGGTTGTGAGGGCCAAAACCTGCCCGCCGAAGTACAACTGATCGAAGAGTTTTCGGCCATAAGCCAATCCGATGCGCTGTTCATTGTACCCTTCAAACCCAAAGTAGTTGAGCGTGACGCCAAAGGTCCCGGAGCGGGTAGGGTAGGCCGCGGCGGCGGAAAAGGAACGAATTTCGGCGATCAGGAAACGCTGTTCGGCAGCCACCATTGCTGAAAATTCCCCAACCCCCGCCAATCCGGCCTGGTTGGTCAACGCACTGCTCACATCGGTAAACGTGACGTTGGCGCCACCCATTGCCACTGAACGGGCACCGGCAGCGGGCAATGCGCCGTTTTGGGCCGAAAGCGTCAGGCTCGATGTCAACAAAATGGCCATCGCCAAAAAATTTAAATAGCGTAATGATTGACGCATATGTGTTTTTTTTTGAGTATTCGAGTATTTGAGGAGCGGAGTATTTGAGGAGCGGAGTATTTGAGGAAACGAAATGTTTGTTGGGAAGTATCGAATACTCAAATCTTCAAATACTCAAATCTTCAAATCTCCACCCCAT
>JALHRK010000039.1 GCA_022841505.1 Saprospiraceae bacterium | reverse complement strand
CCATGTCAATGCCCTTGTTGAAGACAATCAGGGGAAAATCTGGGCCGCCCTTAATAAAAAACTGTACCACATCAATGCTGGAAAACTGGAGGTATACGAGGACGATCAATTTAAAAAAATCCTTGTGCAGTCCCTTTTTTGTGATAAACAAGGCCGGTTGTGGGTTGGAGGGTTGAAAGTCAACGAAGTGCTTCAGAAAAACGGCGACACCTGGATCCGCATCCCGGTGCACCATCCAAACCCGGATAAAAAACTGGGGATCATGCGGATTTATGTTGACAGCAAACAACGCGCCTGGCTGCTCACCAACAAAGGCGTTTTTCGCCTGGAAGCTGATGGATTCCGGCCTTTTCAGGAATTTCAAGCCGATCAGATCATCGAAAACAATGCTTTTTCGATGTGTGAAGATTTTAAAGGCCATTTGTGGTTTGTCGGATTGCAAGGCGTTTTTGTACTGGATGAAAAAGGGGTACACCGGTTTTCTGCCACAAACGGTTTTTCGAATGCTTTCGCCACCCAGGCTTTCCCCGATCGGGAAGGCAATTTGTGGTTTTCAACCGACGGCCAGGGCGTTTTTAAATACAAAGGCGGCGCGTTTGTCCACTTCGACGAATCGAACGGGCTGGGACATCCCATCGTGATGTCTTTGTTGCGCGACAAAGAGGGCTTGCTGTGGATGGGAACCTATGGCGGCGGTTTGCAGATTTACGATGGCAAGCGCATTACCACGCGGTTGCTACCCTCCGAAAATGCCGCTACCCGGCGCATTGTAACCATGATACAGGATATGGGAGGGAATATCTGGCTTGGCACGTATGGGGGCGGGTTGTGGCAATACAATGGCCGACAATTCAGCCAGTTTGCAAAAAATGACACTCTGTTGGGCAGCAGCATCTCCGGCTTGTACGAAGATCGCCGCGGACGGATATGGATCAGCACCAGCAAAGGCATCGCCATTGCAGAAAATGGGGTTCTGAAACCCTGGGCGCCCGGAAAACCGTTGAAAAACACGACCCTTACCGGGGTTCTTGGACTCGAAAAAGACTCTATGATCATTGCCAGCGATCAGGGCTTGTGGCTTTGGGATGGGAAAAAACTGAATCACCTGTTTGACGGCGAAGTGCTGGGTAATTCCGCTGTGCTGTGCATGGCCCACGACAAAGATCCCCGACGCATCTGGATTGGCACGAACGGCAGCGGGTTGGTATGCTGGAACCGGGGGATCAATGGCAAAGACTCGCTTCTTTATTTTTCCAAAAAAGAGGGCCTTTCTTCTGAAATCATCTACAGCTTAGCTTTTGACAGCAAAGACCAATTGTGGGCCGGAACCGGTAAAGGCATCAACCGGATCCAATACACAGGCAACGCGATTCGCGTCAAGACGTACGGCAAAACCGACGGGGTATTGGGCATTGAAACCAACCAGAACGCCATTTTGGTGGAACCCAACGGCAATATCTGGTTTGGCACCACGAAGGGACTTTGCCGCTACAACCCGGAATCAGAACCCCGTAAACCGATTGCTTTCAAAGCCCTGCTCACAAGCGTGGAACTGTTTTCGGATACGATCCCGGCCAGTAAATTGACCGACAGCCTCACGGCCTGGTACAACCTCCCGGTTGGCTTGCGTTTGGGACACCGCCAGAATCACCTCACGTTTGAGTTTACCTGTGTGCCAATTGCGGACCCCGGGACTGTAAAATTCCGATACCAGTTGATGGGCTTAGACGAGCAGGTTTCTGCCACAACGGCCAACGGGTATGTGGTGTATCCCGACCTGCCGCCGGGCAAATACGAATTCAAAGTATGGGCCGGCGACGACGATACCGGCTTTGTGACGGAACCGGCCACGATCGCTTTTGAGATCATTCCGCCGTTCTACCAGATGCAATGGTTCCAATTGCTGGTCGTGTGCTTGCTCATCGGTATCGGCGCGCTCATTCAGTATGTTCGGGCGCGCTGGAAAACCCAGCGGGAACTGGAAATAGAGCGTTTGCGCAAAGATGAACAGGACAAAGTGCGCCGGCGGGTTGCCGAAGATTTTCACGATGAATTGGGCAACAAACTGACCCGCATTTCGGTGCTCACAGAAGTTTTGCAGGCTAAACTGAACGGCACAACGCCTGAAATCAAAAAAATTATCGGACAGATGCGCGAAAATTCCGCCGCGCTCTACAGCGGCACCAAAGATATTTTGTGGTCGCTGCACCCGGACAGCGATAACCTCTACGAAATCCTAAAGCGACTGAGCGACTTTGGCACAGAACTTTTTGAGGATACGGAAACGGAATTTGCGGCGCAGGGTTTGGATGAAGAAACCCTCAGCCGCTACCGCTTGCCGATGGATTACAGCCGAAACATGATGATGATTTTTAAAGAAGCGCTGCACAATGCCCTGAAACATGCACACGCCCGTCAGGTCTGCATGACGATTGAACTGACGGGGGAGCAAATGACAATTGCACTGGAAGACAATGGGGAAGGGTTTGACCAAATGGCGCAGCCCCGAAAAGGCCAGGGCCTCGGAAACATGCAGATCCGCGCCAGACGCATCCATGCGCAGCTCGAAGTGCAGTCGGCCCCCCTTGACGGAACGAAGGTTGAACTGCGCTTTGATATTCCGGAGGCGCCGGCGAATGGCCATGCATTTTTGCAGGTAAGAACCAAATCATAAAAATACCTGATCAAAGCGCTTTTTGTAAAAGCGGCAGGCAAATACACAGCGACTATGAATACAGCTTATCATCACCCGAATTCAGGGCGCACGCAAGTCGTCCGGGTCGTCATCATCGAAGACGACGAAACCATTCGCAATGGCTATGAATACCTGATTGGCAATACGGAAGGTTATGAGGTTGTGAATGTCTATCCTTCTTACGAAGATGCCGTCAAAAGACTGGAAGGCGACGCGCCCAATATCATTTTATTGGACATCGAGTTGCCGGGCATCAATGGAGTGGAAGCCATCCCGCGCATCAAAAACCTGATACCGGGCGCTTCGATCCTCATCCTCACGGTTTACGAAGACGAAGAGCTGATTTTCCGGGCCCTGAGCAACGGCGCTTCGGGCTACCTCACAAAAAATACAGCGCCGGCTAAAATTGTGGAAGCCATCGAAGAGGTTTTGCAGGGTGGCGGCCCGATGAGCGCCAATGTGGCCCGAATCGTCATCCAGTCGTTTCGTAAAAACCCGCATTCGCCGCTTACCAAGCGTGAGACGCAGATTCTGGAAATGATCGCAGAGGGCAAAAGCCGGAATAAAATTGCCCGCGAATTGTACATTGACCTGGAAACGGTCAAGACGCACATTAAAAATATCTACCTTAAACTTGATGTGCATTCCAAGGAGGATGCGATTAAGCTTGCCCGGGAGAACCGGTTTATTTAAGGGGCAAATTTGCAAGGGGCAAAAGGCAAGTAGGCAAAGGGCAAGTAGGCAAAGGGCAAGTAGGCAAAAGGCAAGTAGGCAAATTTGCAAACACTCAAGTTACCATTTGCAAATTTGCCAACTTGCGCGTTTGCCTACTTAAGACATTTCCAACAAGTCTATCAAACCTTACACGCATGCCGACTTACTAACTTCCAGTGCTTCTTATGCCGGACGTACACTTCCGTGTAGAGCAGGTTGATTTCGAGCGGTTTGCCGTCGAGGGCAACCTGGAATTTGCCTTTGCCAACCACTACGACCGATTTTCCGAAGGCGCGGGCCTGCGCTTCTTCTACGGTGACCGCCTGGTAGCTGAGTTTTTTTGACCGCAGGTTTTCGAGCACTTCTGTCCTGGATTCCACCCAGCCATTGGAGTGGATATACCGCACCCGATCATCCAGCACGAGCCCTAATGAATCAAGTTGTGTGGTTGTCATCCACCTGAATTTATCGTGGTGCAACTGCAAAACGCGGGCTTCTGCCGCTGCGTCGGCCTGGGCAAAATGAACCTGTGGCAAACTCAACAGCAACAGGATTGGGAACAGTTTTTTCATGATTCGATCGTTGAATTGGTGTCGGTTCGGGGAGCGGTAAAAGCTCCTGGAATTTTATTGGCCACAAAATAATATATTTGCAATCTAACACCTAACATCTTGACATGTATAGCAAAGAAGCGCAAATCACCCTCTACGAACGCTCGAAACACTATTTGCTGAACGACGCGACCGTGCAACAACGCCCGCCCGCCGAACGCGCCAAAGACCTGCGCGAACTCATCGCTTACCACGAATGGCGGTACTATGTGCTCGATGATCCAACCATCAGCGATTTCGAGTACGACATGTTGTATAAACAATTGGAGGCCATCGAAGGGGAAAACCCGGAGTTGATCACACCCGATTCCCCCACGCAGCGCGTTTCACCCGACATCACGGAAACCGCGGCCACGGTGCCCCACCTGATTCCGATGCTGTCGCTGGCAAACTCCTACAACGCCGAAGACCTGACGGAATTTGACGAGCAAATCAAACGCCTGCTCAACATGCCCGCAGATGCGGATATTGACTATGTGGTGGAGCCAAAATTCGACGGCGGCAGCATTGCGCTGGTCTACGAAGCGGACCAATTGACGCGCGCCGCCACCCGCGGCAACGGCGTGGAAGGCGAAGAAATGACGGCCAACGCCCGCGTGTTGAAGTCTATCCCCCTAAAAGCCGCATTTTCTCAACACGGTATTCAAAAAGTGGAATTGCGCGGCGAAGTGCTGATCCGCAAAGACGTTTTCAAAAAAATGAACGACGCCCGGGCCAAAGAAGGGCTGCCCCTGTTTGCGAATGCGCGCAATACCGCTTCCGGCGGCCTGCGCATCAAAGACCCCAAAGAGGTGGTACACCGCGGACTGGAAGCCTTTATGTACACGCTCGGGTATGCGGTGGACGAAACGGGCAAAAACGTGTTAAATCAGTTCAATACCCACGATGAAAGCATTGAGTTGCTCGGGCGATTGGGCTTTAAAGTGCCCGTTGAGGAACGCAAAGTTTGCCACAACATTCGGGAAGTAGCCGATTTTTGTATGCTTTGGCAGGAACGCCGCGATGCATACCCGTACGAAATTGACGGCATGGTGGTGAAGGTGAACAGCCGCGAATTGCAGGAGCGTTGCGGCTATACGAGCCACCACCCGCGCTGGGCCATCGCCTTTAAATTTAAGGCGCGCCAGGCCACTTCCAAACTCCTGAACGTGGAATACCAGGTCGGAAAAATTGGCTCCATTACCCCGGTGGCCAAATTGGAACCGGTGCAGTTGGCGGGCGTGACGGTGGCTTCGGTGTCCCTGCACAACGAAGATTTCATCACAGGCAAAGACCTGCGCATCGGCGATACCGTGCTGGTGGAACGCGCTGGCGACGTGATCCCATACATCGTAAAATCCATGCCTGAACTGCGCAACGGCACAGAGCAACCCATTGTTTTTCCCCGCTTTTGCCCCATCAACGACACCGACCAGCCCGTGGAATTGGTGCGGGAAGCAGATGTAGCAGCCTGGCGTTGTCCCAATTGCGTGTGCAGTGCACAGAATCTCCAACGCATGATTTTCCATACGTCCAAAGACGCCATGGACATCGAAGGCATGGGCGAATCCATCATCCGCCGCTTTTACCAGGCAGGCTGGCTGCGCAACATTGCGGACATTTATCGCCTCGACTACGAAAAAATCGCCCAATTGGAGGGCTTTGGCGAAAAATCAGCCGCCAACCTGCGTGCTGCCATCGAAAAGGCAAAACGCAATCCCATTCAGCGCCTCCTGCACAGCCTCAGCGTGCACCACCTCGGCAAAAAGGCTTCCAAGCTGATTTCTGCGGAAATTGCGCATGTGCTGGATTTAAAAAACTGGACGGCAGCAGATTTTACCAACATCAAGGACATCGGCCCGGTCGTGGCGGAAAACGTGGCGGCCTTTTTCCACAATCCGCAAAACATTGCGCTTTTGGAAGACATGGAGGCCCTTGGGGTGAACCTGACCCAAACGGAGGAAGACAAACCCCGCGCCGTTGCTGCCGATGCACCGTTGGCCGGTAAAACGGTGCTTTTTACAGGGACGCTGTCGAAAATGGGCCGCAAAGAAGCGCAGGAAAAAGCCGAAGTCGCCGGCGCCCGCCTGATCAGTGCGGTCAGTTCCAAACTCGATTTTCTCGTAGTGGGCGAAGATGCGGGTTCCAAACTGAAAAAGGCACGGGAGTTGGGCACGGTGCAGATTTTGACGGAGGATGAGTTTTTGGCCCTATGTGGTCACCAGCTTTAGCTGGTTGACCCCAAAAAGGAAAAAAGTCGTAAAAAGATGGCTAAAGTGTTCACCAGCCTTAGCTGGTAGACCGAAAAACATCAGAAAATCGAGCCCGGATCCCCCACATCAGATCAGATATTTGCGATTATCATAATTTTAGCCACTTTCCGGACGTTGAAAAAGAACATCATTTTCATCAAACCAAAATAAATTTTGTCACCTATGAATGTGAATACGAAAATCTTCCTCTTGCTGTTCCTCAGCCTCAGTCTTGGAGCTTGCGTCAGCAAAAAGCAATTTATGCTGAAACAAACCGAATTGGACGCGGCCAATGCGGATATTGGAAAACTCGGCGTGGAGCTAAGCGACTACATGAACCGCCTGAGAGCCTGCGAAGAAGAACAGGCCGTCTTGCGGAACGACTCAAAAACGGCCCAAAGCAATCTGCAACTGCGCGAGGAGCAAATCAAAGACCTCCGCGAACAGATCGCCGATATCCGGTCCCAGCGCGACAAACAACTCACGCAGGTAGACGACCTGACTACCTTGTCGAAATCGGCCAGCGACAACATCAAAGAAACCCTGGCTCAATTGGAACAAAAAGACAAATACATCCGCTTGTTGCAAGCCGCCAAAACCCGCGCGGACTCTATCAACTTAGCTTTGGCAGTTAACCTGAAAGGCGTGCTCAGCGAAGGCATAGACGACAAAGATGTGGAAGTAAAAGTGGACAAAACGGTGGTTTTTATCAACCTCTCCGACAAAATGCTATTCCAGTCCGGCAGCGCGACCATCACGCCAAAAGCAAGTGAAGTGCTGGGTAAAATCGCAAAAATTATCGAATCCCGCCCAGGTCTGGAAGTCATGGTAGAAGGGTATACAGATAACCAGCCGATCAACAAACCTTGTTTTGAAGACAACTGGGATCTGAGTACAAAAAGATCGACCGCAGTGATCCGCGTCTTACAGAAAAATTACAAAATTGATCCCAATCGCATGATCGCAGCGGGTCGCGGGGAATACAATACTTTAGCAAGCAACGCAACCGCAGACGGACGAGCCACCAACCGCCGCACCCGGATCATCATCATGCCGAAACTGGATCAGTTTTATGATTTATTGAACCCGGATCTGGCGCCGAAGTAGGGTTTGTGAAAGAGCCCAGACCTGTCCCGCACAAGCGGGAAGGCAATTCACTCCACTAATTAGTGTTTGCCATTTAGTGGAGTGTTTGAGCTTTAGAGTTCGAGCGCAAGACATGCGAAGGCCCAAAAGTGGGAGTCCCGTAGGGATCTCAATTTTGGGCCTTCGCATAACGCAGCTACCGGACTATAAAGACAGATGCAATCAATGCGTAACCAAATAAACTGTCAGGGAAGCTACTGCGGAAACTAATGGACCGCCCAATTCCAGCCCGATGACATCTGCCCACACCCAATCCGGGATACTTGCCGGTTCCGCACTGCCGTTGCCGGGCGTCGGCGACGAAATGGATCTCCAGTACCAGAAGTAGCGGCTGTATTTCAGTGTTGAGACCATCGAAAGCACCATCCTTGGGTTGTCCAACTCCGTGTCTTGCACCAACTGGTTTTCCTGTGCAATCATAAATTCCACAAAATTACTCAGTTCTTCCGGCGAACGCACGGGGAAAGAAGCCGCGTTGTTGAAGAGCGTGAGCAGGGTCTGTTTGTCGTAAGCGCTCAGGCGGGTTTCCGCCAGGCGGGCAGCATAGTCGGCGTAGTCCCGTTGCAGGTTGAGGGCAGCGGAGCGTTGTTGGTCCGTCGAACTCACCGGCAGCTCAGCTTCTGCTAAAAACCGGCTCGTTTTTTCTGTAAGGAGTTGTTGGATGGCCGAGCGGTTGCCATTCAGTGCGTTAATGGCGTCGCGGTTATCGTTCAGGACCACCTGAACCGCGAGGTTGTGGAGCTGCCCGATATTGTCTTGCGGGTTGTTCGGGTTCACCAATCCTTTCACGGTATTTCCGGACGCAGGGTTGAAGGATACAACGCGTTTTCCGGTGTCTGATCCGCCTGGCAAGTCGGTCAGCGGGTAAAAACCGGCTGGAATTACCTGTGGTTCGATGCCCAGCGAATGTGCGGCAGCGCTGTCTACGGTAAAGTCAGCAGTGAGCGGGAAATACTGGCCAAAGTACTGGCTTGCCTGGTCACCCTGTTCGAATTGCAGCGCGAATTGCCCGTTGCGGTTTGTGGCTTCTGTGCCCCAGCCAATCCAGATGCAGTTGCTGAAACTGTACATACACCCCCTGTAGGTGGAAGTACCAAAGTGAATAATGATCCGGTCGCCGGAAGGGATATCCGGGGTCACTTCTTCAACGGGCGGTTGGATGCTCAATTCTTCCTTGTTGCAGGAAAATAAGCTTGCGCAAAGGGCAAGGGCGATGAGGACGGTGGAAAAGGTGCGGCTATTCATGGCTTTGTGTCTATAAATGAACAATTGAATCGCCTACTCTTTTCTACGGATTTTCGGCTTGCTCCGATACTATTCAGCCGCTGTTTTGTGCGGCTTTGAATAGTTATCGGAGTTTGCCGAAAATCTTACGCCCGGGTGGGAAAGTTTTTTTGGATGATTAATAGGAAATGGAGCGGAGGCTGTGGAATAAGCGGCACGAGATGTATGCGGAACCAAAGATTATTCAACAAAGGCATCGGCTGCTTCAACCGGCCATGCGCCATAAAAGGTATTTTCGATGATCTCGGCTTTGTACTTCAGCAAAGATTTGCGCAGGTATTCGTCTTTTGCAAGATAAAACTGGCGCTCATTGATCGTCCCGTCAAATGGCTGAGAGACGTATATATTATCGCCATTTTTAATCCGCACCCTTAATTTTGTTTTAAAATTGCCCTGGTATTTTGGAAAGGCAACCAGCGCATATTCATTCGGATAGAGTTTTAATCCGTAACGCCCAACGCCACAAAAATCATGTCCCTTAAATTCGATAGGCCGCCAATTACCATTCGAATCCAAAGCTTCCTGTATCCCAAACAAGTGGTTATCTTTTCCCGAAATGACCTTTATTTCAGCGGTTTGATTGACTATATAAACCGGGTAGTTGTACTCGGCGAGTTCTTGTCCATAAGGATTCCGGACGATGGTAGAGGAGTAGTCGGTGAACAATTCAAGACCGTCTGTGCGGGTTGTATCGGTGACGCCAATTAATTCCCGAAAAACAATATCGCTGTCCTCATAATGCAGGCGCCCTTTCACCGTCATCGTTAAGGTATCAGAGAAGGGGGATTTTCCGATAAATTCCGGGTAGCTCCCGTTCATGAAATTGTTAGAAAGGTATTGTACGCTGTCTTCAAAAGGCATTTGCACTACGATTGGTTTTTTAAAGACAACAGGTTTAACGGCCTCTTCCTGACTACAGGCTGTCAAAGCAGCCAGCATAAAGAGGATGCTTGATTTTTTCATGAAAGTTTTATCCGGATAACGGCACGGATGAAAAAAAGTGACAGCTGGAACCGAGGCCGGTATACCAATAACCGGTATACCAATAACCAGTATACCAATAACCACCCCTCAGTACACCAACTTCATCAACTTCAGCCGATTCCTTCGTTCACTCGGCACCACCACTGCATTCGCGTCCACCTGCACCGCGTCTTTGAAGCGAAGTTTCAGGTCTAAGTGTTCGGTGCTGAGCAGGCCCTTGCGGTTGTATTCGCCGAGGGCGTTGAGTACGTATTCGCTCACCGTGTTTTCCTGGCGAATTTCGTCGTTGAACAGAAAGCGCAGGCTACCCGGGGTTTTGAAAAGGAAATAGGAAGAATAAATGCCGTTGTCGTCCTGGGAATATTGCTTTTTATGGAGGATACTTTTCCAGTGGGTTTCGCCGTCGGGGTGTACGGAGATGACGATCAGTTCGTCGTAGTAGTAGTCAATAACTGCTCGGGCTCCGTTGTCGTAGAAAGCGCGGTTGGAAGTTCCGGAACGCCGTTCCATTTGCCGGTTGCGCTCGATGATGACCAGCACGCCCCCGTCGCGGCGCAACACCACTTCCTGCACGTTTACCTCCGAAACGCCTTTGTTTTTTACATTTTCTTTACCCAGCAGCGTCGCCACAAATGCGTCGTCGAAAGGCTCAAAGCGCAACAAATGGCCATCTGCCTGCTGTGGATCAATGCTGAGGTAAAAATACCCCTCGGCGCGTTCCAGATTCTTTTCGTAGTACAAACCGGCGCCAACTAAGCGTTTGTTCAGGTTGTCATACGAAAAATAGACGTCGTAAGTGAGTTTGTCTTCCAGCACTACCTGGTAGCGGCCGTCGGCTTGCATCGGGTCGCCGGAACACTCGACTATCTCGTAGTAATGCTGTTTTCTTTTCGATTTGTAATTGTTGCGCTCGATGATGAGGAACATGCGTCCGTCGTTGTCCACCGTGACCTCAAATTCATCCATGCCGTAGTAAAAATCGCTGAGCGAAAAGCTTTTTTCCCAAAGGCGGTCCAAGGTGCCAAGATCGAGGGCGCAGGCGCGCACAATATTTTGTTTTTCAATATAAAAAACAATGGCCTTTGTTTTGTCGTCCGAGCGCACTACCTCGAAACCCGGGTTAAAAAAAAGGTAGCCGTAATCCATGATCGTAGCGGAATCTATCAGGTTGGCCGCAGGATCGTAGCGGTGAGCTTTCAGCACGGTATGGCCTTTTTGCCGGAAGTGGTACAGCACCGTAAAGTCGGTTTTGCCGCCAATGACCTTGATGACTTTCGGAAATTTTTTATCAAACTCCAGCGTCTTGCTCCAACTGGGTTGCAGGCGCTCGTCGAACGACTGGACCTCGTATTCGGTGTTGCGGTCGCGGAACAGGAGCATGTTCCCCCGCAAATCGCCGATAAGCTCGTAGCTGGCGTCGTTGCGCAGCGAAATTTCTTCTGAAACGGTAATGGTTTGGCCCAGCAATGTAGCGCTCCAGCAAAACAGAACGGCAATAGTCGTAATCCCTTTCATAGCTTGTATTGAGTTTGATCCTGCAAATGCGCTTCGTCCTCTTTCAGAGCATATCAGGAATTCCCCAACATACTCTCACCCAAACGGTGCGAATAAAGTTACTGCATTGCGCCGTAATTAAAGAACAAAAAAAAACAGGATGGGTTCGCAAATCAATCCATTAGGGTTTGCTTAACTCACAACTGCACACTTTTGATGAATTCAGGAAATAAAAGTACCCGCTTAACGTCTGCTGACTTGAAAAGAAAAGGCATTACATCAGCAGCAAGTTGCTCAAAATCATTTTTCCGGCAAATCTCTTCCAAATGATTCCGCAACGCTTCAGGCGCTGATATTCCAAGTCTGTCTCTTAGAAATTCGTAGTTGGGGCGAGTCCTGCTACAAAGGAAAACAGTATCAAAAAAATCACGGCCTTTAGGTTGGCGACGTTGAGTCATCGCTACTATTTTTTGGCTCAGCAACAAATCCAGAGGCGTACAAGGAACAGTTGTAAACACATCAAATTTATTCAGAAATACCGGCTGTGGTTCAAATGGAAAATCCTGTGGTTCTGTGTCGAGATTAATTAAAATTTTAGCTTCCCGATGCCCGCTCAAACCTGCTTCGTACAATAACCCAGGAAAACGGATGTAACAATGAAATGCTCCCCGCATCACATTCCGGATTTCAACAGTATATCCCTGTCGCTCAAGTCCCAATTTCAGAAACTCCGAAACCTCTTCAAATTCCGACGCTGCAAGATCGAAATTATCGAAGTCTAAATCTTCTGAAAACCGTTGGTTGTCATGAATGATCCGTAAGCAGGTACCTCCCAGGAATGCAAACTTGGTTGCGAAGTGGCTTTCAAACAACAATTCAAGAATTTTGTACTGAAGGTATTCCCGCAAAAGAAAATCACTCCTGTCGTGCAAATAATCCGGGTAAAACTTCCGTATTTCAGACAAGGATATCATGAGCTTGGGTTAAATAGTTAAGGAATTTATCAACTCTGGTTTCCAGAGATTTAGAATTGAAACGGCCCGCGTATTGCTTCAAAACTCCGGGGTTAAGTCGTTCTTTTAATTCGAAAGGATTGAGCCGTAATTCATGAAATTGATCCTCTGTATCAATTTCCGGAAACAAGTAAAAAAAATCGAGTAATGCTTTTGCCGGATGCGCTATCCTAAAGTAATAAGCGCCTGATGGTTCCAGCATATAACCCCAGAAAAGCGAAGGTTTGAGTGTTCTGTATGAAAACTGGCCAATTGGCGTAGTAAAAGCATTCGTCTTTAAGGTGCTGACAGAAGTGACGGTAAAAACCCCTTCCGGAATGAACCCGTACCAGGAAAGTGCTGATTGTAGGGAAATATAAGATGGTCCATAAATGCGGTTAGCGATAAGAAAAAGAGCGGTCTCTCCATCTAAAGGTTTGTCATCTATCCGATAAAATCCATTCCGGATTTTTTTAAGATAGCCCGCTTTTTGCCACCGGGTCAAGGCATTTGGGTCAAATTCCGGAAAGTATTTTTCGATTTCCGAAATGGAAATGACTGGCAATGCGGTGAAGTATTTTTGAAAAGCCAGGAAGTTCATTTGTTTCCTTTTTTCTACAAAAATACAGAATTTTGGAAACAAACCTACTGCACAAACCGCCAGGCAGCATAAAATTCATACCCAACCCCTCTGGCGCGCCCAAACGTACCTATGTTGTACGAGCCCATTGCGCCAATGCGAAGTGCTGCATCGCGAGGCAGACCATTGATGAGAATATAGCCAAGCTGTACCGACAAAGTCTGATTGGTGTTATAAGTCAATCCGGCCCAGAAAGCATCCTGCCGCTCCATTTTGATGGAAAGGTTGGCGTCAAGGATGTTTTCGGCGCTATAATTGATCCATACAGAAGGTTCAATGAACATGTTCTCCTTAATTGCACGATAACCCAGCGTCGCATTGGCGTGGATGGCGCGTTTGAAATTGGCGGTAGTGCCGCTGGCTTTGAACCTCAAATCAAAGGGAAACAACTGATTGGCGGCAAGCCCGGCAAAAATGAAACTTTTGTCAAAATCGCTGCCCCCGCGGGAAGTGTAAAAAACGCCGACGCCGGCATTGGGCACAATGGTCGTGATTTCGCCACGCGGCAGGGTTAAATCATCGTCGTCGTTGACCACAATGTCCAACCCGTCCACGGTAAATTGTTGCAGCGTGGTGGTCAGCCCGAACGACAATTGGCCGCTCCCCCTGCGCTGCGCCTTCATTTTGTAAGCGTAGTTAAAGCCCACGACATTGCTTTGCAGGGGCCGGGTTTCGTCGTGAAAAAAGAAGCCCCCAATGCTGGTATTGAACTTTGGGAAAGGGTATTGAACAGCTAAAGAAGCCGTGAGCGGTGCGTCCTCAAAACCTACCCATTGCTGTCTGTAATTGGCGGCCAGTTCCCAATAATCCCAGACCGCCGTCATAGCAGGATTCCAGACAAAGCTGATGTCGGTGAATGGGCTCCGGTCGGGCAATTGCTGGGCATTCGCGCCAAGCGGCAAAAAAAAGAGTGCAAAGCTGAAAGTATGGTAAAATGCTGATTTCATGCTGTCGATATTAGGTGGTTATTGGTCAGAAGTCGTTGATCGTTGTTTGTTGATCGTTGTTCGTTCTGTTCTCACATCCTGCAAGCGTTGATCGTTGTTTGTTGATCGTTGTTCGTTCTGTTTCCACATCTTCAAATCATCAAATTTTCAAATTTTCAAATCAACTTCAATCCCGCACAATCGTCAGGGTTTGCTTGATTTCTCCGGATCGGAAAGACAACACGTAGTAGTAGTTAGCAGCAGGCAGCGGGGAGCCGTTGCGGGTGCCGTCGAAGCGCTCATCGTCAATTTGGTAGTTGACCTTTTGATACACCAGGTCGCCCCAGCGGTTGTAGATTTTCAGGGTGTTCTGACCAAACTTACTGGCGCCCTGAAATTCCAGCACGTCGTTTTTACCGTCACCGTTGGGCGTAATCATATTGATTGCCCGAATGCTGGAAACCGGGTCGTCGCTGATCATGACCAGCACCGAATCGAGGGTAAAACAGCCGTTTTGATCCATGATTTCCACCACATAGGTTGTGCTTTCCAACGGCGCCACCACAGGGTCGGGAATGGAATTATCGCTCACCGGGTAGGGCGCGTCCTGCCAATCGTAGAGCACGCCGCCGGAAGCAGCCAGCCTGCCTTCGGTCTGGTAAGCCAGACAGGTATCGGGCCCTGCCGTAGCTATTACGGTGTAGAGCAAAGCCCGGATGGATACCGTATCCGCTCCGCAGGCATTCGACACAATGACGAAGTAACGCCCGGTGTATTTCGGCGCAGCCAAAGGATTGGAAATATCGAGCGCGCTCAGGGTACCGGAAGTGTCAATCCACTGATAGGTGTCGCCCCCGGAAACCTGCAATTGAAACGTATCGCCTGGGCAGGCCTGAAAATAATCGAGGGGAATCTGGGCTTGCGGTGCTTGTCCGGTCAATACCTGCACCGTATCCGCAGCAGTACAGCCTTCGCTGTTGCTCACGGTAACGCTGTAGGAACCAGTCTGGCTCACGGTTATGCTTGCTGAAGTGGCGCCCGTAGACCAGGCATAAGCGTCGTGCGTGCCCGCGTCAATAACCAGCGGCTCCGATCCACAGATGGACAAGGTATCCGGCAGGGTCAATTGTGGCGCATCCGGCGAAGCCAGATCAAATTCGAGGGTGTCGCGGCAGGAATTGGCATCTACAACGATGGCCGTATATGCTCCGGCGGCCAGCGGTTCAAAAAAACCGTCGTCATTTTGGCCTTGGCCGACCACCTGAAAAGAATAAGGCGCCGTTCCACCTGCTGCAGCTAAGGTAGCGCTTCCGGTAGGGGTGTCGCACGCTGATTCTACGGTTGCCGACAAGCTTGCGGTCAGTACCTGTGGCTCCGTGATCAGGATGGTCGTATCCAAAAAAAGCGCGCCGGTTAAGTCGAAAACCTGCAAGGTATAGCTCCCGGGTAGCAGGTCCGAAACATTTGATTCTTCCGAAGTGAAACTGTTCGGGCCGGTCCAGTTGAAGGTATAATTTGCTGTTTCGCCCTGCAACACCAGGTTGACCGCGCCGTCTCCGGCGCCATTGCAGCGCACCTGTTTTACCCCGAAGGTAATGGCGCCGGGCGTGCCAACCAGTACGGAACCTGCGTCCTGATCCAGCAGCACGGGGTCATAAAGTCCGGGGACGATGGTTGCACGAAAAACCTGGATGGCCAGCGGCGTCCCGGTGATGGTGATGGGCGTCTCATCGCCTGGTTGGCCGACCACTTTAAATCGCAGAATGACTAAGATGCTGCCATCGGGCAGCGTCCGGCCCTCCCCTTCCACATCGAACCAGGAAAAACGCAGTTCTCCGTTATCGGATTGAAAATCGCCGATCGCGACGTTTTCCAAGTCAGCCAGTTCGTGGGAAACGTATTCGATGACCGCAACATCCCATTGAATGGAAAACTGCACACTCACAATTTCATCGAACTGCTGTGCGCGCAGGGTGATGGCCACGGTGTCGCCGGTGAAGGAAACCGTATCGGTCAAAGACAATTGCAGGGATTGGGCAAGCGTCGGTGCAGCAAGCCAAAGGGCCAGCGCAATGCTCAAAATCGGTTTAAAGCCTCTCATAGTTTATTCAAGACGTTAGATTTGGGATATGGATAACCAGTATAATCAAACGCAGTAAAGTTTGTAATCTGCATTCTGAGTACAACAAAATTGAAAAAAGCCCGGAGGCGACTAATCCTCCGGGCTTAGGGTATGTTTCAGGTGTTTTTCTTACTTATTCAGTACCACCATCGTCTTCGTAGCGACAAACGAACCTGCTTTCAGCGTGTAGAAATAGACGCCGCTTTCTAAGTTCAATTGTGTCAGGCTAATCTGGTTCATGCCCTTTGCGTAATCGCCGGAGATGTGTTTGATCGCCCTGCCCACTTCATCGTAAAGGGTCAGTTCGGCAGCCATTTCTTCCGGCAATTCAAAGCGGATCATCGTTTCATCGCTGAACGGGTTCGGCGTGTTCTGGTACAGTGCGTAGTTGCTGGTTTGAGCAACGCCATCTTCCCAACGCAGCACGATGTTCAATCTTTCCGAGCCGGCATTGTGCGCTTCGGTGCGGATACCCGAATTTTCGATGCGCAGGACATCCGACAAGTCAGCAATGGATTTTTTCGCGCGGAAGCGGATCGTGAAAATGTCTTCAGCGGCAAGCGCCGAAACGCCGCGACCAGCCGTATTGAACCAGCTGAGGCGAATGCTGCCGGTTTTTTCACCTGCTACGACATTCGACAAGGCCGGCGACTGTCCACCTGCAATCGTCAGGAATTCCAGCGATTCGACATCGAAGCCCAATGCAGTCTGGTAACTGACAATATTGTTAAAGTTGTCGCTGCGGAAAGTCAGTTCTACCTCCTCGCCAGCCAATACGCCGCGGCGGTTGCTGACCAGCACCAAATCATCCTGGTAACGGTCATCCACCTGGGTTCCACCCTGGAAGAGATCCGGATCTGCGTGGCCGAGGATATCGCCCACTTTCACACCCACGAAATCAGCCGTCAGCGTGTTCATCAGCATCATCGTATCGCTATTGCTGTACGGGAAAACGTTGTACGCATTGAAATCATCCGGCATATTGCCATTGGCCGCAACAAACACCCACGACGGGCAGTTGAGGAATCTATCCCTTGCGCCAATGATCAATTGCTGAATCAGGAAAAGGTCGAGGGTTGTGAATGCATCGTTGCAGTTCGCATCCCCTGCAATCACCTGGTACGGCGAATAAATCTGTGGCGGATCGAGGCCAAGAATAAAGCGCTGTCCGATGAACAAGGCGTAGGTAGAAAGGCCGTTTGCATGCAGGGTATCCTTCTCTGCCTGCAGGATGTATTCCTCGTTGAGTGGCAGGTCAGGCAACATGTAATGGCCAATCTGGTCGGTCATTTCCATCGCAACCAAGCCACCATCTAATGCGCTGACCGCAACTTCAGGGATACCTTCACCCCAGAAAGTCGTCACTTCGCCCGTCGCCATACCAACCGTGGCAACCGATGCCCGGCCCAGTACAGTCATGTGTGGCAAAACGACGCCGTTTCCGCCCGACATACTTCCTACCTCAACCGCTAAAGGCGTATTGACTAAGAAAATATCCGTAGCGCTGCCGGCGGGGCCTGTCAATTGAACATTCAGGTAGAACAGGATGGCGTTCTGACTGACCGACAAAGCCTGTCCGTTGTTGCTGAAGTAATTGAAAGTCTTGTTAATGGCGCTGTATTGTGGCGAAATCAAGGCCGGCGTTACTCCGGTAATATTGGCCACTGCCGGATTGGCGAGGTTCAACGAACCAGCCAGCGATACCAGCGACTGGCAGTTCTGTATCCTCACCGGAATCTGAATCAGCGCCCCTTGTGATCCTGTACCTTCGCCAACATCCAGGATAACTAAGTTAGAAGGCAGAACGATGTTCACCGTTTTGCAAATGTTATTGATCCCGCAGGCGTTCGTTACCGACAAGCAAACCTGATAGGTTCCGGCGCCATAGTATTGGTGAACCGGGTTGGTTGCAGTCGAAACCGTACCGTCGCCGAATGACCAGAGGTAGGTTCCGGGTGTGGACGTATTCGTAAAGGTAGTCGTCAGTGATGACGAACTGTGTGTAAAGTTTGCCACCGGTTGCGGAATCAGACCGTCAATCCAGATGGCTTCGCTTTCATACACACAACCGTTCCCGTCCGTGATGGTAATGACGTAGTCTCCGCTGGCAAGGCCGGAAATTTTGTACTGATAATCCTGCCAGACAACGGTGCCCGAACTAGTGCCGCTCCAACTGATGGTGTACGGCGGCGCAGCATGCTGGATGATGATGCCGATTGCGCCCGCGATCACACAGTTTCCGTTGATGACCGAGAAGATGGCGTCAATATTATCCGGCGAGTTCGTAACCTGGGTAGAAAGGTTTTCCGTACAGCCGTTCAAGTCCGTTACCGTGATAAAATATACCCCGGTAGGCAGGTTGTTGATTGTGTAGCTTGGCGCTGATGTAATGGCAGAACCCGAACTGTTTTGGCCGCTCCAGGCGATGGTGAACGGCGGGTGCGAACCGTTGACGTTGACCGTAATGGAACCAGGGCCATCGCATGCACCGTTTTGTACCGTCAGAGACGCTGACAGGTTATCCGGCGCGTTGGTCAGAACTACGGTTTGTTGCCCCATACAGTTGTACAAATCGGTTACTTTCACGACATAAGTACCACCGGGCAGGTTTGGAATATCGTAGAAGTTACCGCTTGTTGTGGTTGACCCATTAACCGGGCCGGTCCACATGATGGTGAACGGCGCCGTGCCATTGAGCATATCTATCCAGATAGAACCCAGGTTTCCGCAAATGCCGTTCACAGCGGTCACATCAATGCTCAAACCGTTGTTGGTATTGACCACCGTCACCGTTTGCGCATCGGTACAACCGCTGGCATCGGTAACATTGATGGTATACGTACCATTCGGTGTATTTGAAATATTGTAGCTGCTGCCAAAAGTGGATATACTGCCGGAAATCGGGCCACTCCAGGTAATTGTATAACCAGGCATGCCGCCGGAAATATTCACTGTAATGAACCCGTTCTGGCCGCAAAGACCATTATGTGGCGTCGCAGTAAGGTCGAGGTTAAAGGCAGGCGAAGTCAGGACAACCGTTTTGGTCGCCACGCAACCATTCGCGCTCAATACCGTAACGACATACGTGCCACCCGGTAAATTCGGAATGTTGTACAGCGTGTTGGCCGTCGTTGCCGAGCCGTTAGCGGGGCCGGCCCAGGTAATGGTGTAGTTGGGCAGACCACCGGTGATGACCACACTGATGGAAGCCAAAGACACGCAGGTTGCATTTGTGCCGGTTGTTGTCAGGTTGACGGCGCCACTGTTGCTGATACTCACTACCTGCGTATCGAAACAACCATTGACATCGGTGATGCCGACGGTGTAGGAGCCGGTTTGCAGGTTAGGAATGTTGAAAGTGCTGTTGTTTGTGGTAGCAGAACCGCTCGTCGGGCCGCCCCAGGTAATGGTATACGGCCCGTTGCCGCCGCTGGTAGTCACCGTAATTGACCCTGCCTGACCGCAAATGCCGTTGTTGCCCTGTGCAATCAGATCCAAATCATTTTCCGTATTAGTCAGCGAGGACGTTTCCGTTGCCGCGCAGCCATTGGCATCAGTAACAGAAATGTTGTAAGTGCCGCTCGGTAAACCTGAAATGGTGTAGATTCCATTGGCACTGGTTGCAGAACCACTTTCCGGGCCACTCCATACAATGGTGTAAGTACCGGCGCCTCCGCTGATGATCAGTCCAACAGAACCTTCCTGGCCGCAAAGGCCGGTGTTTGCTGTATCGGTGATGTCTATATCATTTTCAGTAACCGCTACCGTTGCTGTCAGTTGTTGTGAACAACCGTTGCTGCCCGTCACCATCAGGGTATAATTGCCCGCTGGCAGGTTCGGAATGTTGTACGTATTGGCAGCTGTAGTTGCAGAACCAGATACCGGGCCAGCCCAGGTAATGGTATAGTTTGGCGTACCGCTGACAATGTTGATCAAAATCGAGCCATTTTGGCCGCAAATCCCGTTGGTCACCGTGCGGGTGAAACTGAGGTTATTGATCGTATTGAGCAGCGTTACCGAAACGTTGTCGTTACAGCCATTGGCGTCGGTAACCACAATGGTATACGCGCCGCTTGGCAGGTTGCCGATGTTGTAGGTAGAATTGGCTGTGGATGCAGCTCCGTTTACCGGGCCGGTCCAGGTCACCGCGTAAGGCGCTGTACCGCCGGCTATGCTCACCAGAATTGAGCCGTTCAAGCCGCAAAGTCCCGGCGTTGCAACAGCGGTCACATCCAGTGTATTTGCGCCGTTGGTCAGCGTCACAACGACTGAATCTGTACAGCCGTTTGCATCCGTTACCACAATGGTGTACGTGCCGCTCGGCAGGTTCAGGATATTGTAGAAGTTGTTGCTCGTTGTGGCATTGCCGTTTACCGTCCCTGTCCACACGATGGTGTATGGCGTTGTGCCACCAGTGATGCCGAGGTGAATCTGGCCGTTCTGACCGCAAACCCCTGGAACAGCGACACCGGTCACATTCAGGGTATTCGCACCGTTGGTCAGCGTGACCACCACTGTATCCGTACAACCATTGGCATCCGTAACCAGGATGGTGTAGGTGCCACTTGGCAGGTTCAGGATATTGTAGAAGTTGTTGCTCGTTGTGGCATTGCCGTTTACCGTCCCTGTCCATACGATGGTGTATGGCGTTGTGCCGCCGGTGATGCCGAGGTGAATCTGGCCGTTCTGACCACAAACTCCCGGAACCGCGACGCCAGTCACATTCAGCGTATTCTGGACGTTGGTCAGGGTAACCACGACCGTGTCTGCACAACCATTGGCATCCGTCACCACAATGGTGTAGGTACCGCTTGGCAGGTTCAGGATGTTGTAAAAGTTGTTGCTCGTCGTAGCAGAGCCATTCACGGTGCCCGTCCAGACGATGGTGTATGGCGTTGCACCGCCCGTAATCCCCAAATGGATTTGACCATTCTGGCCACAAACTCCCGGAACCGCTACGCCGGTCACATCAACCGGGTTTGGACCATTCGTGAGCGTAATAATTACGGTATCCGTACAACCGTTGGCATCCGTCACCACGATGGTGTAGGTGCCGCTCGGCAGGTTCAGGATGTTGTAGAAGTTGTTGCTCGTCGTGGCAGAGCCATTTACCGTGCCCGTCCAAACGATGGTGTACGGTGTTGTGCCGCCTGTGATACCAAGGTGGATCTGGCCGTTTTGGCCGCACACGCCCGGAATCGGCACGCCGATCACGTCTAAAGTATTTGGTGCATTGACCAGTGTGATGACCACCGTATCCGTACAACCGCTGGCATCCGTTACAACAATAGTGTAGGTGCCGCTCGGCAGGTTGAGGATGTTGTAGAAGTTATTGCTCGTCGTGGTCGTGCCGTTTACAGGCCCCGTCCACACAACGGTATAGGGTGTCGTGCCACCTACAATTCCGAGGTGGATCTGGCCATTCTGGCCGCATACCCCGGGAATTGCGACGCCAGTGACGTCTACGAGGTTTTGGTTGTTGTTGAGGGTGATAACCTCTATATCAGTACAACCATTCGCATCCAATAAAGTAACGGTGTAGGTGCCGCTTGGCAGGTTCTGAATATTGTATCCGTTACCCGGAAGGGTGATTGAACCACTTACTGGACCGGACCAGGTCAGTACGTAGGGTGCCTGAGAATTCACAATATCCACCCAAATGGCGCCTAACTGGCCGCATACGCCCGGCGCAGGTGTCAGAATCAGGCGATTGTTCGGTTCCGCGTAAATGATGACGGTTTTGATCACCATACACCCCGTCGCATCAGTCACTTTGATGGTATAGGTGCCCGGAGGCAGGTCCATAATCTCAAAAGCGCCGTTGGTAGACGTTCCGGAACCCGAAGACGGGCCGGTCCAGATGATGGTATAGGTCGGCGAACCGCCAATGATGTCAATCCAGATCCAGTTATACTGGCCACAGCCATTGTGGATCAGAGCGGTATTGACGACATAAGTGGCTGACGTTGTCGTTAGCACCACCACTTCCGAATCGGTACAGCCGTTTGCGCTCGTAACGGTTACGAGGTAAGTACCAGCTGGCAGGTTCGGAATATTGTACCCGTTGCCCTGGATCGTAATAGTCCCGTTCACGGGGCCTGCCCAGGTAATTGTGAAAGGCCCGACTCCGTTGTTGATGTCTAACCAGATAGCCCCGTTCATTCCGCAAAGGCCGGGAAGCGGGGTGGCAACGATATTGATGTTGCCGGAAGAATTAATGGTCACCGTATTGTACCCACTGCAACCATTAGCAGCAGTGACGGTCACTGTATACGTGCCGGCAGGAAGCTGCGTAATCTGATAATTGGTATTGCTCGTGGTGGCAGAACCACTCACAGGGCCGGTCCAGACAATGGTGTAAGGGCCTGACGCGCCGCTGGTAATCACATTAATGGCGCCATATTGCTGTGCGCAGTTGGCATTGTTGGCGACCAGCGTGACGATGATGTTTCCGCCCTGGTTCAGGACGGTGAAGGTTTTGGTTCCCGTGCAGCCATTCGCCGCGACAACGGTTACCACATAAGTACCCGCAGGCAAATTGAAGATGTTGTATCCGTTCCCCTGGATCGCCGCAGAACCGCTGACCGGGCCGGCCCAACTGACCGTGAATGGTCCGGAACCGCCCAGAATGTCTAACCAGATTGCCCCGGTTTGAAGGCAGGTCGCATGGGTAACAATGCCCTGAAGGTTCAGGCCGCCACCCGTATTGGTGACCGTTACGTTTTTATTTCGGGTACAACCCTGCGCGTCGGTGACCTGGATGACGTAATTGCCAGGAGGCAGGTTATTGATGGTGTAATTGGAAGCTGCGGTTGTTGTAGAACCGCTCACAGGGCCGTTCCAGGTAATCAGGTAGTTTGGTGTGCCGCCAGTCATCGTAACCAAAACAGAACCCGTTTGGCCACAGACGCCACCGGATCCGGTTGCGTTGATGATAAAGTTTCCGCCGGAAATGACGTAAACCGTATGCGTACTGCTGCATCCATTGGAAGCCGAAATGTGCACCGTGTAAGAGCCGCCGGGCAGGTTGGCAATGCTGTACCAGTTGTTGTTCGTTGTAGCCGAACCGTTCACTGGCCCCGTCCAGTTGATGGTGTAAGGCCCGGTTCCATTATTGATGTCAACCCAGATAGAACCTGCCTGGCCGCAATTGCCGTTGTTTGCTGTCACGTAAGTGGAGAGCGTGCCGCCGGCGTTGTTGACATAGACTGTTTTGTATCCGGAACACCAGTTTCCGTCTTCAACAAAGATGGAGTAAGTACCAGAAGGCAAATTCTGGATGACATAGTTGGGGTTGGACGTTGTGGTACTGCCATTGACCGGGCCGTTCCAGTTGATGATGTAGGGCGCCGAGCCGTTGGAAACATTCACCATGATGGAACCTGAAGTTCCGCAAATGCCATTATTTGCCACTGCGGTAATGTTCAGGTAACTGCTTTGCAGGGTAACAACCCGCGTTGTCGTACACCAGTTGCCATCTTCTATGGTGATGGTATAAGTGCCGCCAGGCAGGTTGATGATGTTAAAATTGGAAGCATTGCTGGTGGCATATCCACTCACCGGCCCCGAAACGCTGATGTTGTAAGGTGGAACGCCTCCGGTGGTATTGATTTGAATATAACCAGGCTGACCGCAGGCGCCCGGGTGGGGCGTAGCTGTGAAATT
This sequence comes from Saprospiraceae bacterium, assembly GCA_022841505.1. GTDB lineage: Bacteria > Bacteroidota > Bacteroidia > Chitinophagales > Saprospiraceae > JABWAJ01. The sequence goes on along the minus strand of JALHRK010000039.1, from coordinate 3,624 downwards.
AAAATTGCTGCTGCCCTGCGTAATGGTCGCGTATTTAACAATAGAACAACCGTTTGCGGAAGTGATGTACACCGTATAAAAGCCCGCCGGGAGGTTGGTGATGTTAAAACTCGAGTTGTTGGTGGTCAGCGAAGCATTAACCGGCCCGGTCACGAAGACCTGATAAGGCCCCTGCCCGTTAAGGACAACGACCGATAAATACCCCGACATGCCGCAGGTAGCGCCATGTGGTGTTACATAAGCATTAAGGTTTCCGCCCGACCCCACCGTGACAACTTCTGTATCGTAACAGCCGAAGCAATCCGTTTTGGTGATGGTATAGGTACCCGCTGGCAGGTTGGAAATGGTATTCGTGTTGGCGTAAGTGCCAAAAGAGCCGGAGACCGGTCCAGTAAAGGAAACAATATACCCCGGGTGGCCGCCTGAAGAAGAAATGGTGATGGAACCGTTGTTCTGGCCGCATCCCGCAGGAGTTGAATAAGCATTCACAATATTAAAACTACAGCCGGAACTACAATTCACCGTAAGGCTATATGGGGAAGTAGCGCCGTTATAACCGTCTACTACTACATAATAAAGTCCGGGTTGCAGAAATGCGGTGATGCTTTCATTGGCATTTCCTGCATTTTGGCTGTAATTGAGACAGTTGCCGCGGTCGCAGGAACTGAGCAGGAACAGCTCCAGGTTGTTCGTCAAACCACTCAGGTTGATCGTCACCTGGCCCGCCTGGGTCACCGAAAAATAATGCACCATTTCGGGGCCGTTATTTTCCACATTCAGCACGTTGCCACAACCATAAAGCGAGACATCGTCGTTGCCATTGATGTTATTGCCGTTGTAAGGCTGGCCGCAAACCAATGGAACCGCGTCGCCGCAATACAGGTAGCCGCAGCTTACCTCCAGACGGTAGGCTCCCATTGCGGCAGCCGACTTCGCATCTACAACGATATAGTAAATACCGATGGGTGCATCTTCGAAGATGATGCCTTCGTTGTTGGTTTGGGTGTTGTTGGTGGTACTGGCCCTGAGACAGGCAAACTGGCTGCAACTACCGCTGAGCAGGAAGAGGTCCAGATCCAGGTTGTTCGTTAAGATTTCTATCCCGATTTGAAGGTCGCCGGCTGTGGTTTTATTCAGTACGTAAACCCGGTCGTTCCCCGAGTAGCTGCCACCCGAACATCCCGGATAAGCCGAGATTTGATTGCCGGCGCCCACCGTAGTTTCGTAAGGAAAATAATCCCCGCACTGGATCGGCACAGCTTCGGCGCACCACGGCGAACTGCTTCCACAGACGCCAGGTGTGGAAGACATCACACCAGCTGCAGCCGCAACACAGGAGTTGCTGTAAGTGACCCCGTTGCAACCGCAGACCGGCTCGTAAACCGTCGGGCAAACCGCGTTGGGATTCATGTTTTGAGGATTCACGCAAAGCGTATTGCACGATCCTGCCGTATAAAAGGTAATCCCGGAAGCTTCTGCTACACAGGCATTTTGGTAAGTAATTCCGTTGCAACCGCAGACCGGCTGGTACGTAGCGGGGCAGTTCAGGCTGATGACCCCGGTGGCAGGGTTTTCTGTCGTTCCGGAGCTCGTTACGACGTAAGTCGGATCATAACAGGTATAATTGGGATTACAGGGGCCAGATGTATAGGAAGTGACCCCGTTGGCGCTTGCTACGCACTCGTTGGGGTAAGTGACCCCGTTGCAGCCGCAAACCGGCTGGTAGATAAAGTTGCAATTGGCATTGGGATTCATTTGGGCCGGGTTGATACAGGAGCCAAAGCAAACGCCTTCTGTATAATCCGTTATCCCTGCCGCTTCCGCGTAGCAGCTGTTTAGATAAGTAACTCCGTTCGAGCCGCAAACAGGGCTGATGATGTCGGGGCAGGTATTGGCGGTCAACCCCTGCACGATCTCTACATTGGATTCGCTACGCGCTACCGGGTAGGTATTCATATTTGCGTCAATCATCTTGACGTTTTCGACCTGCAATTTCAAAATACCCGGCAGCAAATTAGCTGGTATATCGTCTACAATCAGCGATATCGTACCAATATTACCATACCCGTTTACATTACTTTGGTCCAAACGGGTAATCGTCACCTCCGCAAGGCCGGTGTCGTCGTTGTACTTGAAAAAGTAAGTCGAATTTGCGCCGCCTGTATCGTACCAATCGCCTTGACCAGGCTGAAAAAATACGCCGTTGGTTTTTACAAACTCCTCATTGAAGCGCAGCGTAAAGGAAACTCCATAAAACTGGTTGGCGGGCAACAAAGCACTGCCAAGGTTAATTTTGAAGTCAATGCGCATGCCAGGTGTAGCGGACGCGAGGTCATTGACCAGCGTCAGCGGTGTATGCAACCCCGTTTGCCCGTTGTTGTAGCTGTCCGGGGTGACAAATCCGTGGGTTTGCGCATAATTGCTTCCGATGGCGGCATTCAGATCGGCCATTCCGACAGCGCCGTTGCCGTCTCCGTCTGCAAAAGCGAAGTTGACATTGCCGGGGAAATAATTGGTCCACATGTCCGTTACCGGTTGTGCTTCCCAGTTGGTGGTCGCATTTGGGCGGGGAGCACCGCCGTTGTTGTACGCGACACCCCAAAAAAGAACATCTACACCGTTGACTATGCCATTGTTATTTACGTCGCCTGGCCAGAGCATTTGTGCATAGGAGTGCTGGAGCAGTCCCAGCATTGTACACAAGAGGAGTGTGTAGTGTGTAGTAGTTTTGTTCATTACTTTTTTTTAAAGTTCGTGGAATCGGATTTAGGAAATTAGGACTGCAAATCTGTTAATAGTAACAGTCCAATTTATCAATTTTGATTAAGTCAGCCTACAAAACCCACATCAACACTATCGCAGTGAACGTTACTATTGCCAGCCTCCGGGCGATAGAAATATCACAAGCGCAGATATAAGGAAAACCGTAGATAACTGCTTTAGTTACTCTTAAACAACAAGGGAATTCATACATGTTACAGCCAGGGCTCCATCTTAAAGTGGGGTAGAAAGCAGATGGAGGATATCCGATTGGAAGGGAACCATCGTATCCAGACTGCGGCGTAAAGATAGAAAAATTATCTGTCTTACTAAATTTTAAAGCTTATTTTTTTGCCTTTTTGAGGGGGAGTAAACCACTTTTTTTTACGCATGAGTGATTGTTATCATTGGCGAAAAAAACGGATAGCAGCGATCTGTGGTTCAGGCATTGTTTTGTTTAAATTGCTTTTATCTGAAATCTCTGAGCGATAAAAAGGTTCTGCAAGCCGCGAAATTATAAATTTGCATCCGTATCAAATCAACACTGCCAAATGCTGTTGCACATCACCTGGAATGTTTCGCCGGAAATTCTTGCAATCGGTTCTTTTTCCCTGCGCTGGTACGGACTGCTTTTCGCAGCGGGTTTCCTCGCCGGCTTGTTCATCGTGCGGCGCATGGTGCTGGCCGAAGGCGCCCCGGAAGCCTGGCTGGATAAGGCATTCATCTATATCGTTATCGGCGCAGTAGTTGGCGCGCGCCTGGGACATGTCTTTTTTTATGATTGGGAATACTATTCTCAGGATCCCCTTAAAATTCTGAAGGTGTGGGAAGGCGGTTTAGCCAGCCACGGTGGGGCAATCGGCA
>JALHRK010000038.1 GCA_022841505.1 Saprospiraceae bacterium | reverse complement strand
GGGAGATGCGGTACACCCCGCGTCCGAATTTTGTCGGAACAGACGTGTTCACCTACATCGTGCGGAGCACCGGTTGTGTAGATGCAACGGCTACAGTAAGCATTGCGGTTGGAGAAGGAGCTGCCTGCAAAGCGCCGAATATCATCACCCCGAACAATGACGGCGTCAACGATAACTTTGTAGTGCCGTGTCTATTGGACGTGAACGCTTTTCCCAATAGCCAGGTTTCGATTTTTAACCGCTGGGGCGATGAGGTTTTCCGGTCGCCTACGCCGTACAGAAGTGATTGGAATGGCACGTTCAATGGCGAAGACTTACCGGCAGACACCTACTTTTTCATCATTAATTTAGGAAACGGAAGCGAGCCGATGACGGGCTTCGTAATGGTTCAGCGTTGATGGCAGTATAAATCGGATTCACGGTTATTCCCAAAACAAAGAGATTTATGAGAAAGGCGATTACCTTGATTTTACTCTGCTTCAGTGTGGCCGCCTGGTCGCAGCAGGAGGAGCAGTTTACCCAATTTATGTATTATAAAATGGGCTTCAACCCGGCCTACGCCGGCAGCAACGAAGCGCCCTGCATTTCGATCCTTGCGCGCAATCAATGGCTGGGGATAGAAGGGGCGCCCGAAACGCAATTGCTGACGTTCAATATGCCGCTGTTTAACCAGCGGGTGGGGATTGGCGCGACTGTTTCGAGGCATACCATCGGCCTGACCGAGCGGTTTACGGCAGATGGGGTTTATTCCTATCGCATTCCTGTCGGACGCGGATATCTGAGAATGGGCGTCCAGGGGTCAATCCGCCTCATTCGTTCCAATTTCAACAAAGCGGAATCCACCCAGCCGATAGATACGGATGTTGCCATTCCTGTTGGCATTCAGAGTAAATACGTACCCAATTTCGGAGCGGGGATCTATTACAGCTCCCAACGCTTCTTTTTCGGCGTTTCAGCGCCCCGGTTGCTGCAAAATAATATAGATCTGGCAGATGGCGGCGGCGTGTTGTCAAAAGAAGTAAGTCACCTCTACGTGATGGGCGGGATTTTGTTCAAAATCGGTGAAAATGTGCAATTGCAACCGCAATTGTTGCTGAAATATGTGAAAGGCGCCCCCTTCGACGGCGATGCAAACGTCAATTTTATTTTTTCTGAAAAATTCACAGCAGGGGTGTCTTACCGCCTGGGCGGCTCCAAAAAAAGTGGCATCGGAGAGTCGGTGTCGCTGGTTTTTGGCGCTCAAATTACTGATGACATCCTTTTTGGCGTTTCCTACGATTATACCTTGTCCGGATTGCGGGATTACAATACAGGGAGTATCGAGGCTATGCTGCGTTATTGTATTGGCGGCAGTTCCAAAGGGGATATCTATGTGAACCCAAGATTTTTTTAGAAATATCCGTTTAAACCCCTTGTCCTATGCGCATTTTACCCTACACCCTGTGTTTCCTTTTTCCGGTCGTGCTGGCGGCTCAGACTCCCAAACGGAGCACCGAAAGGCTTTATGAAAAAAGCGCGCTGCGGCGCGATATTTTTCTTCAGAACGCTGCGCGGATCAATACGCCGGGTATGGAGTTTTCTCCGGCGCTTTACCTCAACGGGATGGTTTATGTGTCGCGCTACAATACCGGGCTTGTAGATGAAAAAACACAGGAGACTTTCTACGAATTGTTCTATTCAGAGTTGGATCCGAACGGCATGCCAACGAAGCCGCAGAATTTTTCGATGGAAATCAACTCCCAGCTACACGAAGGGCCGGTGAGTTTCAACCGCAAAGGCGACCGGATGTATTTCACGCGCAGCAATTCCAAACAGGGCATTAGCCGCGCAGATAAAAAAGGGAAAGTCGTCCTTAAAATATACGAGGCGCAAAAAGGGGAATTCGATTGGGAAAATATTCAGGAACTGCCTTTCAACAGCGATAAATTCTCGTGCATGCACCCCTCGCTTTCCGCAGACGGCAAAAAATTGTTCTTCACATCGGATATGCCGGATGGATACGGTGGAATGGACATCTATTTTGCGGAGCGGCTGAGCGACGGGAGGTGGTCGAAGCCCATCAACCTGGGTTCGGAAGTGAATACTGCTAAAAATGAAGTATTCCCGTTTTTTCATGAAAGCGGAACCCTGTTTTTTAGCTCCGACGGGCAGGACGGACTGGGCGGTTTGGATATTTTTATGATTGATCTGGGCAAACGCGTCTGGGGCAAACCGATCAACCTTGGAGAACCTTTCAATTCACAAAAAGACGATTTGGGTTTGGTATTGACCGAAGACGGCGTCATGGGCTACTTTACATCCGATCGGGACGGCGGCAGGGGCCGCGATGACATCTATGTCTTTGAAGTGCCTGGCGGAATCAAAGGCATCGAATTGCCGGAACTGCAGGAAACGCTCGTTACGGTGTACGACGGCGCAGAAAGCAAGCGCGCTGCCGGAGCAGCCATACGTGTTTTCGAGTGTTCCGAAGACGGTGTTCTGAAAAATGAAGATCTGTACAACCTGGAACTCCTGCCAGCTTCCAACCGCTCCGAAGAACTAACCCTCAAATTGGTTCGCAAAAGAGAAGAAGAATTAGGCGACCCGCGCCACCTCACCGACCGCAACGGCCAGGCGTCTGTGGCTTTTGAAGCGGAAAAAGATTACATCGTTTTGGTGTCTAAACCAGGGTACGGCACTCAGGAAATCCGATATTCTACCAAAGGAGAAACGAAATTCCGGCCCCTTGAAATTACCATTGATCCGAGTAATTGCCTTTCCCTGCGCGGCGTGGTCCTGGCCGATCCTTATCAGGCCAAAGTCCCCAACGCCATCGTCCGCATTGTAAACAAATGCGACGGCAGTGAAAAAGTAGTGCGCAGCAACATCAGCGGGGTATTTGAATATTGCCTGCCGATCGGCTGCGATTACAGCATCAGCGCTGAAAAAGATGGCTACAACCCCGGTCAGAGCCAGGTTTCTACCTTTAAAATCCGGGGCAGCCGCTCGATTGAAGCGGAAATCACCCTGACGCCCAACGCCAATGGCATTGTGAAAGAACCGATCCGCCGGGGCTCCGTCATCGTTTTGGAGCATATTTATTACGACTTCAACAAGTCGGCCATCCGCACCGGCGATTCTTATGAACTGGAAGCTTTAGCCCAGTTGATGGAACAATATCCAAGCATGGAAATTGAACTGGGGGCGCATACAGACAGCCGGGGTGCAGAAGACTACAACCTGCAATTGTCGCTCCGGCGCGCAGAATCCGCCAAAGAGTTCCTGGTCCAGCGCGGGATCGCCCAGGAACGGGTGAAAGCCATTGGTTATGGGGAGGCCCTTCCGCGCAACCGCTGCCGCGACGGCGTGGAATGCAGCGAAGAAGAACACCAGCACAATCGCCGGACTGAAGTTAAAATCCTGCAAATTAATGAGCAGGTTGATGCTGGGTTTGAGAAGGATTAGTTCGTAGTTGTTTTTATAGTGGGATAGCTGCGGTCATTTCGAGGTGGCTGAGCGTAGTCGAAGCCCCGAACGCTAAAAGATCAGACACTTCAAGAGGAATCAGACAAAATGTTTCCCAACACCACGGGCAACTGACGCACTGTCAGTTGCCCGTGGTGTTTTCTGCCGTATTGTCGCTTGTTTTATTAGCAAAAAAGAAGTAAATTGCTGAAAATCAAAGCTTTTTTTAAAAAGCTCCCGATTAAAATCCAGGTACATCAGAGGTGGTATACTTCTTGCTCCGTTGAATTTACAAAACCATACAGCTATGAACGTAAAAAATTGGACCATAAAATCCCAGGAAGCCTTGCAGCGTGCCCAGCAAATTGCGATGGAAAACAGCGCTCAGGCCATCGAAATGGGCCACTTGCTCAAAGGGATCCTGGAAGTGGATGAGAGCGTTGCGCCGTTTCTGTTTAAGAAATTGGGCGTCAATTTCAATGCGGTGAAGCAAGCCACCGACAGCATTGTATTATCTTATCCAAAAGTGGCTTCTACAGAAGGTCAATATTTGTCCCGCGAAGTAAATGAAACCATTCAGCGGGCGAACCTTGCCCTGAAAGAGTTTGGCGACGAGTACATCTCACTCGAACACTTGTTGTTGTCTATCCTGCCGGCAAAAGACCCCGTTTCGCAAATGCTAAAGGACAGCGGCGTGCAGGAGAAAGCCTTGAAAGCCGCCATCCGCGACCTGCGTAAAGGCAACCGCGTGACCAGCCAAAGCGCTGAAGAAACCTACAACGCCCTGAGCAAATACGCCGTAAACCTCAACGAGCGTGCCCGAAACGGCAAATTAGATCCGGTCATCGGACGTGAGGAGGAAATTCGCCGGGTACTGCACATTTTGGCGCGCCGGACTAAAAATAACCCGATCCTGATCGGGGAACCGGGGGTGGGTAAAACCGCCATAATAGAAGGATTGGCGCACCGGATTGTGGAGGGAGACGTCCCGGAAGACCTTCGGGATAAAGAAATCTACGCCCTCGACATGGGCGCGCTGATTGCCGGTGCAAAATATCAGGGCGAATTTGAAGAGCGGCTCAAATCGGTAATCAACGAAGTCCTGACTTCTGAAGGACGTATATTTTTGTTCATTGACGAAATTCATACGCTGATCGGGGCAGGAAAAACGCAAGGCGCGATGGACGCAGCCAATATCCTGAAGCCAGCCCTGGCGCGTGGCGAATTGCGGGCCATTGGCGCAACAACGCTGGGTGAATACCAAAAATATTTTGAAAACGACAAAGCGTTGGAACGCCGTTTTCAAACGGTACTCGTAGACGAACCCAGCGTGGAAGACGCGATCTCGATCCTTCGCGGGTTGAAGGAACGCTACGAATCGCACCACAAAATCAACATCAAAGACGATGCGGTAGTGGCTGCCGTTCAATTGTCTACGCGCTATATTACGGATCGTTTTTTGCCGGACAAGGCCATTGACCTGGTGGATGAAGCGGCTGCCAAGTTGCGCATGGAAATGAATTCGATGCCGGAAGAACTCGACGAAGTAGAACGCAGAATCCGGCAATTGGAGATCGAACGGGAAGCGATGAAGCGCGAAAACGATGAAAGCAAACTCTCCCGCATCAACGAAGAGCTTGCAAATCTGGAAGAACGCCGCCAGTCTTTGCGCGCCCGCTGGGAAAACGAACGGGAGATCGTATTGGGCATACAGAAAACAAAAGGCGAAATTGAACAACTCCGCCAGGATGGGCAACGCGCCGAACGCGAAGGCAACTTCAGCCAGGCTGCTGAAATCCGTTATGGCCGGATTCCCGAAACGCAGAAGCGCCTCAGCGAATTCAATGACCGCCTCCTCGATATGCAATCGAACAGCAAATTGCTGGTGAAAGAAGAAGTGGACGCGGAAGACATTGCAGAAATTGTGAGCAAATGGACGGGGATTCCTGTGACCCGAATGCTGCAAAGCGAGCGGGACAAGCTCATCCACCTGGAAGAAGAACTGCACCGGCGGGTTGTCGGCCAGGATGAAGCGGTGGAAGCCGTTTCGGATGCGATCCGGCGCAGCCGCACCGGCTTGTCGAACGAACGGCGACCGATTGGCTCTTTCCTTTTCCTCGGCACAACCGGCGTGGGAAAAACAGAGTTGGCAAAAGCGCTTGCAGAATACCTTTTTAACGACGAAAACCTGCTGACGCGCATTGACATGAGCGAATACCAGGAACGTCACTCGGTATCGAGGCTGGTAGGCGCGCCTCCGGGATACGTGGGCTACGATGAAGGCGGGCAGCTCACCGAAGCAGTGCGGCGCAAACCCTATTCCGTGGTGTTGCTGGACGAAATCGAAAAAGCGCATCCGGATGTCTGGAACATCCTCCTGCAGGTGCTGGACGACGGACGGCTGACGGACAATAAAGGGCGGATCGCGAATTTCAAAAATACGATTGTCATCATGACCTCGAATATTGGGTCGGATCTCATTCGGGAAAATTTTGAAAAAATCAACGAAGGCAACCGCGATGAAATCGTGGAAAGGACAAAAGTGCTGGTGTTTGAACTGCTAAAGCAGAGCGTGCGCCCCGAGTTCCTCAACCGCATTGACGAAAGCATTATGTTCCGGCCATTGACGAAAAAAGACATCCGTGGCATCGTTGAATTGCAGTTACAGGAAGTGAAGGTGATGCTGGCCAAGCAGGAAATCAGCCTAAGCGTGACCCCGGAAGCCATGAACTGGCTGGCGGAAGAAGGCTACCACCCTGAATTTGGCGCAAGGCCACTGAAACGCGTGATCCAGAAGCGGGTGCTCAATCAGCTTTCCAAACAAATGCTGTTGGGTGAGGTGCAGCCGAAGAGCCGTTTGATCCTTGACGTTTTCGGTGATGTAGTCGTTTTCAGACAACCGACCAAGGTGCTGGAAGCTGCGGAGGCATAAATTTGAACCGGGTCTGTCTTTATATTACGCGGAGTCCCACAGCGTTTACATGAGTTCCACGGAGGCTAGTACTCCGTGGGACTCCGCGCGCTTTTGTGAGACTCCGCGAAAACCTTCGATTCAATTTATTCCCAGGCGTTGTACTGGTAGGTCAGCTTCAGTTGATTGACATAGTCCTGGCTGTAAGTCTCCACTTCGGTAATAACTGCGCCCACCCCCTGTGGGCATGCCCCTGAAAACGGGAACCCACCTGAGCCGCCAATGCCGAAATCCCGGCCTTTGTTTGTCCGGAAGAAAATCTGGTCTACAAAAGATCCGCTTCCGCCGTAAATGGCTACGATAGATTCATCGTTGTCAAAGGTAACCGATACGGAAGAACTTCCTGTTCTTCCGTAAAGAACAGGGGAAGATTTGTCGCTGTAAGAAATTTGTATCCCCTTGACAAAGCCTGTTTTGGTTGCGTCTGAACTATGCAACGTCATGGCGGTGATCCTTGCACTGCTGCTTACGGCAGTTTTAGTCACGGACCCGAAAGCTGAAGGATAGCTTCCTAGCGCAAAAGAAACGATTTGTTCCGTTGGCAACGCTTCGAAGCTGACCGTTGGGAAAGCAGTGCCGCTGCTGCCGCCTGTTGCGGGTTGCGTGTTTTCAGATTTAAGGTAATCCCAGAGGTTGGCCGGACTGATATAAGCAGCTAACTGGGCGTTGTACTGTGCATTGATGTAGTCGGTCAACCGCGTTTTTTCTTCCTCAGCAGCAGCTTGTTCAGAAAATTTTTGAGAAAATCCGGTAACCGCATCCTCCAAGTAATAATCAGTAAAAATGCTGCCACTTTGGCGGATGGTAATCTGCGAAAGGCGCCAGGCAAGGGCCGTCTCTTTTGCCTGGTTTGCAGCTGTGGAGAGCTTGCTGATCCAGTCGTCTAACCGGGTCTTCGCATAAGTGGCGTTGGGATCCGTCTGTCCGCCGCTGATGGCCGTGTAATTGTAGGCGTATTCCGCCATCATGACGATGGTGATGCTGCCGAAAGGAATCAGATAGGTCAGGTTTTCTTCCGGATTGTTTAGGTTCAGGAAATAGGGAGAATCGTCTTCCAGGTCGTCAATGATGCTGATCAGCTTGGTGACTTTATCTTGTCCGGGCACTAAGTTGTTGTAGTCGTTGATAGAGGTATAGTAACCAGCCAGCGTATTGTTGAGAAACTCCAGGTTGTTCTGATCAATCAGGTCTTCAATCAGGTCGTTCATATAGCTGACCATGTCGTTCCAGATTTCCTGGGTGCCAGGCCCCGTTGGCCAGAAGCAATCCAGCACGCCCGAAATCAGGCTGCCTACTTCAGGGATACAACCCAGCGCGCCTGCCAGCAGGCTTTCCACACTTGCTGCGGTCTGGTATTTTTGGATGGTGGTGACTTCATTCGGCGTTTGGCCGCTTTGGTTGAAGCTATCCGGCGCCTGTGCAAATACTTTCAGACTCAGGATCGTGGTGGAGCCGTAGCTGGAAAGATCTGAAACCAAACTGTTCGGACCAAACTGAGCCACCATATTTTTGTAATCGAGGTCGTCGTAGAGTTCCACCCAGGTGCCTGGCCCGGTCGTCAGGGATCGGGGATAGCTGTACAAGCTGGTAACCGGATTAAACAAGCCGTATCCTTCAATACAAAGTGCATTCACCACATCACCTGCGCCGTAAAGCGTAAATCGCTCGCCGGTGTAGCGCGTGCCGTCGTACAATTTCAACCAGCAGCTTCCTGCATTGGTGTCCACATTGGTACTCCAGAAATTGGGCTGGCTGTCGTACATCACAAAACTGACAATCGAGTTTTTGAAATCGCCACCGGTCGGTGTTTTGTATTCGTTCAGATCCTTAATCGTCCCATTTGGTCCCACTTTCAGAATACTTCCTTCAAAGTTGTGCTGCGTAAACAGGCAAATCCAGGTGGAAGATCCCGTTTTCAGGCTGTTGATGCTGTCGTCCATCTCCTGGCTGGAATTGTTGTAGTCGTATTCCGCCAGGTCGTAAATGGATTGTGCGCCGCTAAAAGTTCTGGTGTTGCCTTTGTAATCATTGTCTTCCCAAAAGGAAACCCAGCAATTTGCATTGGTGTTCATTGTACTAAAAGTTTAAAGATTAAGTAATGAAATGGCGCTTAAAGACTGATCCGGATCATCCGAACCAGTTTCAAGCACTTGATAGCCAAGCGTTGTGGAAATTTTTTTTCAGGCAAGATGCAGACGCAGGGTTGGTAAAATTGTAAAATTCGTTGAACTGGTTTAATTGGTTAAACCATTGTTCATTTTTTTAAAACCCCGGAATGCTACACAGACAAGATTAAGAGGCGGTGGGAGGGCCTCTGCCATTGCTTCGGAATGTACTTCAGAAGCAGCTTCAGGAACTGGAAGAGGTTTCAAAAGGCAAAATGCAAAACTTGTCCCGTACCAACGGGAGGACAAAGGGCAATTTAGTTCCAATCAAGTTTTGCCTTTTGCTTCTTGCTAATTGCCTTTTCTACTACTTCTAACATTCCTTCCCACTGCAAATCTCAGCATACCGACGCTTGCAAATAAGCGCAGGAATACGGGTTTTTGAAAAACGGGTATTCCTGCGGCTAAGCGAATAATCATACGGGGCGTAAAAACAGGGGAGGGATTGGCAGGCAATTAACGGGATAATTCAGGTGTTTTTTTACGGGGTTTCCACCGTATTTGTACCTGGTGGGGCTTCCGGCGCTTCGTCCTCCCCAAAATACGCCCGAATCTTTTTCGCCACCGACAAACCCACCACTTCTGCAATGGCTGTCGCACTGGCCGCCCGGATTTTTTTGGCTGATCCAAAATGGGAAAGCAGTTTTTGCGCCGTTTTTTCGCCAACGCCGGCGATGTTGGTCAGTTCGGTGCTTGTAAAATTGCGGGAACGCTGATCGCGGTGGAAGGTGATGGCGAAGCGGTGCGCCTCGTTGCGGGCCTGCTGGATGAGTTTGAGCGACTCCGATTTTTTGTTGATGTGCAGCGGTACCGAATCACCGGGAAAAAACAATTCTTCCAATTTTTTGGCGATGCCCACCACGGTCATTTTTCCCACCAAGCCCAGGGCTTCGATGCTTTTCATGGCGGCGCTGAGCTGGCCTTTGCCCCCGTCAATAATCACCAATTGCGGCAGCGCCTGCTCTTCGTCGAGCAGGCGGCGGTAGCGGCGAAAGACCACTTCCTCCATACTGGCGAAATCGTCGGGGCCCACCACGGTTTTTACATTAAAATGGCGGTAATCTTTTTTGGAAGGTTTTGCGTTTTTGAACACCACACACGAGGAGACGGGGTGCGTGCCGTGGATATTGGAGTTGTCGAAACACTCAATGTGCATGGGCAGCACCTCCATGTGCAAGTCTTCCTGCAGGGTTCGGAGGATGCGCTCGGCGGGCGTTTGGCGCTGCGTGCGCGAGGCGGCTTCCTTGCGTTTTTGCAACAGGTGGTATTGCACGTTTTTTTCTGACAATTCCAACAGGCGCTTTTTGTCGCCGATTTTCGGGACGGTCACTACAATTTCTTTTTCCGCCACCGGAATGCTGAACGGCGCAATGATTTCCGGCGACAGACTGCTGAAACGCTCGCGGATAATCGGCACCGCGTACGCTAAAAGATCAGTTTCGTCGTCGTCGAGGTTTTTGACCAATTCCTGGGTATGGGTATGGATGATGGCGCCATTCACCACGCGGAGGTAGTTGACATATGCGTCTTTTTCATCCGAGGCGATGGAGAAAACATCCACATCGCGGATGGTGTTGCTGACGACCGTTGATTTGCCCTGGTAGTCTTCAAAAGCGGTCAGCTTGTCTTTGATCTGCTGCGCTTTTTCAAACTCGAGCGCTTGTGCATGTTGCTGCATTTCAGATTTAAAATGGTTCACCACCGCGCTGAAATTGCCTTTCAGGATATTTTTGATCTGTTCAATTTTGCGGTTGTAGCTGGCTTCGTCTTCAAAGTCTTCGCAGGGGCCCTGGCAGTTTTTGATGTGATATTCCAGACAGATTTTGAATTTCCCGGCGCGGATGGCGTCTTCCTGAAGGTTGAAGGTGCAGGTGCGCAGCGGGAACAGTTGTTTGAGGAGGTCCAGGATGACGCGCACCCGAAGCTTGGAGGTGTATGGCCCAAAGTAAGTAGAGCCGTCGCGGACCACATAGCGCGTGATCAGCACCCTCGGGAAACGCTCGTTTTTGATGCAGATGTAAGAGTAGGTTTTGCCGTCTTTCAGCATCACGTTGTAGCGCGGCTGGTGCTCTTTAACGAGGGTGCTTTCGAGCAGCAGCGCGTCAGTTTCCGATTCCACCACCATGAATTCGATGTACCCGGCGTGCTTCACCATCACGCGGGTTTTTTGGGCCCGATCCTGGCGTTCGCCAAAATACGACGACAGGCGGTTGCGCAGGTTTTTGGCCTTGCCCACGTATAAAATGACGCCTTCCGGACTCATAAACCGGTAAATGCCCGGCTCTTTGGGAATGGTGTCGGATAGCTGCTTAAAATCTTCAGTCGTCATGGTGGAGTTGTGGTAGCCGATGAAAATGGATTTTTACCACATAGGGCACATAGATGGTTTCACATAGACCACATAGTTCTGATGCACCCCGGGGAGCAGTTACTATGTGGTCTATGTGAAAAGTCCTATGTGAACTATGTGGTGAAAAAAAGTCAAAACCTTATGTGGTCAAAAACACCCTAAAGATAAAATTTACGCCATAAACCACCCATTGGAATCATACCGATCAATAAAGCAGCAATTAAATTCGCTGCCCCGCACATCAAAAACAGGATCGTCCAGTGCAGTTCTCCCGGGATTTGGACAATGGCCCAGGTCAGGAAAACAGCCAGCAAGACCGAACCGGCGCTTTGAGCAATCAGCTTGAGGTTGCGCGACAAGCTCAATTCGCGGTAAGCGAGCCAAACCTGCGCCAAAAAGACAACAACCTGGGTGATGCAGGTCGCCACGGCGGCTCCTGCGCCTTTGTAGTGCGGAATGAGCGCGGCATTCAGGGCGATATTTCCCAAAACACCGCAAAGGAAAATCTGGTTCATCTGCCGCATGCTGCCTTTGGCGGTCAACAGGGTTCCGTACACGTACGAGCCGCAAACCGCCACAAAACTGACCATCAGCAACCCCAGCATATCGCCGGAAGTGGCGCCGGTCTGCGCATAAAGCAAATCCATGATTGCTGCCCGGAAGGGCCAGATCGCTACAGCCAGCGCCACGCTGCCCGCCCAGATGAGCCGGAAGCTGAAGCCGGTGAGCGGACTCATATCTGCGCCGGTTTTGATCAATCGCGCAAACATGGGCAGCAACAACGCGGCAAACAAATAGCCGATCATGTTGGCCGCGTCCAACAAACGGTAAGCGCCCGCGTAATAGCCCGCTTCAATCGCGCCGTCGGGCAGAAGTTGTTCGATCATCACCGCATCCACGCGGGTGTAAATGGTCATCAGCAGCACCACTAAGGCATAGGGGTAACTTTCGCGGGCAATCACCCATAGCAAGGCGGGCTGGAAACGCAGCCGGATACGCCCGATTTTGCCGCCCACGAATGCCCCGACGATGCCTGCCGTTGCTGCTAAAGAGGCCGTTTGGGCGTAAATGAACCACTCGATCTGGAATCCTTCCGGGTGTTGCAGCAACAAAATTCCGCAAATCACAATCAGCAGGATTTTATCGGCCACCGAAAACCAGCCGTCGAAGCGGTACAGTCCCAGGCCCGACACGTTCGTCCGCAAAAAAAGAATGAGGGAGTTGAGGATTTGGTTGAACGCAATCCAGATCAACCAGCCGCCGTATTGGGGCAGGTAGCCCGCTGCCCAGCCGGCAAGGGCCAGCACGAGCAGGTAAACCAGCGACAACAGCCCTTTGAGCGCCAGTATATTCGGGAAATATTTGCCAATCAGATTCGGGTGCTGCGCAATGCTGCGGTTGTTGTAATTCTGAATCCCCGAATCGTTGATGATCTGGAAAAGGTAAGTAAAATTAAACAGCACAAAATAAAGGCCGTACGCGCCGGGTTCTACGGCGTTTTGCACAGCCCGGTCAATGCCGAAAATGTAAAACGGCTTGATCAGCAGGTTGATGAAAATCAGAAAAAACAGGTGCGCCAGAAACTCCCGATTCATAAACGATCAGGGGATTTCGATCAGTTGGCCGGGCCTCCGGACAATTCCGCCTTGTCTACGATGTAGCCGGTTTTTCCCTGCCAGGGCAATACTTTGTATGGCTCGCGGTAGTGGAGGCTCACCTGCTTGCCTTCCAGCTTCAACAATTGGTCATAGACCTCCCTGTTTTTTGCGGAAAACTCCCAGATCAGCGGTGGCGCGCCGTATTGTGCCTGCGCAAGATTCAGTTGCCCTTCGTAGGTTTTGAAAACCACACCTTTGTACGAGGCTTTCATCAGGTAGCCCGATCGAACGCCATCGCTGTACGTCCAGGTGCAGACCCAGACTGTCAATGCACCTGCTACCAAAGCAAGCACCAGCACTATTTTTAATACGCGTTTGGTTTTGCTCACCACTTTTTCAGCGCCTTCTTTTACGACTTGCTTGAATTCACTCATGATGTTTTATTTTTTACCACAACTTGTCCCGCATAAGGCAGGATAGATCGCATTGGGCTGTATACACTATGCCGGTGCAAGTTACGGCAAAAAGGGATAGTATGGTGGGTTTCTACCTCATCAATGACACTTTTTAAAAGGAATAGGGGTACAACACCTCCGTAAGAAAAAGTCCCTGCGGCGGCGCGCTTTGGCTTTTTTTCAGCAGGGTTTGGGTGTCTAAAGCATGGCGGACTTCATCGAGGCTGGTTTTCCCGAGGCCCACATTGAGGCACATGCCCACCACTAAGCGCACCATGCCGCGCAGGAAGCGGTTGGCGGTGATGTGCAATACCCACCGGTCGGCTTCGTCGTCGAAAATCCATTCTGCCCGGGTCAGCTCGCAGTGCATGGTTTTAGCGGCGCCTTCGCTTTTGCAAAAAGGAAAAAATTCTGAATAAGCGGTTAGCAATGCCGCAGTGGATTGTACGAGGTCAGGATCGGGACGATTCGCGTGGCCATACCAGTAGCAGGTGTTTTGTTCAAACGGCATTTTGCGAAAACTGAGGTGGTATTCATAGCTGCGCTGGTAAGCATCGAAGCGCGCGTGAGCCTCCGGATGCACTGGAATGATGCGGTGAATGGCAATATCAGAGGGTAAAAACTTGTTCATGCGGCGTTCAAAAGCTTCGGGGAGCGCTTTTTCGCAATCAAAATGGGCGAAATATTGCCGGGCATGAACGCCGGTATCGGTGCGACCACAACCGGTCATTGCGATGGGAACGCCCAGAATAGTCGAAAAAGCCTGTTCCAGCGTTTCCTGCACGCTGATTTGGCCTGGCTGTCTTTGCCAGCCAAAATAGTGCGTGCCTTGATACGATAACTCTGCGAAGTAGCGCATGGTGAATTTGCCCGGTATCCGGCAAAGCTACGGAAAAAAATATGCACCCGACTGCCAGGTTAGCAATGGGTGCATAAGAGTGGTGTGCATAGTGAATGTTAGAACGCCAATGCGCAATAGTCTCTACTTGTGTGGAAAACCACTCCGCATGGGCAACACTTGTATTATTGAGTCAAAAAAATACTTGACACATCAGCCAATGACGGAAGAATCCTTTGCGCTTGTGCCGGCATACATCAGTGCAGCGCCAGCTAAAGCAACATCTTTGAGCAATCCGCTATAATCTCCAGCGGATGCGCTTTTGAGGTGGATGGCAAAAACAAAGATGAGTAAAAGTACAGCGAGCAATACAGCAGCCAGTTTATCGAACTTGCCAATGAGCATGCTGACGGAAGCGGCGACCAAGCCTGCGCCGGAAATATAGACCAGAATAGGGCTGCCAAAAGCCATACCGGACATTGCATCGGCATTCATGAAGTGGAAAACGCCAAAAACCGCAAACGGAATGGCGAACAGATACTTGCCTAAGCCAAGAATGGAATTCATAAATCGTGTGTTTAGTTGGTTAATAAAATCGTTTTGCTTTGATGTATAGACATCTGCTTTCAAAGGTAAAATTATAGTTTGCATTGTAATAATATAGCAGAATGTTTTTTAAGTAAAACAACAATAGTCAATTTGATTATTCCAATACCTGGCTGGTTTGTCCAATTCTGTTTCGACCCAACAGGTCTGTTTTTATAGCCTTATCGCCGCGATTTTTTTTGCAAAACGGCAAAACGGCCACAACGAAAACGAAGTTTTGAAGCCTCGTACATTGTGACCGTTTTGTCGTATTAGGAAACGATGGAACAGGTTTTAGGGCCGCTGACTCCCTTGCAGCACTATCCGTTTCGTCGCATCCGGTTGGGGTTGAACATTTTCTGCCCCTACCGTTTTCACCCGAATGAGGTAAATGCCGTTCTGATAAGCCGAAAGATCCAGCCGTTCAGTTGTTGTTTCTGCAGTATCCACTTCCAGGACTTTCAATCTTTTGCCTTGCACATCATACACTTCCAGCCGAACCTGGCGGTTTTCATAAGCGCTTAAATCCACGGTTACTTCCCCTTTCGTCGGGTTGGGGAATACGCTGAAATCGGGTTGGGGCAACGGTTGGGGCAAAGGTTGGGGCAAATAATTATTTGCCCTTACGACACCATCACCATCAGCAGGAGCTGCCAGGTTGCTGCCACCACCTCCAAAGCTCACATTCGCAAAAGTGGCCGTCAGGGTGCTGTTTGCAGTGGCATTGGTTGCGACTAAGCCGACCTGAATACAGGCGCCCATTGCGATGTTTTGCGCTCCGATAAAAAACCAGGATTGTCCGTTGGGCGAAGCATACATACTGAACTGGTTGCCCGTCCGCACGATGCGCAACCAGAAGCGATTCTGACTTGCAAGCTGCTGCGGCATGGCCTGTCCGCCCGTTGTGGTGCGGAATTCCTGGCGGTTCAGGCTGCTCAGGTTGGTGATCAACTGCGCTTTTTTTGCGCCCGCGTCGCTGCTTTCGCGCATGACGATGCCCGCCCATCCCATCGCGCCGGAGATGCTGGTTACCTGAGCAGTGACACTGCCGTCGCCACAAAGTGTGCGTTGAGCAAAAGCCGCAGCGTCGCTGTTTAAATTGGCCGAATAACAGTTGGTGCTGGTGGCGGTCCATACGCCGTTGGCCGGGTTATAAGCGTTGCTGCTGCCATTAGCGCAATTCACACCGTCCGGATTTTGAATCCAGCCGCAAGGCAGGCCGGTCACGGTGACCTGGCTGGTGCAAGTGGATTTATTTCCATTGATATCGGTCACGGTAGCTGTCACAGTGATGGTTTGACCAATCTGGGCGCAGGTAATGACTGAAGGAGAAAGGTCTATACTGGCTACCCCGCAATGGTCGGAGGCATCCACGAAGTCATCGGCGTTTAGAACAAGCTGCGTTTCGCCATTGAAGGTGAGGGTTTGCGGAAAGCACTGTACCACTGGCAGCGTGTTGTCTACTTTGGTAATGGTGAAGCTGCACTCAGCAGTGTTGTTGTTTGCATCGGTTACGATCAGTATGGCCGTGATGTCGCCAGCGCCGGAAACCGGGAAACCAGGAGGCGCCAATTGGGTTACGCTGCTGATGCCACAAGCATCGAAAGTGGTGGAGAGCAGGCGGTAATCGGGTATTGTTGCGGTGCAGTCGGAGGCCAACTCGAGTGTTTGAGTAGGCGGACAAACGACGAGTGGTGGGGTATTGTCCACTTTGGTGACGGTGAACGTGCAAGTAGTTGTTACGCCGTTTGCAGCAAAAACCCTCAACGTAACCGTCATATCGCCTCCGTCAGAAACAACGGTTCCGGCTTCAGGCGATTGGGTGACGGTGACCTGGCCGCAGTTGTCGCTTACCTGGGGAGCCAGACCGGTATAATCCGGCAAAACAGCGGAGCAGTTGGCGCCAAGCGCCAGGGTTTGGTTGTCGGGGCAAGTGATGGTGGGGGCGATTTCATCTACTACAGTCACTGTCAGGGTGCATCTTTGGACATAAAAATCACTGGCGTTTTCGTCCACTTTGTTGCGAGCCACGAAGATGACCTGATTGACGCCGAGATCGTCGCAATCGAATTGGCTTTTCGTTAGAAAGTACAGCATCGCGGTGCCGCAGCTCTGGGATACGGAACCGCACATCGCCGGAGTCAGTGTTGCGACGCCGGTTGCGTCTAAGGAAAGGGTGACGTTGGTCAGGCAATTAAGCGTAAAAGGCGGCTGATAAAAATTGTCGTCCGTGTTGAACTGGAAGCCATTGGTGACTGGCGAGCCGATCAAATAATCAAGGTCGGAAAGCAATTTTGTGCGATCCACCAGGTTTAGACCGCTCATAATTTCATTAAGCGAAACGGGAGCCGACGCCGCAGCTACCTGGAAGTCGATTTCGCCAAGCAACTCCTGCAATTCTGAAACTTCCATGGCCTTAACGGCGATGCTGGTAGCCGCTATTACGCCAATTGCAATTGGCGGAGCCAAATTAACAACCGTATTGTAAATGCTGAATGAGGCCGTAATCGTAATGAGCCCATCAGAGGCCAACCCTGATAAATAGGAAAAAAGTGCAGAAGAAGCCGCAACATTAGATGCCCCTAACGCCACAGAAACGCCAATGAAAGTAGAGCCGACGATGGCGTTATTCCGGTATCCGAAAGAATTTGCTGCTACCGTGTAGTCCGCTGTCAGATCTGCCTGGGTGCCTTGCAACGGATAAATTTCCGGCCACACGAATCCACCCGCATCAATGTTGGCAATCAATTGTGAAAAGCCCATGGTTTCGGTTGCAAATTGTTCTGAATAGGCCGTCCAGGCTGCCGTGATGCGATTGGCATGATCTAACCGAACCGCCCGAACCTTTTCTTCGTATTCAGAAACAGCCTGATTCGTTTCGGGCGACCAGGTATTGCGGTCAATGAGCGGCAGCACTTCGGTGATGTATTTGCGTACCATAAGTGCGAGATCAACCCGATGCCCCGGGTTATTTAAATCAAACCGAATGAGCAATTCATCTACTTGACCAGCGCCCGCTTCGGCGGCAATGGCCTCGCGGATAAAGGTAAAATAGGGTTCTGTATTTTCAGGATTTAGCCCCACACGCTCGATCAATCCTTTTTTGAAGATCGTGCCATATGTGGGGGCACAGCTGAGCTCCAAATCTCCATCAGCTATCCGGTCGAAGTTCCCCGATGCGGGGGTCAGTTCATTTGGCAGTGGCGATAGGATCCATTCTCTGCCGACAACGCCCCCAATGGTACAATAAAGCGGATTACCACTGCCGGGGTTGTTGTTCATATTGATGATCAATCCCACATTGGATCTGTGCGCGATAAAAAAAGAATTGTTGTTCCTGATCAATTGCCAATGGGAATTGGTTCCGGTGGATGTTGTCATGATGAGCCCGGAGCCGTTCCCTCCTCCGGCTGGAAGGGCTAAGTATAGCTTGGTCAATGTATTGTAAAGGCGGTAATACCCCCCCCCGGCAGCCTGAAACTGCCAAACAACAGACACGTTGGCGTTTTTGATGTGTACCGCAGGCGTTCCTTCCGCAAGGATGCCATTGTCGCTAAAAAAGTGACGGTTGGAATTACTGATGATGGCGTACCGGCTGCCTCCTGGTAAAGCCAGGTTGAACGCAAATTTTTGTTCTGCGGACGGATCCGCTTTTGGGCTGTCTGCGATGAGTTGCCCTGAAGCATTAATTTCCAGTACGAGATCAGGCCCGCCCTGGCTCATGCGGGAGCGCAATTTGTACCACCCCGGCTCTATCGTGGGCACAAGCCTGAATTGTTGCGGATAGATCAGCCCGCCTTCGCCTTCAATTAGTGGGGCCAGGGTCACCGCAACGCCCGGCACATTGCCCTGTACTGTGAGGTATTGGCCGGTGCTCTGGCTTTTGATGTGAAACCAGCGGATATCTGAAGTCCACCATTTGTTGTCTTTGGGGCCGTCGTCTATTATAAAAGTGCTCGCGGCGTTAATGGTATTATTGTTCGCAAACAAAATATTGCCTGATGCCCGCACGAGCGGGTTGTTGTCTTTTTTGCTGGACAAATGCCAGGCGCGGTCCACCATTTTGGCCTCTGTGAGTGCCGTTGCGCCGGAATCGAACTGCGCTTGTGAAGGCAAATAGGAATTAAACCAGCACAACGCTGCAAATAACAGATGGATGACCGGGTTCTTTTTCATGGCTCATAATATTTGTTGTAAAAAATGCCGCAACGACTCGCATTGCTTTCAGCCACAAAAATGCAGGGCAATGGCCCGCAACACGGGGTACCATTTGTTCAGAGGAGTGGAGTAATTGTTCCACCAGGTTGACTATTTGTTCCAATGGGGAGACTATTTGTTCAGGCATTGTGGGGACTGGCTTATGTGTCTCCTAATTCATAGGGTTTTGCCCGCATCAAAAAATCCCGCAGCGCCCCATCCTGCGGCAATTGCTCCATATAGCGCCTGACCAAACTTAGCTCCTTCACCGCGCCGGTGGCATAACGCACCACCACTCCGCTTTTCCAGGTGCACAGGATGATGCCAACCGGTGGGTTGTCGCCTTCTGCCAGGCTGTTTTCGCGGTGGGCACGGAGGTGAAAATTCATTCGCACGGCGTCTTCAGGTTTGAACCGGTGGGTTCTCAGGACGACCAGAACGGGGCATTTCAGGATGCGGTGGTAAAACAACAGGTCAATTTTGTAGTGGCGCGCACCCGTCAGAAAGCTTTTTTGCCGGGCCTCGAAGCAAAAACCCGTATTCAGGCCGAGCAGGAATTGTTGCAGGCGATCGAGCAGGGCATTTTTTAGATTCATTTCGCCGGACAAAGTTTTGCATAGCGCATCAGCAGGCAGCGTCCAGGCGTCAGCATCCTCCGACAGGGCTTGAAATTGTTGGGTGATGCGGCTCTCTTCAGCGAGCATTTCGGAAAGTTTTGCAATTTCGGGTGCCAACTGCGGGTGCGTCAAATAAAACGCCCGGCGCCCGGCCAGGTCGGCGGGCGACATGCTTGTCAGGCCTCTTTGGGCTAATTCCTCAGCAAGGCGATGCAGCAATCGGTCACCGTATTGGGCATTGTCTAAGCCTTTTTGTTCAAATTCCAAGAGGTAGTGTCCGGTCAGCCAGTCGCGAATCACCAAACTTTGGCTCAGGACGCCTGCAACGCGTTGTTTGAACAAGAGGTGCGTTTGGCGCAGTAGATGATGGAGGGTCTCAAAGTGCATGCTTCGGGTATTTATTGTTTTGTAAAATAGAATACAAACCCCTGCAGATTGCTGCGCCTTTTGAGGCAGTAATCCGAATTGATGCACGTTGTCCAATGAATTTTAGAAAAAGGAAAAAGAATAGTGGGGCAAAGATAACAACAAAATCGCGTTTCGTCAAATTATTGTTATATTTTTCCCTACTCCGCATTCCGACGTGTCGGAAGACCATGTGTCTACAATTTCCCAGGCTTTGCCTGCTCGTCTTCAAGTCCTCCCATCCGTTTCCACTCCCTGATTAAAAAATCGCGTAGCACACCTTCATCAGGCAATTGCAGCAAGTAGTTGCTGACAAAAAGCGGGTTGTCGAGCGCGCCGGTGGCGTAACGCACGACTGCTTCATTTTTCCAGGTGCAAAGGATGATGCCGACAGGCGGGTTGTCGCCATTGATCAGGATATTTTCCCGATGGTAGTTGAGGTAAAAGTTCATCTGTCCGGCGTCTTCGGGTTTGAATGGACGGGTTTTTAAATCCACCACTACATGGCATTTCAGGATACGGTGGTAAAACAAAAGGTCAATTTTGTAGCGACGTTCATCAATAAGAAAGCTCTTTTGACGGGCTTCGAAGCAAAACCCGTTGCCCAATTCGAGTAAGAATTGTTGTAAGTGGTCGAGCAAGGCTTTTTCAAGGGTACTTTCCGGGAAGGCTTCTTCCATTTTTAACTCCAAAAACTCAAATACATAGGATTCCCGGATGAGGCTGGCAGGGTCGGGCAAACTGCCGGTTCCTTGGATTTGCGCCAACAGCGCTTCTTTATTTAGTGAGAGGCCGGTTCGTTCGTAAAGGAGGCTACCGACCTGGCGGTGAAGCTGGCGGTAATTCCAGTCTCCTTTGATGCATTCTATTTCATAAAAAAGCCTTTTAATGGGATCTTCTACTTTGAGTAGTTCGACAAAATGAGTGAAAGTCAGTTTTTTTATTAGTATTTCTGGCGAGAGTTTCCACCCTTCCAAATCTTCAGGCAGTGCCTGAAGATTTATGTCAACAGGCAGAAATTTAATCACTAAGCCCGCCAAGTGCGGATACGTCAGATAAAACTTCCGGTACAACGTCAGGTTTGTATACGACATGCCTTTCATACCGCCGGCAGATAGTTCGTCCGAGAGCCGGTAAAGCAGCCGCTCGCCGTATTGAGCATAGTCCTGACCATGCTGTTCAAATTCTACAAGGTAATGTCCGATCAGCCAATTGCGGACAACTAAACCCTGACTAATGGCCGACACAGCCCGTTGCTGTAGCAGGTCGTGCGTTTGGCGGAGTTGGTGGAGAAGATTTTTGAAATTCATAACACTCGTGCATATGGTTAAAAAAATACAAGACCATTTTCCACGGAAAAATCTGCCGCGAGACGGCGAAATAATCCGGAATTTGCACGTTGTCCAAAGAGTTGAAAAAGAATAGTGGTGCAAAAATAAAAACAAAATTGTTTGCCGTCTAATTATTGTTATAAAATTTTTGTATTAAATAATTCGCTAAACAAATTCGCTTTTACCAAAAGGAAACATCGTATTTTCGCACCGTGAATGCATTAGAGCAATTGTTGCTTCGCTACAGCGAAAGCCCGCAAGTGCGCCGCATGGCGCAGAATCTGGAAATCCTTGACTCGCCCCGGTTTCAATTATCGGGAATGAGCGGATCGCAGGAATGCTTTGTCTTGTCGGGACTGTACCGCGCCCGCCCCTGTAGCCACCTCTTCATCGCCGACGACAAGGAAGAAGCCGCCTACATACAAAATACGCTGGCCAACCTCCTCGAAAAAAAGCCGGTCTACTTTTTCCCGGATTCGTTCAAACGACCCACCAACTTCGAGGCGCTGAACAACACCAACGTGTTGCAACGCACTGAAACCATCAATAAAATCGCCACGTCTGTCGCCAACGGAGAAATTGTGGTCACCTATCCGGAAGCGCTGTTCGAGCAGGTGGTATCGCCCGCAGCCCTCGAGGCCGACCGCATTGATTTGACCGTAAACGAAACGGTGCAGGTGGACACCATCTTTGAAGTACTGCTGGAATACGGCTTCCGGCGCGAAGATTTTGTGTACGAACCCGGGCAGTTTTCCGTGCGCGGCGGCATCGTGGACATTTACACCTACGGCAACGAATACCCCTACCGTGTTGAACTGTTCGACGACCACGTAGAAAGCATCCGGACGTTCGATCCACTGACCCAGTTGTCGGTGCAAAACATCGGGCGGGTGTCCATCATTCCCAACATCAATACCAAGTTTTCCAAAGCGCAAAAAACGGCTTTGTTCGAGGTGTTAAAACCTGATACGGTCATCTGGGTGCGCGATTTTCAGCAAATCATTGAGCGGCTGCAAACCTGTTTTGAAAAAGCTGCCGAATTCCGGAAAACGGTTTCCCTGATTGACGAAAGCGAGCTCGCCGAAATTTTTCGCGACGGCGCTTTCACCACCCCAGCTCAGGTGGTGGCTGGCATCCAACGCTTTCCGGTGTTGTTTTTGAAAGACGTGCCCGCAGATTTCAAGCTGTCTGAAAAAGTGGTATTCAAAGCCGGGCCGCAACCGGTTTTCAACAAACACTTCGAGTTGCTCATCAAGGACCTGACCAAAAATGCGGAGCAACGCATCAGCAATTTCATTTTTACGGAGAACCCCAAACAGATCGAGCGTTTCTACGCCATTTTTGAAGACCTGCAGGCCAATGTGCAATTCCAGCCGGTCACCAAAGCGATCCATCTCGGGTTCATTGACCTCGATCTGAAAGTGGCGTGTTATACCGACCACCAGATTTTCGACCGTTTTCACCGCTACAAGCTGCGGCAGGGCTTCACCCGCGATGTAGCGTTGAATGTCAAACTGCTGAACGAACTGCAGCCCGGCGATTTTGTCACGCACATTGACCACGGCGTGGGCAAATTTTCAGGGCTGGAAAAAATCAACATCAACGGCCACCAGCAGGAATCGGTGCGGCTGTTTTACAAAAACAACGACATCCTCTACGTCAGCGTCCATTCGCTGCACAAAATAGCGCGCTACGTCGGCAAAGACGGCACGGAGCCGCAACTGAGCAAACTCGGTTCGGAAGCCTGGAAAAACCTCAAAAACAAAACAAAAAAACAGGTCAAGGACATTGCCGGCGAACTCATCAAGCTCTACGCCAAACGCCGCGCTTCGGTAGGCTATGCCTGCGCCCCCGACGGTTACCTGCAAAATGAAATGGAGGCCTCCTTCATTTACGAAGACACCCCCGACCAGCTCAAGGCCACCAACGATGTGAAAGATGACATGATGAAACCCTACCCGATGGACCGCCTCATTTGCGGCGATGTGGGTTTCGGAAAAACGGAAGTGGCCATCCGTGCAGCGTTCAAAGCGGTGACCGAAGGCAAACAGGTGGCTGTGCTGGTGCCGACCACCATCCTTGCCCTGCAACACCACAAGACCTTCACGGAACGGCTCCAGGAGTTCGGCGTCACCATTGACTACGTGAACCGCTTCCGTTCTGCAAAAGAGAAAAAACAGGTTTTTGAGAACCTGAAAAACGGCAAAATCGAGATCATCATCGGCACGCATGCGCTCCTGAGCAGTGAAGTGCAGTTTAAAGACCTGGGCTTGCTGGTGGTGGACGAAGAGCAAAAATTCGGCGTTTCCGCCAAAGAAAAACTGCGCAACCTGCGGGTGAATGTGGATACGCTGACGCTGACGGCCACGCCCATTCCGCGCACCCTGCAATTTTCGCTGATGGCCGCGCGCGACCTGTCGGTCATCCGCACCGCGCCGCCCAACCGGCAACCCATCCACACCGAAGTGCGGGTGGCAACCGATGAATTGATCCGCGACGCCATTTATTACGAAGTCAACCGCGGCGGGCAGGTCTTTTTTGTACACAACCGGGTCAAAACTTTGCAGGAGACCGCCGCGCACATCCGGCGTCTTTGCCCGGATATTGACGTGGCAGTGGCGCACGGACAAATGGAGGCACACCTGCTGGAAGAAACCCTGCTTGCTTTCATTGACCGCCAGCACGACGTATTGGTCTGTACGAACATCATCGAAACCGGCCTCGACATTGCCAACGCCAACACCATCATGATTTACAACGCGCACCAGTTTGGCATGAGCGACCTGCACCAGTTGCGGGGCCGGGTGGGGCGTTCCAATAAAAAAGCGTTTTGCTACCTGTTTAGTCCGCCGCTTTCCACCCTGTCCACCGATGCCCGCAAGCGCCTGCACACGCTGGAAGAGTTTTCTGAGCTGGGCAGCGGTTTCTCCATTGCCATGCGCGACATGGACATCCGGGGCGCGGGCAACCTGCTGGGCGCAGAACAAAGCGGATTTATTTCTGAAATCGGGTTTGAAACCTTTCAGCGCATTTTGGACGAAGCCATTCAGGAGTTGAAGGAAAATGAGTTTCGGGATCTTTTCAAAGAAGATTTGGAAAAGGATCGGAAATTTGTGCGCGACGTACAAATCGAGACCGACGCAGAAATGTTGCTGCCCGATGCCTACGTGGAAAGTACCCAGGAGCGCCTGAGCCTGTATACCGAGCTCGATGCCATTGAAAATGAAGAAGGCATTGTAAAATTCGAAGAAAAATTGGCCGACCGCTTTGGCCGTCTGCCGAAAGAAGCGAAAGAGTTGTTTGAGGGGCTGCGCTTGCGGTGGGTTTGCAAAAGCTTAGGCTTTGAACGCGTTGTACTGAAAAACAGCAAGTTGCGTTGTTATTTCGTAGAAAACCCGCAGTCTCCTTACTACGAAAGTGCGGTTTTTAAGCACATCCTCAGCTATGTGGGCGAAAAAGGAAAAGCACAGGGTTTGAGTCTGAAACAATCCAATCGCAGCCTCATTCTGGTGCGCGATGAAGTCAAAGGATTGCGCGCTGCAACGCACCTATTGAAGCAAATTGAGCAAACTTTACCCGTTTCAGGGGGTTAAGTAAAAATATTTTTCCCTATTTGAACCCTCCTGCCTAACTTTGACGATCATCCTGCGTATGACAGGTGTAACCATTAAAACGGTCGGAATGACGACGCAGTCGTATTTAATGACCGCAAAATCATTGGATTGTCCTGTAATGGACGTAAGTTTGCTTTTAGTGAAAATATCAAAACTATCGCTTATGAAGTGGCATTTTACACTTGGTGTTTTTTTATTCCTGCTGACCTCTTTCAGCGCACAGGGGCAGTTATCCTGCCAGTACCGGCTGGATTTGTTCGACAGTTTTGGCGACGGCTGGAATGGCGCCTCGCTGACCATCGAAATAAACGGCGTCCCGACGGTTTACACCCTGAACGGTTTTGACGACGACGGTTTCTTCCGGTCTTTCGATATCACAATAACAAGCGGCGATGTGGTTACTTTCAATTATCTTGTAGGCAACTGGCCTACTGAAGTAACCTATTTTTTCTACGATGCCGACAATCTCCTTCTGTTCAGCGATGGCCCCGGACCTGCGGCGGGCGAAGTGTTCTCTGCCACCCTGGAATGCCCGGCGTGTCCGGCAGTCCCGCCTTCCACCGTGTCGGTGGATGATGTGCGCGCGTTCCGGGCAGACCTCAGCTGGCTGTTTTCGGATCCGGACGGCGTTTATTTGGTAGAATACGACACGACCGGATTTACCCCCGGCACCGGCGCTACGGCATCTGTAGCAGACAACCACATCCGGTTGAACGGCCTTGAGGAACATACGGCTTATGATTTCTATATTTCCGTGCTTTGCGCCAATGGCGATACCAGCACGACCATCGGCCCGTTCAGTTTTATGACCCTGTGGTCTGAAGATACGGGGGTTTCAAATATCTCAACGCCGGAAACCGGATGCGGGTTAAGTTTTGAAGACATTACGGTAACGCTCCGTAATTATGGAGGTACGCCGCAATCGCTCATCCCTTTCCAGTTCAGTATCAATGGGGTATTCATTCCGGTTGGCCAACCTGTTGACGGTTTGTTTACTGGTGTATTGGGTAAGGATAGTATTTATACCATTGAGTTTGACACGCCGTTCGATTTTTCGGAACCAGGCGAATATGAAATTCTTTCCTGGACGGAACTTTCCGGCGATTCAGACCTCACCAACGATACCACCCGGGTGCTGGTCACCAGTGTTCCGATCATTTCGGAGTTTCCGCACTACAACAATTATGAAGACGGTAAAGGTGGCTGGCGGGTAGGAGAAGGCTCTGTCAATTCTTCGTGGGATTTTGGAACGCCTGCAAGCGCTGACCTTCCTGCCGCAGCCAGCGGTTCGAACGCCTGGGTGACCAACCTTGCCGGTGATCATAACGACAGCGAGCTTTCATATCTGATTTCTCCCTGCTACGATTTTTCAGGCTTTACGGAAGATCCGCGCCTGACCTTTTCGCTGTTCTTCGATGGAGAAGCATGTTGCGACGAAGGCTGGTTAGAAATGCGGCTTCACCCCGATTCTGCCTGGACCAAAGTTGGAACAAGCGGCACTGGCCTGAACTGGTACAACGATGCCGGCAACCAGTGGTGGGACGGCACCGGCGGATTCACCGGTTGGGCTACCGCTTATAATACGTTGACAGGTGTGGCTGGGTTCTCAAATGTGACCCTCCGCTTTGTTTTCTCTTCCGATCCTTCAGTGGTCAACAAAGGGATGGCTGTTGACAACATTTTCATTTCCACGCCTTTGGCCAACGACCTTGGCGCGGTAACGGCCAACCACACTGCGGTGGACATTTGCGGCGACGCACTGGATCAGGTCAGCGTCACAGTACTTAACTTCGGAACAGTTACTCAAACGGGATTTGATGTTTCTTACCAGATAAACGGCGGAGCGGTTGTAACGGAAACAATTCCGGTTAGCATTGCAGCAGATCAACAGATCACTTATACCTTTACCGTGCCTTTCAATTCTTCTGGCGCCGGCAGCTACGAAATTGTAGTCTGGACGTCCTTCCCGGATGATTTTTCGCTGAATGACACAACGTCATTTATCTTCTCAACTTCAATCGAACTGCCTTTTGTGGAAGACTTTGAAGGCGGGGCTTTGCCAGTTGGCTGGACGACGGAAGAATTCTTCGCAGTCTATGCCCCCGGTTCACACAACAACCCAACTTTCGTATTCGGAGACAACATCTACTCCGGCGATCAGACATTGAATTTAACGACCTCGGTATATGGTCCGGTAGAAACAGGCGACAGCTTGTTGTTTGATTACCGCCTCACCGTGTGGTTTGCCGGCGTTGACCCTTTTATCCCGGGTCCTGGAGATAAAATTGAAGTCTTTATTTCAACAGACTGCGGGGATAATTACACCCTGTTTCACACTATTGACGCTACAAACCATACCCCGTCAGCGGCGTTCCAAACGGTTCGTCTCAGCTTAGACGATTACGCAGGTGAAAGTATCCGGGTCCAATTTATTGCCACCTGGGGTAGCGGCGACAACTGGTTTGATTTTGACAACATCAACCTCAAGCGTTGCCCTGCATCTTTGGGGCTTACCGCAACAGCAACCGGCACCGCAGCCGGAGCAACCGACGGGCGCATCACG
>JALHRK010000037.1 GCA_022841505.1 Saprospiraceae bacterium | reverse complement strand
CCCCGCTAGTGCCGCAGCACCGACTGTGCAAAAAAGGATTCAGGGAATTGTGTAAAGAAGTGTTATCTACCTATCTTTAAAGGAAAAAGGGAATACAAAAATGGCATATAAAACAGGTATTGATCGGGGGCAACCCGCTCGTGCCGAAGTTCCATGTCTTTCCAACCTCTTCATTTTAAATACTGCGCTGCTCGTCACAGCCTTTGGCTGCACACGCCCCATGCGGGTTCAGCCCGCCGATTATCATTCACCATGAAAAAAGCACCCCAAGGCCCTTCCAACCCCTAAAAAATGTTGTACTACTTTAGTCACCGGGTTCAAAAAACAGCATTTAAATGACTGATAATCAACAACAAGGAATAGTCCTGTCGGGATCACATTTTACGCTTTAACCGTGGTCGCTCATGCGTATGGGCGACCACGATTTTTGAGATAACATCCTGCCTTTCAGTGAGTTTCAACAAGAACGGTTTTTCTTATTGCCTGCCTTGGTTTTTTGGAAATTTCAAAAATGTTGTACTACTTTCGTTACTCGGTTTTGGGGTAGCGGAGGGTTTTAACGGCTCGGCTAAACAGGCGCTGTTGGCCAAGGAGTGGTTACATCAAACTCACCCCCTCCTTCCCAATCCGAATCGTCCTTGTCTCGTCCGTCCTTGCACTGAGGTCGGTGGAGCCATTTTCCAATTTCAAGACGCCGCGCGGGCAAACCGCCGCACAAATGCCGCAACCCACACAGGAGGCGCGCACCACGTTTTGGCCGCGTTGCGCATAAGCGCGCACGTCAATGCCCATTTCGCAGTAGGTGGAGCAGTTGCCGCAGGAAATACACTGCCCGCCGTTGGTCGTGATGCGGAAGCGCGAGAAGAATTTTTGCTGCAAACCCAGAATGGCCGCCATCGGACACCCGAAACGGCACCACACCCGGCTACCCATCAGCGGATAAAACCCGACGCCCACCACGCCCGAAAAAGCAGCGCCGATCAGGAAACCGTACACTTTACGCAGGTCGTAGCTGTTGATGAACAGGATGTGTTTTGCATCCGAAAAAGTATTGATGAGCAGGATGCCGCCGATGATGACCAATACCCCGCCGACCAACCAGGCGGTTTGGTCTTTCAACCCCTCAAAGCGTTTGCGGAAAGCGAAAACCAATCCGCCAACCAGCAGGAAAAATGCGGCTGTTCCCCAGGCAAAAGTATCTTTGTCGAGCCAGAGCTTGCCATCGTTTTGCGCTAAGTAGGAATAAATAACTGCCACTGTCATCAGGGTCACGAAAACCAAAACGCTGTGGATAAGCCAGCGTTCTATTTTCCAGGCGTTCAGGCTTTTGTCAGACAATTGCCGGAAGGGATCGCCCGCCGTTTCCGCCAGGCCGCCGCAACCGCACACCCAGGAGCAGTACCAGCGTTTGCCGTAAAAATAGGTCAAGATGGGCGAAATCAGGAAAATCATCGCCACCCCAAAAATGAGCATAAACAGGCCAAAGTTGCCGCCTTTCAACAGGTTGCCGAGGTGCCAGTCGAAGAAAAAATCGTAGTTCAGCGGCCACATATTTTTCAGATCCTTATCGAAATAAGGCTTGCCGCTGTTCA
This sequence comes from Saprospiraceae bacterium, assembly GCA_022841505.1. GTDB lineage: Bacteria > Bacteroidota > Bacteroidia > Chitinophagales > Saprospiraceae > JABWAJ01. The sequence goes on along the minus strand of JALHRK010000037.1, from coordinate 25,765 downwards.
GGCGCTCCAGCAATTCGGGGATGAGAAACGCAAAACCCGTCTGGAAAAACATCACCGAAATGGTGCGCACCACCTGATAGCGGTTGTGGCGGTATTTGAGGATGAACTTATAGCCCATCGCCAGGATGGCCACTGTATAAAGTGTGCCATAAACAAACCACTGGCTGGCCGGATTGCCGTTGAGCAACTTGCTGAGCGGATCGAAAAAGCCGACCAATCCGCTGCTGGGCACATCCATTGTTCCAAGGCCGAGGTATTGGGGATACCAATATAACAACACATAAAACCCGGTGAGTACAATGCCAATCAGCCAGGCTACAGCGCCTTTATTGGAAATTGCGCGCAGCCACACGCCATTGTTTTTGATGCCTTCCGGCAAATGCAGGTAAAGCCCCCGCGCGTAGATAACCGTGCCTGCCGTCAGCAAAATCAGGGACGCCGCCAGTAAGCTGGTCGCCGCAGGCAATTTAGCGCCAAGCCAGGCGGCTGTGATCAGGAGCAGACCAATGCCGACCATACCCAGGCCCACTTTTGCCGAAAGGCGCAGGTCGTGGGGTTGCGCAATTGAAAGGCTGGTATCGTTATGAGCATTCATTTGAATGATTTTTTTTGTTAATGGATTGTTGCGGGACGACAGCAAGGGGGCGCCTACTTTCTACCTTCTACCCTCTACTTTCTACCCTCTACTTTCTACTTCTCTCCCTTTCAGAAACCGAATCACCTCATTCAGCTTACCTTGCTTTTTTGAAGCCAGGTTACGGCCTGCCTGACGATTATACACAGCAATAATTTCCTTTTCGTATGTCTTGTAAAACTCAGGATCGAAATTGGCCAAAGCCAGATTTTGGAGGACTGTTTCAACCGGCGTTTTTTCGCGCAGCCACTTGTCGCAAACCTCATGGCGGTAGCGCACGCCCATCAGGTTAAAACCCACCACCGCCGAAGTATTTTTGTCGTAAACAATGCGCACGCTTTTCCGGCCTTCGGGGTGTTCCCAATAGATGGGCACGTGGTTTTCCGGTGCATTGGCCTGGATATCGCCATACACCTGGTATTCAATGTCGAGGAATTTGGCGGAGTTGAACCAGATGCCGGGGTTGTATGGTTGACGGCGGACGGATGGAGCAGCCGTGTCTGCGACGATGTTGTAAGCGACGGTTTCGCCCATCATGCGGCCAGTGTACCAAACCGCTTCAATGGCGCGGCGTCCGGGCCGGGGCTGCCTCAATTCCACACAATCGCCGGCAGCAAACACGTCGGGCAGGTTGGTTTGGAGGTATTCATCCACAAGGATGCCGCGATTGATTTCAAGGCCACTGTCTTTCAAAAAAGCGATGTTCGGACTTACCCCCGCAGTGAGGCCTACATAGCCGCATTCGATGTGTTCGCCAGCGCCGGTGATGATGGCGCAGGCCCGGCCATTGCCATCGTCCACGATTTCTTTCAATTCAGAAGACAAGCGCAGATCAATGCCGTTTTCCCGGATGTGGCGGCTCACCATCTGCGATTCTTCGAGGGGCAGGATGGCGTCCCAGTAGTTTTTTTCACGCACCAGAAAAGTCACCGGAATGTGTCGGGAATGGAACATTTCGGCCATTTCGATGCCGATGAGTCCGCCGCCGACAATCACAGCCCGCTTCAGGCCGGGACTGCAGGCTTCCATGTTTTCCAGGTCCTGATAATGGTAAAGTCCGCCAACGCCTTTAAGGTCCTGGCCCGGCCACCCAAATTTGTTGGATTTAGACCCCGTTGCCAGCAGCAGTTTGTCGTAAGTCAGAGTTTCCCCGCCGCTTAAGTGCAGGGTTTTGGCCCCGGCATCCAGTCGTTCCACGTGGGCGCGCTTGAGCGCAATGCGGTTCTTTTCCCAGAACCAGGGTTCGTAAGGTTGTGTATCTTTAAAGCGCATGTGCCCCATGTAGATGTACATGAGGGCCGTACGGGAAAAAAAATGATCCGTTTCGGAAGAGATCACCGTGACCTGGTGGTCGCTGAGTTTGCGGATGAAGCGGGCAGCAGTGATGCCACTGATGCCATTGCCGAGGATTACGACGTGCATGAAAGTTGGGTTTTGGCGCTTGATAATCACTTGATCATGATACTCCCAAAGATATACGATAAGACCGACGTTTGAGATTATTTTTGAAGGGGTAAAAATAGGAAATGGAAACAGCGGGGAGTTGTCCTGAGGAGGACAGTTATACCAAAATCAGCCTTTAAATAAGTAAATTCAGGAAGAGAAATCAATTTTGCGGATTGATAAGCAAACCAGAAATTTCCGCCAACGAAATCTTCCCTTCATAAAACGCCTTGCCCACAATGGCGCCGTAGCACCTTAAATCCCGCAAGGTTTCCAACTCTGCCAAGGAAGTCACCCCGCCGCTGGCAATGAGTTTTAGCTCAGGATAACATTCCGTCAATTCGCGGTAAGTATCCACAGCACTGCCTTGCAGCAGGCCGTCTTTCGACACATCGGTGCAGATCGCGTAGTGGGCGCCCTGCGCCATCCAGCGTTCAATGAAAGGACGCAAAGGTTGCTCCGTTTCTTCCTGCCACCCGTTCACCGCAATGTGCCCGTTTTTAAAATCAGCCCCAAGAATGATGCGTTCGCTGCCGTATTGATCTAACCAGGCGCGAAAGGTCTCCGGCGCCTTTACGGCAATGGTGCCTCCGGTAATTTGTTTGGCGCCGCACTCGAAAGCAATGCGCAGGTCTGCATCCGATTGCAGGCCGCCGCCAAAATCAATGTGGAGCGCCGTATGCGTCGCTAATTTTTCCAAAACCCGGTAGTTGATGATGTGCCCGGCTTTGGCGCCATCCAGATCCACCAAATGCAGGTGCGTCAGTCCGGCATCCTGAAACCGGAGCGCTACTTCGAGCGGGTCTTCATTGTAGATTTTTTTTTGTGCGTAATCGCCTTGCGTCAGGCGTACGCATTTTCCATCAATGAGGTCTATGGCGGGTATGATGTGCATGCGGTTCTGGTTGGGGCAGAAAATTTTCTGCCCGTACGAAAATCGATGGTTGGGCCGTAGGGGCAGAAAATTTTCTGCCCCTACGCCACGCCCGTATGGGCGGTTTTATAAATCAATAAAATTTTTCAAAATGCGCGCCCCGGCCTGCGCCGATTTCTCCGGGTGGAATTGCGTGGCGTAAAAATTGTCTTTTTGGACCGCGGCGCTGAACGGTTGCACGTAATCCGTGACCGCAATCGTGTACGGCCCCGGTTCCACGTAATAACTGTGTACAAAATAGACGTATTGATCCACCAGATCAGGCGAAAAAAGACCGCTATTCAACTGTCCAATGGTATTCCAGCCCATATGCGGCACTTTTTCTCCTGCATGAGGCCGGAAGCGCAGCACTTGTTGGGGAATCAACCCGAGACAGGTCGTGTCGCCCTCTTCCGAATGTGCGCAAAGCAATTGCATGCCCAGGCAAATCCCCAATACTGGCTGTGTCAGGCCCTTAATGACCTCGTCCAATCCGCGTTCCCGCAGGTGCTGCATGGTACCAGCTGCTTCGCCAACCCCTGGAAAAATAACCTTGTCAGCTGTCGCGATGCGCTTCGGGTCAGCCGTCAGCGTGGCCGCAATGCCGAGGCGCTCCAGGGCGTACAGCACCGAGCGAACGTTACCTGCGTTGTAGTCTATGACGGCAATGTCAATCATTAGATTTTAGATGTAAGATGTTAGACGTTAGATTTTAGACATTCGCGCAATGAAGCTTCCAGGGTTGTACCCTTTCCTCTTGCCCCTTGCCCTTTGCCTCTTGCCCTTTGCCTCTTGCCTCCCTTCTCACAAAACCCCCTTCGTCGTCGGCAGCGCAGCATTGGCGGGATCTCGTTTCACCGCCATTTTTACTGCTTTGGCGAAAGCCTTAAAAATTGCTTCAATCTTGTGGTGTTCGTTTTCGCCTTCTGCCTGAATGTTCAGGTTGCAACGCGCAGCGTCGCTAAAAGATTTAAAAAAATGGAAAAATAGCTCGGTGGGCATCTCGCCGATCTTTTCGCGGTGGAAATCCGCTTTCCAAACCAGCCAGGGGCGACCGCCAAAATCTATAGCAACCTGGGCTAAGCAATCGTCCATCGGCAAGGTAAATCCGTAGCGTTCCATGCCGCGTTTGTCCGCGAGCGCTTTGGAAAATGCTTCTCCCAATGCCAATGCCGTATCTTCGATGGTATGGTGTTCGTCAATGTGCAGGTCGCCGACGGTTTTTACCGTAAGGTCACAACCCGAATGGCGGGCCAATTGGTCCAGCATGTGGTCGAAGAAGCCCAGCCCCGTTTGGTTGTCGGCCTGGCCGTTGCCATCCAGGTTCAGGTGGATGAAAATATCCGTTTCTTTGGTCGTCCGTTGCACTTCAGCGATGCGGGGCGGCAGTTTCAGGAAATGGTAGATGTCGCGCCATTCCGTGGTAGCTAGAGCAATGACGGATTCCAGCGCAGTCGCTTGTCCTGACACCTCATTTGCGCCAAGCGCAGGTTCACCATTCAACCAGATGCCCTTGCAGCCGAGGTTTTTAGCCAAAGCGATGTCCGTGAGCCGGTCGCCAATGACGAAAGAGTTGGCTAAGTCGTACTCGCCTTCAAAATATTGAGTCAATAAGCCAATATTCGGCTTGCGGGTGGGGGCATTTTCGTGGGCAAAGGTGCAGTCTATATGGATTCCGTCAAATACAATGCCTTCGTTTTCAAAAGCTTTTAAGATAAACTCCTGCACAATATGAAATCGCTCTTCCGGATAAGCCGGCGTACCCATGCCATCCTGATTGGTCACCATAACTAACCGGTAGTCGAGTTCCTGCACAATGCGGGAGAGGTATTGGAAAACTTTCGGGTAAAAAACGACCTTTTCCAACGCATCTACCTGGTAATCGGCGGGCTCCAGAACGATGGTTCCGTCGCGATCAAGAAAGAGCAGCTTTTGCATGGGTGTTTGAATTTTGCCTGCAAAAGTAGGGAAAATGTGGTCGCCAACTTCAGTTGGCAGACCTTAAAAATCAGGCAGCGCCTGATCAATAGGATACGCGGGGCAGAGCTTCGACTTGGCTTCGACTTACTTCGACTTCGCTCAGTACAAGTCGCTCAGCCGCCAGCTCAGCTACCGCCGCCGCGCGAGCGAGTAAAAATAAACTCAAAATGAAGCCTCCGATATTTGATGCATCCACAAGATCAATTATCTTAGCGTGATTTGTACACAATGCCTAATTGCTTACTTCATAAAAAACACGCATGATCCGTTGCTATCCCCTTTCCTGGAGAGGCTTGCTTTTCGCAGTTGCCCTCACTACTTTATTGGTTTCCTGCAACAAGCGTTCCGGCGAACCGACTGTTTTGGTTTTTTGCAAAACCGCGGGTTACCACCACGAATCCATCACTGACGGCATTGCTGCCATCGAAAAGTTGGGTGCGGAAAATGGTTTTAAAGTAGATACGACGACCAATTCGGAATGGTTCAGAGACGATACCCTTTCGAAATATTCCGCCGTCGTTTTTCTGAGCACAACCGGTGATGTATTTGACCACTACCAGGAAGCCTCTTTTGAGCGCTACATTCAGGCTGGCGGCGGCTACGTGGGCATCCACGCCGCAACGGATACCGAGTACGAATGGGGCTGGTACGGGCGTCTTGCAGGCGCGTATTTCCTGGAACACCCAGGGATGTCTGATACCTTTAACAACGTGCAGGAAGGCGTATTGCACGTTGCCGACCACAAACACGAAGCGACCAAACACCTGCCGGATCAGTGGAAGCGTACTGATGAATGGTACAGCTTCAAAAAAATGAACCCGGAAGTCGAGGTGTTGATGACCATTGATGAAAAAACGTACAAGGGCGGCAAAAACGGCGATAACCACCCCATGTCGTGGTACCACAACTACGATGGCGGCAGGGCTTTTTATACCGCACTGGGTCATACCAAAGAATCCTTCACTGAGCCGGATTTCCTCAAACTAATCCTGGGCGGGATCAAATACGCCATTGGCAAAAACGAAAAGCTCGACTATTCAAAAGCCCGGACGTTGCCCGTGCCCGAAGAAGACCGTTTTTCAAAAACCATGCTGTCTTCCGGCGCTTTTTTCGAACCCACCGAAATGGCCATCCTGCCCAATCTGGACATTTTAGTTGCCCAGCGGCGCGGAGAGATCATGTTGTATAAAAATGAGACCGGCGAGGTGAAGCAGGTCGGTTTTTTTGATGCGTATTTTAAAGCTACCGTTCCCGGGGTCAATGCGGAAGAAGGCGTAATGGGAATCCAGGCCGACCCGAATTTTGAAAAAAACCACTACGTTTTTGTTTTTTACAGCCCGGCGGATACCTCTGTGAATCGCCTGTCGCGGTTCAAATTTGAAAACGACACGTTAGACCTCAAGACGGAGCAGATCATTCTGGAGTTGTATTCCCAACGCAACATTTGCTGCCATACCGGCGGCTCCATTGCTTTTGACAAAGACGGGCTGTTGTACCTTTCTACCGGTGACAATTCCACCCCGTTTGACGAGCCCAATCAAACCTACGTCAACCACGGCTACGCGCCATTGGACGACCGCCCCGGACACGAACAATACGACGCCCGCCGTTCCTCGGGCAATGCCAATGACCTGCGGGGAAAAATCCTGCGCATCCGCGTCAAAGACGACGGCAGCTACGAAATCCCGGATGGCAACCTGTATCCCAAAGGCCAGCCCGGCACCCGCCCGGAAATCTACGTGCAGGGCAACCGAAATCCTTACCGTATTTCGGTGGATCAGAAAAATGGATTTTTGTATTGGGGGGAAGTTGGCCCCGACGCCAACAACGACAGCCTTGATGTGCGTGGTCCCAGGGGCTACGACGAGGTCAATCAGGCCAGAAAAGCAGGCTTTTTTGGGTGGCCGCTTTTTATCGGCGACAACTACCCTTACCGGGCCTACAATTACAGCACCGGCGCTTCGGGCCAAACTTTCGACCCGCAAAAACCGGTCAATAACTCCCCAAACAACACCGGCATTCAGGAATTGCCACCCGCTCAACCAGCCTTTATCTGGTATCCGTACGCCGCTTCTCCCGATTTTCCGCAGACAGGAACCGGTGGCAGGAATGCCATGGCCGGCCCGGTTTATTATGCCGATCTGTTTCCGGAAGCAACACGTCTGCCCGCTTATTACAACGATAAATTGATCATTTACGACTGGATCCGGGGTTGGATAAAAGCGGTGACGATGCAACCGAATGGCGATTTTGACAAAATGGAGCCTTTCATGCCCAACACAAAATTCAATTCAATTATTGATATGGAAATCGGGCCCGACGGGCAGTTGTATTTGCTGGAATACGGCACCGGTTGGTTTTCCAAAAACCTTGACTCCGGTCTGTCCCGGATTGATTTCAACGCCGGTAACCGCGCACCCAAAGTCAACGACCTCGTCGCCGACAAAACTTCCGGGACCTTACCGCTGTCTGTCGTGTTCACTGTAGATGCGGTTGATCTGGAAAACGACAAACTGACTTATAACTGGGATTTGGGGAATGACGTAAAAAAACAAACCACCGAACCCCGCCTCGAACACACCTTCGACAAAGTGGGTTCGTACACCATTTCTGTGCAGGTCAGCGACGATAAAAATGCGACTACAAAAAGCAGTTCGATTAGTGTTTATGCAGGGAATGAAGCGCCGGTGGTCAATATTTCCGTTACCGGCAACCAGACCTTTTATTTCCCAGGTAAGCCCGTTCGTTACGCGGTCAGCGTTTTTGATAAAGACGACCCGTCTGTAGCTTCAGCGGCAACCGGTGTTTTTGTATCGGCGGATTATTTGGACAGCCCCGATAAAGCAGCCCTGCCTGTTGGTCACTTGATTGCAGGAGCGGAGATGCCCGGAAAAAGCATCATGGAATCGGTGGTTTGCAAAGCATGCCACAAAGAGGCCGAAAAATCAATCGGGCCGGCTTTTGTGGACATCGCAAAAAAATACCAGAAAGACCGCAATGCTACGACTTACCTGTTGGGCAAAATCCAGAAAGGGGGCGCTGGCGTCTGGGGCGAAACGGCCATGCCGGGCAACCCGGACCTCAAAGAAGTGGATGCGAAGCAGATTGTCGCCTGGATTCTATCGCTGGCGCCGTCGGAGCAACAGGCCAAAAAATCGCTGCCGCCGAGTGGTTCTGTTTCCCCAACGCTGGGAAAAAAGGTCAACGACAATGGCGTTTTTATCTTGTCTGCAAGCTACACCGATAAAGGGGGTAAAGACATTCAACCGCTGAGCGGAATGGCATCGCTGGCTCTGCGAAACAATACGATGGGTTTTGAAAATGCCCGAAATCTGGTTGGCTACACCACCCTCAACTTTGGCGGGAGAAGCTTGTTGCTGACGCCAAAAGTTGCCGGTTCTTTCAGCTTGGACAGCCTCGACCTCACCGGCATTTCCACAGCGACCTTATCTATGGGTTGGCAGTTTGCGCCACAATTTGGCTATACGTTTGAATTGCGCCTGGATGCGCCCAACGGCAAAAAAATAGGGGAAGCAACGCTGAAAGGCAGTGGCAGCGCTGCTCCGAAGGCAGGCATCCAAACCGCTTGGCTGACTATTCCGATACAATCGGTTACGGATGGAAAGCTCCACAACCTCTACTTAGTCAGCAAACCCAATGATCCGGGCGAGCCGAATCAGGTGGCGTTGCGGACGATCGGGTTTGAAGCGAAGTAGCCGTGGTCGCCAACTTTAGTTGGCAGACCTAAAATCGGACAGAGCCCGATCAATAGAACACGCGAGGCGGAGCTTCGACTGGCTTCGACTTACTTCGACTTCGCTCAGTACAAGTCGCTCAGCCACCAGCTCAGTTACCGCCATCGCGCGAGCCGTATTTCGTTGGCAGCAGCCGAAAAAGTTGCTGCCAACGAAATGCAGCCCCGTTCTGCTGGCTTCTCATCTCATCGAAATGACACTTAGGGCGACCGCGAGGGTCGCGCCCTACCGGCTCCCGCGCACCGTCTCCCGTCCACCGTCTTATTTTCGTCTGAAAGCTGACTTTTAATTTTTTTTGGCGTGAAGGGTTGCGCGTTTTATGTTTATTTTGCAATCCGATAGGATTCCATGCTAAAAAAATTATGTTCTTATGAAAAAGCTCAACTTAGATGCATTCGCAGCAACAACACTGAATGAAGCGCAGCAAACCGAAATCAAGGGTGGATTAAGCATCATTCAGGTAGGACGCCGCCAGGTAAAATTTTCCAAGTGGGGAGAAATTGACATTCGGTTCAGCTCCAACGGTATTGCCACGCCACCCGTTGTTCAGAGCGATGAAGACCCGGAATAGCGACTGCTATTTTTGCTAATGCTTTTCTGAAAGCAAAAGCCGTTTGTATTTTTCCTGCACAATGTAACTGAAAGCCTGCCCCGACAGCTTGCTTTCAATCCAGGATTCAAAATCAAACAATTGCAGCATGGCTTTTTCAGCAGGATTGTCTGAAAGGGTGTTAAAATCCTGACGCAATTGCTGAAGGGCTTCCTGTATTTCTTTTGCGTGGCCGGCCTTGACTGCTTTGCGCAAAAACTGGATGAGGCTCACCTCGAACAGCAGCATGGTTTTGTGCTGGCTCAGGAAGCGCTGCGTTGAACGCAGCAGAGAATCAAGCAGCAGGTAATTGTCCATCTCATAATGAATGATGAGATTCAGGATGCGTGCCAAACTTTGCAGATCCTGGCGTTCCACGCTCCGCGGCAGCCCAAGCCATTCGTTCAGGTAATCCAATGCTTTGCCAAAATCGCCGGCGCCGAAGTAGATGTAGAAATATTGAAAATAGAAACTACTTCGCTCAAACTGTTCTTTATCAAAGAGTTTTACTTCTTCTAAGTGCTGCTCCAGCGTCTGCAGCCCCTCTTTAAATTCGCCGGTTACAATGCACAATCGAAAAGCATTGGTGTAGTATTGGCGGTGAATTTTCAACTCGTCGTCGCGGGTATTGGGCTGCACACTGCGCAATTTTTTCAGGCATTCCCGAACGCCTTCGTAATCGCCAAGGTAGCCGCAGCTCACTGAATAATTACTCAGTGCAGAAATGTATTCCGAAACGTCTTCGCGCAACATGAGCGGCTTAGATTCCATGATGCCGATCAAGACCCGGCTCATCTCATAAAACCCGGCGTAATCCTTGTGCGCATAGCTAAAAATAGACCGGACGCGATAGTACAAAACCCGGGCCTGGTGCGATAGCGCATGGCTTTCATCCTGGAGCAAAGGTTGCCCAAACAGCGATGGAATGTCGTCGCCCGCAGCGGGGCGCAAGGCATTTTTGCGGATGCTCAGCCAGCTCGCATAAAAAAGATTCTGGTAGGCGTTGAGGTTTTGAAGGCGTTCGGCGCACAGGGCTTCTTCCTGCTCGATTTCTCCTAAGCGCTTGTCTAACCCGTCAATATCGCCCCGGGCATAAGCCACTAATTTTTCCCAGTGAAGCACTTCGAGCAGGGTTCCGAATTTTTCGTACTCCTGCGCTAATTTTCCCGCTTTGGTCAGGATTTGCAGGCATTCATCGAAATGTGCCCGCCGGTGTAGTGCGCGCACCCCCTGCAACATTCCCTTGAGTTTGTAATCTATGGAGGTGTTCTCGTCATAAGCCTGCAGGCTTTTCAGCACCAATTCGTAGAGGTAGGCTTTCAGTTCCGAATATTTGCGGCTTTGCATAGGTTCGCCACCATAAATCTGGCGCCGGAGTGCCTCATCGTCGAATTCAGCCTGCGCGTCCATGGCATCAAACAACGATGCATACTTATTCCCCTTATTTCCGGTGTCGCCAATAAATACTTTAAAATACCGCTTTTCTGTTGCGGAAAGCGATTTAATCAGGCGGAAAAGCCGGTCGGAAGAGGTCTTTGGCATGATCAAAAGCTAAAATAGTAAAATAAAATAGAGGCAAACGCCACAACGCGCGATCGGAATTATGATCCGTCTTTTACACAAAGCTACTAATCCTGGGCCGACAAAACCAGAAGGTCGCCCTTGAATGTGTAAAACATTGTAATTCTTGAAACCTGACAATCAAAAGACAAGAGGCAAGATGTAAATATGCAAGGGGCAAGATGCAAAAGGCAAGTGGGCAAGGAGCAAGGCTTTGCCAATTTGCCCCTTGCCTTTTGTCTTTTGTATATTTTGATACAGCACGGAAACATTGTTCCCCCTTCCCGATGTTATACCTGTTCTTTCTTACGAGCAACCCATCATGAAAAACGAAAAATTCCTCCTGTTTGTCCTGGCAGTCGTTCAATTTACGGACATCATGGACTTTATGATCATCATGCCTTTGGGCTCTACGTTCATGCGGGAGTTTGACATTACGCCACAGCAGTTCAGCATCATTGTGTCTTCCTACGCTATTGCCGCTTTTTGCTCCGGTCTCCTTGGCGCCGGATTTATTGACCGGTTCGACCGGAAAAAAGTATTGCTGTTTATTTATGCCGGTTTTGCCATCGGCACTTTTGCCTGCTCGATTGCCCCCAGTTTTGGGCTTTTTTTGGCGGCGCGCAGCCTGACCGGCTTGTTTGGCGGGATTTTGGCAGCGTTGGTATTGTCCATCATCGGCGACAATATCCCTTTAGAGCGGCGTGGCGCAGCAATGGGCATTGTGATGACCGCCTTTTCATTGGCCTCCATCGCAGGAGTACCGACCGGACTTTTCTTAGCCGCGCATTTCGGCTGGCAGGCGCCGTTTTTTACCATCGGAGGCATTGCGGCTGTGCTCTGGCTGGTGATTGTTTTTACGCTCCCGCCAATGACAAGACACTTGGAAAGCGGCCTGGTGCAACGCAATCCACTGAAGGTTTTCAAAAACATTGCCAAAGACCCCAACCAATTGCGTGCCCTGCTTTTTACCCTCATTCTGATGCTCGGACATTTTTCGGTCGTGCCTTTCATAGCGCCGTATATGGAGCTAAACATCGGATTCAGTACGTATCAGATTTCCTACATCTATGGCTTAGGCGGTTTATTCACCGTTTTCCTGTTGCCTTATTTCGGGAAATTGGCGGATCGCTACGGCCATATTCAGGTATTCACCATCGCGAGTTTTTTTGCGCTGCTTTCCATCTTTGCCATCACCAACCTCCCGCAGGTTTCTATTGCCCTGGCGCTGTGTGCGACCTCCTCTTTTTTCATTGTTGCCAGCGGGCGCAACGTGCCTGCAACCACCCTGGTGACTTCGGTTGTACGCCCCGAAAGTCGCGGCAGTTTCATGAGTGTGCGCGCATCGGTCAATGAGCTGGCGCTGGGCCTTGCTTCCTTCATGGCGGGTATGATCGTAACGAAACGCCCTGACGGCTCGCTGGAGCATTATCCCTACGTTGGGTATATTGCCATTGCCATGAGTCTGGTCGCCATTTTGATTGCCCGAAAACTGAAACCGGCAGATGGGGCTTAGCGCAGGTTGGGAATTCATCAATTTTCTACTATTTTGCGGCCCCGATGTGGGAAAGGGCAAAAGGCAAAGGACCGCAAAACAGTACTGCAATGATTGATCCGATGAAGTTCTGGAAAGATTACGTTTCGACAGGTATTCGACTGATAACGAAGATATTCGAGAAAGGAGAGCCAGCAACCGGCGTTGAAATTCACCAAATTGAAAACTTTCCTTCCGCGCACCTTCATCGGGAGGTAAGGGTTGATGTCTTTTTACCCCCGCAGTATTTCGACCGCAACGATAACCGCTACCCCGTGCTTTTTTTCAACGATGGGCAGGATATGGGTATTGCCGGCATGGCGGATACGCTGGAGCGCCTTTATGCCTCGCAGCGCTTGCCGCGCCTTGTGGTTGTTGCCATTCATGCCGGCGACCGCATTCACGAATACGGCACAGCCGACCGACCGGATTATAAAAACAGGGGAAATAAAGCAGCCGCCTACACGTCGTTTCTATTGGAAGAATTGATTCCGGCTTTGCGCAAACGCTATCGCTTGTCGGATGCCCGCAAAGATGTTGCCTTCGCCGGATTTTCACTCGGCGGCCTTTCTGCTTTCGACATTGCCTGGAACCACCCGCAGCATTTTTCCAAAATCGGGGTCTTTTCCGGCGCACTGTGGTGGCGGCACCATGAGTTCACACACGACAATCCCGACGCGCACCGCATCATCCACGAAGTGGTTCGGGAAAGCCCAAAGCGCGACAACATGCGCTTCTGGTTTCAATGCGGAACAAACGATGAAACAGACGACCGAAATGGCAACGGCATCATTGATGCAATAGACGATACCCTCGACCTGATCAAAGAATTAGAGCAAAAAGGATACCGCAACGGATCCGATATTACCTACATAGAAGTACAGGGCGGCGAGCACAACCACCATACCTGGGCGAAGGTTTTGCCTGATTTTTTGATCTGGGCCTTTGGACAGGAGTAGTGTCCGTCCATTTAGTCGCGTGTCTGAGCTTTAGCGTTCGAGAGCAAGGCATGTTTAGCTCCAAAAACGGGAGTCCCGCCCGCCGGACGGGATGACCGATTTTGGAGCTAAACATAACGCAGCTATCAGGCTCTAAAGACAGACACTAATCAGGCCGGGCTGGTCAAAAACGACCGAACGGCCTGCAAAGCCTGCCCGATTGTATCATAATCGAGGCTGTAATGGATAAATTTACCTTCCCTTGTGGTTTTTACAACGCCGGCAGCACGCAAGACCCGGAGGTGTTGAGAGGTGATGGATTGTTCCAAACGCAGGGAATTGTAAATTTTGTTGACGTTTATCGAGCCATTTTTGTCAATGAACTCGATAATTTTGAGCCGTAGCGGGTGCGCCATGGCACGCAGCATTTCGGAAGAAACGTGGAGTTTCTCCCCATTGAGTGTTGTGTTAGTCTTTCTCATAGAAAAATTTGCTTTGGAGCACGCCGGGGAATCCCCAACATGCTCTTACCGCCGGCAAACTTACCATTTGTCCCTCCGGTAAGTTGCCTGCCGAATAAGGTAAGCAAATATGCGTTTTTCCTTTATCTTTTGTGCTATTAGACCTGATCTTTTTTTAACACCCAACGAATTTCAGTAGCAGGAAGGATTCCTCAAGATATGAAAAATGCTGCAACCTACCCTTCGCAGATTGCAGCATTTACAGGAAGCAGCGCTTCCAAAGCATCGTGTTTCAGTAGTGCCACCAGAGCGCGGTTTTTTTTATCCGCCGGCAAGTTCTTCAATCAATCTTGAAATCTGGGCAATTCTGTCTTTGTCCAGAGAATAATTGATGAATTTCCCGTTCCGGTCAGCTGCGACAACTCCTGCACGGCGCAGAATGGCCAAATGCTGGGAAGCAACGGATTGCTCCAGCCGCAGCTTGATGTAAATATCGGTGACATTCATGTTGCCATGTTCTTCCAAAAGGTCAATGATGCGTTGGCGCAACTTGTGGTTGATGGCGCGCAGTACCAGGACTGCTTTTCTCAACTCTGCGTAATCGAGTTGGATTTGATCCTGGCCTTTACGGAGGACGATGGATTCATTTTTTTGCTTTCTCATAATAAATAACAATGTTTAATGATCTGTTTAATAAATCGGTTCAAAGATCATGCCAGATTAGAACTAACGTGCGTGCGTGTTGCCGGCAAAGCAAGTCCGGTGAAAGTTAAAATATAAAAAATAACGATACCACTTTGCCTTTTTGTATTCACGGGAGCAGATTTTGTTGACTTTAATTGTCGGACATAATCGGACATTCCCCTTGAATAATAAAGCAAGTTAGTGAAAATCAGTGAAATGAGCAAGTAAAAAAAGACATTCCTTACTTTAAAGTGGAAATTGGGCGCAATACAGGCCGATTAAAGCTTTCAGGGAAGCTTTATCATGAGCAGCGGAAGGCGGTTGTCCGTTGAGCAGGCGGATGAATTGATCGGTGAGACTGCCCACCCATTTGCGCAGCGAATCGGCATCGGTTATTTTGTTTTCCACCGCATCAAAAAGCGGCGCCACTAAGGCGTATAAGTCTTTGTCGCTAAGGTGGTCGTAGGGCTCCATCAGCGTTTTAGAGATGGTTTCAAAGATTGGACGCGTTCGCGGGGTGTCGTACCATTGAAGGTCTTCCCGGCGCAAGGGGATGCGGGCAAACAGCTTGAGACAAAAGGCTGCTTTGTGCCTGCCGGTTTGCATACTCCTCAGAATTCCTTCAAAACGGCGCACTTCATCCCGGATCAGGGTTTCATCGGAAGCGCTGGAGGGGTCGCTTTTGAATTCCAGCAACAACTCCGCATCCACCATTTTAGGCTGCCGGCCGCGTGCCCTGGCGATTTCCAGACAGGTATTCCAGACAATTTTTGTAAAATAGGTCCGCAGCAGTACGGTATCGTTGAACTGCTCCCGCATGCGTGCCAGCTTTTTTTCCAGCAACACGAGGTTCACCTGTTGTATAATATCCTCCCGGTCGTGTTGCTGAAAATAACCGCGCGCAACACAGGCAGATGCCACGTGCTTAATGATGAACTGATAACGCAACAGCAATTTTTCCGGCTTGTGATGAAGCCATTCTACCTCTTCACGATGATCATCCCTTACCAATTTCGCTTCTTTGTTAATGTTGTATTAAGAAATACGGCCATGATTCCACCTGCTGGAGAAGGGAACATACAAGATTACGAAAGTTTTCAAATACACTAAAATCTAAAGATCATGAAAAAGATTTTTGTTCCTCTGATCGCTGCCCTGATGGTCACCGCCGCTTGTAACCGCGAAGCTTACAAAACTGCCGGTTACAATGAATATGCATCGGCCCACCGCACCATGGCCATTTTACCTACCGAAACCATTACGACCGGACGACTCCCCAAAGATGCCACACCCGAAGACATCGCAGCCGTGGAACAAGCGGAAAGCAAAGCTTTTCAGGTTGCACTTTACAACCAGTTGGCGAAACGTTCGGGGTCGCGCGATGGGGATATCCGCATCAATTTCCAGCATTACACCGAAACCAATGCACTTTTAGAAAAGGCAGGCATTGACCTGCGCGACTCCTGGAAGCATTCCCCTGTCGAATTGGCAGGTCTGCTCGGGGTAGATGCCATTGTGCGTTCCACCGTTCGAAAAGAGTTCTACCTGACCAATCTGGAATCGTTTGGCATATCCGTAGCGACAACGGTCATCGCGTTGTTTGTATCCCCGGTTGCCTGGTGGTTGGCTCCGGCTTCCCAAACCAGCGATGTTTTTGCTTCCTGTGCTGTGCTAGACGGCAAAAGCGGACAGCCCACCTGGAGCATCAGCCGCGACGAGCCTACATACTGGAATAAAGGCCACAGCGAAGTGGTAGAGGAAATTTCGCGCAGGCTCTCCCGCCGCTTTCCTTATAGAGAGTAGAGGGTAGAAAGTAGAGGGTAGAGAGTAGAGGGTAGAGGGAGGATGTACTCCTTATTGCTGGCAACAGGCCAGCATTTTATCCCTGGCACGCAGCAGGCGCATTTTTACGGCGCTTTCTGACAACTGGTAAGATACCTGCAACTGGCTGATGGACTTGTTGTGCAGGTATCTTTCCACCAGGATTTCCCGGACATCGGCGGGCATGGTTTCCAGGCGGTTTTTCAAGAGCGCCAGTAGGGTTTCCCGCATCACCGCTGCTTCATAATCAAAGGTTTCATCAGCGAAATCTTCCGACTGTATGAATTCGCCAACATGGAAGCGTTTTTTGTGCTTTTTGCAATCTAAACAGCGATTTCGGGCAATCCGGAACAGCCAGGCAGCGAACAATTGCGGGTTGCGCAGCGATTGCGCTTTTTCAGCAATGGTCAAAAACGCATCTTCCGTCAAATCATAAGCTTCGTCCCGATTCCGGAGTATGGTGAAGGCGTAGTTGTAAACCCTGGCATAATATCTCTGGTATAACTCTCCAAAGGCGAGCGCCTCTCGTGAAGTCTGGTAACGCACGAACAGTTCAACGTCCGTAGCGCTGGTTGGTAAAACATTGGTCATGTTTGAATCATTAGGTTGAAACGAAATAATGACCAATGTACCTATGGGAAGCAGGCAGCGTAGTTAGAATTAGGCGACTCGGGTCAGGGTGTCGGTGAAGTCGGAAAAAGTGTCGGTGGATGGGCAGGTGTAAAGAGACAAAGGGCAAGAGGCAAATTGGCAAAACCGATCCTTTGCCCCTTAATTTTACATAACTAACTGGTTTTTAACCAGTCGCATCGCTGCTTCGCACTGGGTTTGTACTTGCCGGATCAGCGGAGCCATAATTTCCTGATCCCGGGCGCATTCCTCCAATTGCCGCAGCAAAATGCCCAGCGATTTGCTCAATCCGATATACCCAACCGTTGAGCGCATACTGTGCGCGATGCGTTGAACCTTGGAAAAATCCTGGTGGTCAAAAGCCAATTGCAAGGCGGTCAGCTCTTTCGGAAGGTGTTCCAGAAAGACTTGCGCCAATTGTTGCACGTGTTCCTGCTCTCCCTGGGAAGCTTCCCAAAGATAATTCATATCCAACTGGAGCTGATCCGTAGCCGCGGGCAGGAAACGGATCAGCATTTGCTGTAAAGCGGCAAAATTCAGTGGTTTGGAAAGGTATTCGTCCATGCCGTATTGCAGGCATTTTTCGCGTTCGCCGGGCAACACGTGTGCAGTCATCGCAATAACTGGTAATTTGAGGTGGAGCTGTTGGCGGATGGCTGTGGTTGTTTGATAGCCATCCAGTCCGGGCATTTGAATGTCCATCAACACCAAATCATACGCCTGGTGCTTCAACAATTCCAGCGCCTGGTTGCCATTTTCAGCCTGATCGGCGGCGATTTCCCATTCCTCCAGCACCAATTCGAGGATGCGCCGGTTCATCGGATTATCCTCCACTACGAGAACCCGAACATTATTAAAATCAGGTTTGGAAATGGCTCCGACCTCCGCCATTACGGGCGCGGCTACTTGTTCTGCCTCCTGCGCAATCCGGTAAATCAATTCGAGCGTAACCGTCGTGCCCTGGCCTTCTGTGCTTTGTATTTCAATGTCGCCTCCAAGTAATTCCACCAATCTTTTGACAATGGTGAGGCCGAGGCCGGCGCCCCCGTATTTTCGGGTAGATGCGGTGTTGACCTGATTGAACCGCTCAAAAACTTGATCCAACTGGTCTTTGGGGATGCCGATGCCCGTGTCCTGCACCGTAATTCGCACCCAGCGTTCCCGGCCGGTCTGTTTTTCCTTCTGCGTTTCAGTAGCACAGAGCATTACCTGCCCGCTTTCCGTAAATTTTGTGGCGTTATTCAACAGATTGACGAGGATTTGCAATAACCGCGTGGGGTCACCGATGAATTGCTCCTTGGGGTCAAGGGTGGTTTCGACCTTTAATTCAATGCCTTTTTCTTCTGCCCGGTATTGAAAAAGTGTTTTTACATTATAAATCAAAGCATTAAAATTAAATGGGATGGTTTCCAGGTTCATCATCCCGGCTTCCATTTTTGACAAATCGAGGATGTCGTTGACAATGGCTAAGAGATTTTCTCCGGAATAGTGAATCGAATCCACATATTCTTGCTGCCGTTCCTGGAGTGGCGTTTTTTTTAACAGGTTGGTAAAACCAACGATGGCATTCAGTGGCGTGCGGATTTCGTGGCTCATATTGGCCATGAATTGTTCTTTGATGCGCGCAGAACGTTCCGCTTCTTCTTTAGCCGAAGAAAGCCGAACCTG
The DNA here is from genome assembly GCA_022841505.1 of Saprospiraceae bacterium. GTDB lineage: Bacteria > Bacteroidota > Bacteroidia > Chitinophagales > Saprospiraceae > JABWAJ01. Next base: position 7,155 of record JALHRK010000037.1, on the reverse strand, counting down.
CAATTTCAGCCGCTGCGCTGTTTCACTCAGTAAGGTGAGGCTGGAAATGCTGACAATGACAAAAACGATGATGATGGAAACCAACTCCGCACGCCGGGCATTGGCAACAAACTTCAGGTGGGATGCCAGTTGCTGGTTTAGGTGATGCTTCTGTATCCTTATTAATTCCCTCGAAATTTGGACCATATTGTCTGTCAAATACTGTCCCCACGGATTGTTGAACAACTCTTTTGCCCCTTCCCGGTTACCTGCCATGTATCTGCGATTGATCGCATCAATCCAATCCGTTTTTTGTTTTAAAAGCCGATTGATGTCTTTTAACAAAATTTCTTCATTGGATTGTCTGCTTAGGTAAGTGCTGATGCGAATCAGGTACGCTTCTACCTGATTTAGGCTGTCTTTAACGGCTGCTCTCTTTCCCGAATCCCCGGATTCGACATAGGCTTTCAGGTCTTCTTCGATTTTGGCAAGGGTGATCTCAAGCTCTTGAAACTGCTGTTGGTTGAAGTCGTAATTTCGGCTCGACTCGTTGATGGTTCTCAACAAATCTTCGATGCCATTCAGGTTAAGTTGGTGAACAAAAATCGAAATGGACAAACCAAGCGCCAGAAACAGTACCACGGATAGTTCGACCCGGTACTCCGGATTGAAAAACAATTCTATCAGTGCGAAGCGTTTCATGGCAGCCGGATTTTAGGGATCAAATTAAATTCAGGCGGCTCAGGAGCGCCTGCTTGTAACTTTCACTCAGGGGAATCACCTGCCTTCCAATCGTAATCATGTTATCGGCAATGTTGTCAATTTTATCAATTGCCGCGATGTAAGAGCGGTGAACCCGGCAAAAATTCGCTTCCGGCAGCTTTTCGCCAATGCCTTTCAGCGTGGTATGCACCATGTATTTATGGGTTTTAGTGACAATGACCACGTAGTCGTCCATGGCCTGCACAAAAAGAATCTGATCGAGGGGCACCCGGGTGAGGGCGTTATTGGCGCGTACAAACAAATAATCATTGCCGCCGGCGTTGGGCGTTTCCCGGTTTTGCAGATCGAACACTTCTTTGGCGCGCTGCACGGCCGTCATGAAACGGGCGAAGCTCACCGGTTTGACTAAATAATCCGCAACATTGACATCGAAAGCTTTAACAGCGTACTCCTCGCGGGAAGTGATGAGTATCGTAATCGGCTTGCGCACCAAACTTTCCAGCAATTCCAGCCCGGTCATTTCCGGCATCTCCACATCCAAAAAAAGCAAATCCACCTCGTGTTGCTGCAAATAGTGAATGGCCTGAACGGCTTCTTCGCATTCGCCCATCACTTCGAGCCACGCCACTTTTGCTGCCATTTGTCGCAGCACGGTGCGCGCCATCGGATTATCGTCTACGATCAGGCATTTCACAGAATTCTTCTTTTTTTATTATCTATTTACCACATAGATACATAGAATTTTCAACTAGGGCACATAGTCCTGATCGCCTATGTGATCTATGTGAAAACCCCTATGTGCCCTATGTGGTAAAAAAAAGTCCCAAAAACCAGTGACCCCTTCCCACATCCGGGTCATTCCTGAAAACGGGCCGATTTTCCGGCATCCGGTTTTCCATACCCTACTTTGATCATTTAATCTATCATCATGAATCAACAAGCAATTTCGGCGGAAGTCCCTTCATCCAAAAGCATTCAATTCAACCTCTCCGCCCTCGTTATTCCGCTGGCGCTCGTCGCGGGCTACCTGTTCTGGCAGTTCGTGTGCGGCAATCCAGTCAATTTTGAAGGCAACAACCCTGCCGGCCACGCCAAAGAAGGCAATTATTTGGCCATCGTTTACAAAGGCGGGTTCATCGTACCGTTGCTGATGGGGCTTTTCCTCATCGTAGTCGTTTTTTCGGTGGAGCGCTTCCTCACCCTCGGTAAAGCCAAAGGAACAGGCTCCACTTCCAATTTTGTGCGCCGCATCAAGTTTTTTCTCGAATCCGACAATGCCAACGACGCGATTGCCGAATGCGATAAACAAAAAGGTTCGGTAGCCAACATCGTGCGTTCCGGTCTGGAAAAATACAAAGATATGGAACAAAACAATCGGATGGACACCGATCACCGCGTATTGGCCATTCGCCAGGAGATTGAAGAAGCAACTGCTTTGGAACTCCCGATGCTGGAGCGGAACCTGCCCATTTTGGCAACCATCACTTCTGTGGGCACCTTAGTGGCGCTGTTGGGCACAGTTTTGGGCATGATCCGGGCTTTTGCAGCGCTTGCAACGCAGGGCAATCCGGATGCCGTGGCGCTTTCGCAGGGCATTTCTGAAGCTTTGATCAACACGGCGCTGGGCATTTCCACTTCTGTTGTGGCCATGATCATGTACAACTACTTCACGGGACGCATTGATAAAATGACGTATGCCATTGATGAAGCCGGGTTTAGCATTGCCTCCACTTTTGCCGCAAAGCATAAATAGTGTCTGACTTTATCGCTCGATAGCTGCGTTATGCTCGGCCCAAAAAACGGTCATCCCGTCCGGCGGGCGGGACTCCCGCTTTTAGGCCTTCGCAAGCCTTGCTCTCGAACGCTAAAGGTCAAACACTCGACTCCTTGACAGACACTAAATAATTTGGAAAGACCATGCCAAAAGTAAAAATTCCCCGCAAGAGCACCTTAGTGGATATGACGGCGATGTGCGACGTTGCATTCCTCCTGCTCACTTTTTTCATCCTGACGTCCAAGTTCAGGCCACAGGAGCCGGTGCAAATTGACATGCCTGGTTCGCGCGCCGAACGCAAAATTGCCGAACAAAACATCATGATTTTGACGGTGAACAAAGACGGGAAAGTCTTTTTCGGGGTAGACAACCAGAAAGTGCGCACCCGCATGCTGGAACGGATGATGGCGACCTATCCGGATGTGGCGTTCACGGAAGCTCAAAAACTGAAATTCGCGACAACCGAAAGTTTTGGCGTGCCTTTTCAACAACTTCCGGACCTGCTCGACGGCACCATCAAAAACGACGATTCGGCGCCAGGCATTCCGGTGGATTCCACATCGAGCCGCTACCAGCGCAACGAATTGGCCGACTGGATTTTTGCGGGTCGGGTTGCCGACAACGAACTCCGACAGCAAGGTGAAATACAATCGGAAGGTATTGCCGTGGCCGTCAAAGGCGACGGAAGCACCGATTATCCGAAAATCAAAAAGGTGATGGAAACGCTGGTCGAAAAAAAGGTGAACAAGTTCAACTTAGTGACGGCCCTAAAAGGTGGCGATTCCATGGCAGCCGAAGAATAACGGAGGCATTTTCAAACAGAAAAAAATCTGACGGACATGGCAGAGATGAATACCGGGGATTCCGGTGGCAAACATAAAGGTGGAAAACGGTCGAAAAAAGCTTCTACCCGCGTTGATATGACGCCCATGGTGGATTTGGGGTTTTTGCTCATTACTTTTTTCGTGCTGGTGACTACATTCAACAAACCTTCTGCAATGGATTTGAACCTGCCGGCGAAGGACGATAAAAAGGAAGACAAGACCCCGGAAATTAAAGCTTCCAAAGTCGTCCAGTTTGTGCTGGGCACGGATAACAGGCTTTACCACTTTCGTGGAATTGAAAACATCGCGGTAGACAGTATTGATTTTTCATCTTCTAAAAACATTCGCGCAGTGATCGAAGCGCGCGAAAAAGAAGTAGCCGAACAATGGGGCAGCCGGGATTCCATGCTGCTTTTCATCAAGCCGATGTACGCTTCCAAATACCGGAACATGGTGGATGTTTTAGACGAAGTTAACATCGCACAAATCAAACGCTTTGCTTTGGTGGATTTTTCGGAAGCTGATTCCTTGATGCTGGTGAACGCCATATCTTATAAAAACTAAAACCATGGATCCGCAAAAAGTGCTACAAGTCCCTTTGGACGACATCGTTTTTGAGGGACGCAACCAGGCCTATGGCGCTTATTTCCTGCGTAAAATCTACAACCGGCACCTGTTCCGGGCTTTGCTGATTGCCGGATTGTTTAGCGTAGTCGCCATCGCAGCGCCCTTGATCATCAGTTACATCAACGGCATCATCAACCAGGGCAAAGACCAGGAAGTGTCAGTGGAAATCAATATGGAAAACCTGGATTTACCGCCCGAAAAAGAAGATACACCGCCCCCGCCTCCGCCGCCGGAGGAACCTCCGCCTATGAAAGCTACGATCCGCTATATAGTGCCGGAACCGAAAAAGGACGAAGAAGTGGTGGAGGAAGAACCGCCTCCTCCGGTGGAACAATTGGCGGAATCTGAAATCAGCAACAAAACCCAGGAGGGCAACGAAGAAGGCGTCAGCGAAGGCGTCATTGACGCGCCTGAGGAAGCGCCGCCGCCTGTAGTGGAAGAAGAAGAAAAAAAACCGAGTACACAAATCTTCACGATTGTGGAGCAAAAACCGGAATTTGAAGGCGGTGAGGCCGCACTCATGAAATATGTCGCTGAAAACGTCAAATATCCGTCTATTGCCCGTGAAACCGGTATAGAGGGCACCGTCGTTGTCAAATTTGTTGTAGACGAAGTTGGTAATGTTTCCCAGGCAACTGCCGTCCGGGGCATTGGCGGGGGCTGCGATCAGGAGGCCCTGCGCGTAGTGAACACCCTTTCAGGAAAGTGGAAACCCGGCAAACAACGGGGACGCCCGGTAAAGGTATGGTTTACCCTGCCGGTCAAATTCAAACTGCAATAAGCTCATTTCAAGTTCGCTAATCATCATTCAATGCAAATCATGAACAGGAGTATGCTGCAGGAGGAAAATCGCATCAATCGCTATCGGGCACGAGCATTAGCCATTTTCCTGCTCTACGCGGGCCTTGCCTTGCTGTACATATCTATTGGGGGCGCTGTGCTGATTTTTAACTCTTATTGGAGCGATTTCTCCATCGGGCCGAAAATTGCATTCGGCATCCTGTGCATTGCTTACGGACTTTTTCGATTGTATCGCGCTAACGTTTCGTATCAGCAAAAGCTGGAAGAATTAGAATAACCTTCATCCAAACCCAATTGTCTGTGAAGAATCTTGTATGGCTTTTGTTCGTGCTTTTGGGTTTCACCGCCTGCAAAAAAGAGATGCCGGAACAGCCGACCGATACGCCGGTTTCGGGGCGGGTCAGCATTGCTGCTGACGCAACCTTGCAACCGTTTGTAGCATCCGGGATCGCAGCGTTTGAACGCATTTACGACAAAGCAAAAATTGACTGCCAATATGCATCGGAAGCAGCAATTTTCAAAGCCCTGCTCAGCGACAGCGTGCGCGCCGTCATCGCTGCGCGCGAGTTAAATGCAGATGAAAAAGCGCATTTCGATCGAAAAGCAATCGTGCCGCGCTACGTGTACATCGGCGCAGACGCCATCGTGCTGCTGGTTAACCGAACCAACCCGGACAGCTTGCTCCGATTTGAGGAATTGCAAGCCATCGTCAACGGAAAGATCAACACCTGGGAAAAATTGACCTCGCACAGCCACCAGGGGAAGATTGATCTGGTTTTCGACCACGAAGGGTCCAGCAATGTGACCAGTTTGATGCGCCTGCTGGAAGTCAAAAAATTGCCCTCAAACGCCTACGCTTTAAAAACGAATGTCCAGGTATTGGACTATGTGAGCCAAAACCGGCAGGCTATCGGCGTCGTTGGCATGAGCTGGATCAGCGACCTGGGCGATGCGCAGCGCAAGCAGTTGGAATCCCGGGTAAGCATCGTGTACCTGCGCCCGGAAAAATATGGGGAAGACCGCTATTTCAAACCCGATCAAATCAATATCTCGGAAGGCAAATATCCGCTCTACCGGCGGTTGCAAATCATCAATTGTGAGGGCAAATCCGGCCTTGTTACCGGATTGGCGACCTACGTGGCCAGTCCGAAAGGGCAATTGATCCTGCTCAAATCGGGTATTTTGTCGGCCACGCTTCCCCAACGTACGGTGCACAGCAATTAACGACCTCAGCCCAAACTTTCCTCCATTATTATTTAAAAACAATCACCATGCATAATAGAATCGCGCCTTATTTCAGTCTTTTCAGCTTCCTGTTTTTTGCGATCGCATTGCCGGCGCAAAGCATTGACGAAGCCGTTTCCATGATTGAAAAAGAGGATTATTCCGGCGCCCGAAAAGTCCTGCGCACCCTGCTTGCCAAAAATGAAAAACCGGCGGAAGCTTGTTTTTATCTGGGGGAAACCTTTTATCAGAATGAAAATGCCGATTCGGCTTTCTATTATTATGGAAAAGGAACACGCACGGACGCGAAGTCGGGGTTAAATTATGTCGGACTGGGCAAATTAGCTTTGGACAGCCGGAACAAAATGGAAATGCAAAAGCAATTTGAGGCAGCCCGAAAAATTGCCAAAGATAAAGACGCGCGCATTTATTACGAACTGGGGAAAGCGCACTTAGAAAGCAATCAGGGCGATGTCAATACGGCAATTGAAAACTTAGAAAAGGCCATTTCCATTGACCCCAATAACGGCGATTATTACAGCGTGCTGGGCGATGCTTACATCAAAAAAGGCGACGTGGGGAAAGGCATCAGCCAATACGAAATTGCGACCGGCAAAGACAAACAAGATCCGAAAAATTACCTGAAGCGCGCCATTCAATGGAAAGAGGCCGCCATTTACGACCAGGCGGAACAATCACTGCTGGAGGGGTTGTCCGTAGACCCAAACTATGCGCCCGCCCTGCGCGAGTTGACCGACGTTTATTACTATTCTAAAAAATATTCCCTGATTGTCCCCACGCTCGAACGTTATACCAAATTAGTGGGCGACGATATCGAAGCGCGCGAAAGATTGGTGCGCTACCTGACTTTTCAGGCGCGCGAATACGACCGCGCCATCGAACAGGGGGAAGCCATCCTGGCCAAAAAAGCAGATAGTTACAGTACCTTCCGCAGCCTTGGCGCCGCTTATTATGAAAAAGGTGTGTTCGATCAATCTTTTGCGGTCATGAAGCGTTTTTTTGCCAGCAGCACCGGGCGGAAAATTTACGAATTCGACTACGATTACTTCATCAAAGCCGCTTTGAAAACGGGCAATTTCGACGATGCCAAAGGCAAAATAGCAGAGTTGGAAATCGCTTATCCAAAGAAGCAGGGATTCTATCACTATGAATTGGCGAAAGCCTACTACGACAAAAAAGACT
>JALHRK010000036.1 GCA_022841505.1 Saprospiraceae bacterium | reverse complement strand
CGCACATGGAGCTTTCGCGCCCGTCGGCGTTGAAATAAACCATCCGGAAATCGAAGCCCGGCGCGTTTTCCAGCAAAATGAGGCCATCCGCGCCGATGCCGAAACGCCGGTCGCACAGGTGCGCAATCAAGGCCACATCGGCAGCGTCCGGAAAAACGCCTGCGCGGTTGTCCACCATCACAAAATCGTTGCCGGCGCCCTGGTATTTAAGAAATGGAATGTTGATTGCCATCCACCTTCAAATTTTCAAATTATCAAATCTTCAAATTTTTTCCCCGCTGGCGCGAGGTTCCGCCTCGTGTCTACTATTTAAGAGGCTCTGCCTCTTGTCCGGGCGACCGCAAGGGTCTCCCTACCGACGCCCAGTGCTATCCCTCACCTCCTCCTCCGGAACCGGTGGTACGTAGTTCGGATTGGGTCCCCGGAACAGCATCAGTGCCCCCAGCAACACCATCAAAGCCAGGCCAAGCATTGGCAAACGCCACCCGCCCCAGATGTTGTCGAAATATGCTTCGTGTTTTTGCATGATTATTATTCTGTTAAACGTTGTTAATTGATGGCGGTTTCAGCGTAAGTTTGTATATTGTTTCTAAATACCATCACCTGAACTCCTAAAATTGCTCATCTCAATGACCGGGATCATGAAAAAATACGGCATTGTCATCGTCAGCTCCCTGCTGAGTGCCATCCTGGCGGTTTTTTTCTACCGCCTTGTTGGCGCTTCCCAGCAGGTTGTCATCCGGGAAACCCTGCCTTCGCAGCACACCGGCTGGACCGATGACCCTTTGGCGCATGCGAAACAGCGCACGTTTCTCTCTTCCGCGCCCACCAATTTTACGGCTGCGGCCACTGCCGTCACGCCTGGTGTGGTGAACATCCGCGCAGCGCAAAGCAGCCGCTTCGATTTCTGGGGCAGCGACGACGCCTATGGCTCTTCATCGGGGTCGGGGGTCATCATTTCCCCCGACGGGTTCATTGTGACCAACCACCACGTCATTGAAAGCGCCAATGAAATTCAGGTAACACTGAACGACAAACGCGGGTTCAAAGCCGAGATCGTTGGCATTGACCCTTCCACCGATCTGGCGCTCCTCAAGATCAAAGGTAGCAAATTGCCCTATCTTGAGTTTGGCAATTCCGATTCGCTGCGCGTAGGAGAATGGGTTTTGGCCGTTGGCAACCCTTTCGAGCTGCAATCTACCGTCACGGCGGGCATCGTCAGCGCGCGGGGCCGCAGCATTGACATCCTCGAAACGCAGGACCGCATCGAATCTTTCATCCAAACCGACGCAGCCGTCAACCCCGGCAACAGCGGCGGCGCTTTAGTGAATACCAACGGCGAACTCATCGGCATCAACACGGCCATCATCACCCGCTCGGGGCGCTACGAAGGCTATTCGTTTGCCGTGCCTGGCAACCTCGTGCGCAAGGTCATCAAGGACCTGCGCGACCACGGCGCCGTACAACGCGGGATCCTCGGCGTGTTCATTGACGACCTGACAGAAGAACGCGCCCAACAATTGGGATTGTCGGCCATCGAAGGCGTCTACATCACCCGCATTACCCCCGATGGCGCTGCCGACAAAGCAGGGCTGCGGGAAAACGACGTGGTGCTGAGCATCAATGGCATCAAAACCAAAACCCTGCCCGAAATGCAGGAACAATTGGGCAGCTACCGCCCGGGCAATACCCTCGCCATCGAATACGTCCGCGACGGCAAAAAGCACAAGGCCAACGCCGTGCTGCAAGGCAAACCCGGAGCCGCTACCCCCGCCAGTTCAAAAGACGACGGCTTCCTGCGCGACCTCGGATTCGAACTGCGCGACCTCAGTCGGGAGGAACAAAAAAGCCTCAATACCAAAGGCGTGCGCGTGGTGAGCATTTTCCGAGGCAGCAAAGTGGAACGCACCAATATGGATCCCGGCTTCGTCATCACCCGCGTAAACAGCGAATCCGTGACCAGCGTTGAAAACCTGACGCAAAAGCTGAAAAGTGCGAAAGGCAAGGTGCTGCTGGAAGGGATTTATGAGGATTATGCAGGGGAGTATTATTATGCGTTTTCGATGGAGTGAGTTTTTTCACACCACGGAATGTATTTCACACAACAGAATATATTTCACACAACGGCACAACGCTCACAACGGTAGCTTGGTGTCTTTCGTTGTGAGCGTTGTGCCGTTGTGTGAAACCCGCTTCGTAAAATGAACGCGTTGCCGTTCTTTGCGAGCCCTTCACGCTCTTCGACACAATAAAATGTGCGAAAAATGAAACCATTTAAGCTGTTGAAATATGCGCGTCAGCCTGAGGTGAAACCCTATCGCCCCAAATATGTCCTGCTTTTTATCACTTTATTACTATTCCTTCTTTTTGCAGCGGCTTCGTCACTTCCGACAGCCGTGGATGGATATGACTTATTCCCGGTTTTTGTGGCGCTCTACTTCGGTATCGGTTATTATTTCAGAGCAAGAGACCGGCGCCGGTTTGATGCATCAGTTGCTGAAGACCTGGCGGGAACCTTATTTTTTGAAAATGGCGCCCTGATTTTTGAAGAAAAAACCGAGCAACAACGGACTCAAATTGAGTACTTCGAACTGTACTATGATGCCTATTATGGCGAAGACGCACCAGGAAGACGCGGAGATCCCATGGTTGAAGTCCCGAATGGCGCTAACAACATCGTGAAAATCGGGAAAGCAGATCAACAACTGAAATTCCGCCTGGTTTTGAAAGATAAAGCTGATAAATCCCAACTTTTGGTATTGCTTAAAGCGGCTTATGAAAATGGCATAAAACTGAAAGAATTCTACAAAGGACAGCGCACTTTTTTATTTAAAACGCCTACTTACAAAGAGGTTCAGGGCATCAAGGAAAAATATGGGGTGGAGTGGTGAAATAACGTGGGCGCTACGATCCGACTGGCATGTCGAATATTAGGCTCAGAGATGAATTGGTCGAAAACTACCTGAATTTATAAAGCCCGGGAAGAACTGGCCCATCATCTTCGATTATAAAGCCCCTGGCAATCGGGAGCGTTTGCTCGATATTCGCCTGGAAAAGGCCGGTGCGCTACTGATTTTAAAAACATTACTTGATTGGAATATTTTGAGACTCAACCAGGTTACAGAACCTGATATTGAGTTTTAGAGGCAGGTAATAAGGTATCAGAAACATGACAACCCCGACCCAAATCCAAAGAAAGGATTTGCTGATTTTTTATAGAAATGCTACCTTTATTTCAAATCCGTTGAATAGCTAAAGCATATTTATTACTATGCTGGGCATCCAATTTGAAAACAGGTACGCCCCTTCACTGTGGGATGAAAAAAAGCATTCAGCAAAACTAATGGCGTTTAGCAGATCGAACAACGTGTTCATGAGGTGCGCTCAGCGCCATTAAAAAACGCGTAAGTGTTTTGCTTTTTATTATTATACCCTGAAATTTAGAAAAGCCATGTTTAAACTCTTCCTTTCTCTTGTTTTTGCCTTTATGACAGGTAGTGTTTTGGGACAGACGCCGCGGTTGGTGGTGCCGATGGGGCATACTGATCGCATAAATTCTGTAGCCTTTTCATCGGATGGTCGTTATGTGCTTACTGGAAGTAGCGATAAGACCGCCAAATTATGGGATTTGCAGGGGAAGGAAATTCAGGTTTTTCAAGGTCATATAGAAGATGTTACCTCGGTGGCTTTTTCGCCGGATGCCCAGTACGTGCTCACTGGCAGTAACGATGGTACGGCTCGATTGTGGAATTTGAATGGACAGGAGGTTCGAGCATACTATGGCTATGAAGAGGCTGTCTCAGCAGTGGCGTTTTCTCCAGACGGCCAGTATATTCTCACGGGGTGCGGTACCAAAAGCATAGCCAGGTTATGGAACTTGGATGGCCAAGGAATCCAGGTTTTTGAAGGGCATACAGACGACATCACCTCAGTAGCTATCTCTCCTGATGGTCAGTACGTCCTAACTGGCAGTGCTGACAGCACTGCTAAATTGTGGAAACGGACTGGTGAGGAAATTCAGACTTTTACCGGCCATACAGGTTCCCTAACTTCAGTGGCCTTTTCCCCTGATAACAAGTATGTCCTCACTGGAAGCGAGGATAAAACCGCCAAATTGTGGAACTTGAAGAGTCACCAAATCCAGACTTTTAAAGGTCATCGCGAGAGCATTTCTTCGGTAGCCTTTTCTCCTGATAGCAAGTACATTCTTACCGGAAGTAATGATGGTTATGCTGCATTATGGAACCTGTCCGAAGCCAAAATCCAAGCTGTTTATGGCTACGAAGGGCAGGTTACCTCGGTAGCTTTTTCTCCTGATGGTCAGTATGTCCTCACCGGAAGTGACAATAAAACAGCTAAATTATGGAACCTAAAAAGCCAGATAATCCAGGCTTTTCAGGGTTTTGCCAGCCCTGTCTATTCGGTAGCCTTTTCTCCTGATGGCGAGTACGTGCTTACAAGCAGTGGGGATCATACTGCTAAACTTTGGCCTCTAAACGGTTCGGAAATCAGAGATTTTCATATTCATACTAGTTATGTTTTCTCTGTTGCATTTTCTCCTGATAGTAAGTATATCCTGACCGGGAGTTGGGATCAAACCGCCAAATTGTGGAACTTGAAGGGCCAGGAAATCTGCACCTTTAAAGGCCACGACAAAGGCATTACTTCGGTGGCCTTTTCCCCCAATGGCCAGTATATCTTGACGGGGAGTTGGGATCAAACTGCCAAATTGTGGAACTTGAATGGCCAGGAAATTCAGACTTTTCATGGGCATGCCAACTTAGTGTCCTCGGTGACTTTTTCTCGTGACGGCGAGTATGTTCTCACAGGGAGTTGGGATCAAACTGCCAAATTGTGGAACTTGAAGGGCCAGGAAATTCAGACTTTCCGTGGAGATACCGACTTGATCACCTCGATAGCATTTTCCCCTAACAACAATTTTGTTCTCACTGGCGGCAGTTGGGATGGGACGGCCAAATTGTGGGACTTGAAAGGTAATAGGCTTCAGGTTTTTGAAGACCATGAAGACCAAGTAACCTCAGTAGCCTTTTCCCCTGCCTGCCCTGACGACCTGAGCGGGGGCCAATACGTCCTTACTGGAAGTGCTGATAATAGAGCGAAATTATGGGACTTGAAAGGCCAAGGAATCCAGAATTTCTATGGCCATACCGAAGCTGTCTCCTCGGTGGCTTTTTCCCAAGACAGGAAGTATATCCTCACCGGCAGTTGGGACAACACGGCCAAACTCTGGGATATCAAATCCGGTGAGGAACTCGCCACGCTAATAACTATAAACTCCATCGACTGGGTCGTCACCACCCCCTCCGGCCTCTTCGACGCCTCCCCCGGCGCCATGAAACTGATGTACTACGTCCAAGGCCTCGAAGTCATTGAACTCGACCAACTCAAAGAACGCTACTACGAGCCCGGCCTACTGGCCAAGATCATGGGCTTCGACCAAGGCGAACTACGTAACGTCGCTGCCTTCGATCAAGTAGCCTTATACCCGGAAATAAAAGCCGCCATCACCAACTACCAACTTCAGATCCAACTGACCGAACGCTCCGGCGGTATGGGCAAACTCAGCCTCTTCATCAATGACAAAGAAATCCAGGAAGACATCAACCCAAACCGCCAAAAATCCCTGACGCTCGACCTCAACACCTTCGCCAAATACTACCGCAGCGACACAACCAATACCCTCGCTTTAAGAGCTTACAACGCCGAAGGCTGGCTCAAAAGCCAGGCTTACGAACTCACTTATACCCCCGCCAAAATCAGGCGAAATGAAAAACCCAGCCTCTACGTCCTCGCCGTCGGCGCCTCCGACTACGCCGGCGAACAACTCGATCTGCGTTTTGCCGATTTAGACGCCGAAGTCCTGGCAAAGGCGTTCTCTACGGCTGGCGGCGCCCTTTTTACCCCTGAGCGCACCTCAGTCCGACTGCTTAGCTCTTCCGCCAAAACGCCCGCTGACCTATCCGCCAAAGCTAACATCCGCCAGGCCTTCGCAGACATTGCCGCCAAGGCCAAACCTGAAGACGTGGTCATCGTCTTCTTTTCCGGTCACGGCCTTGCTTATGGGCCCGCCGAAAAAGAACAGTTCTACTACCTCACCAAAGACATCGGCAGCGCAAAACTCGACGACCCAAAAATCCGCCAGGAATACACGGTCTCGTCGGAGGAGCTGACCCAATGGCTCAACGCCATCCCCGCCGGCAAGCAGGTCATGATCGTGGACGCCTGCAACGCGGGCAAGGTGGTGGAATCGCTCACCGCGCTGGCCGCCAAAGACCTTGATCCCTCCCAGATTCGCGCCCTCGACCGCATGAAAGACCGCACGGGCATGTTCATTCTCACCGGCAGCGCGGCCGATAAGGTGAGTTATGAAGCCTCGCAATATGGGCAGGGACTATTGACTTACAGCCTGTTGCAGGGCATGAGCGGCCTGGCCCTCACCGAGGACAAGCGGGTGGACGTGATGACGCTTTTCCAGTATTCCCGCGATCAAGTACCTGTGCTCGCCAAAGGCATAGGTGGGGTACAGACGCCTGTTTTGGCCTTCCCGACGGGCGGCGCGAGTTTCGATATCGGCATCGCTAGGCCAGGAGCAATCTCCGTGGTAGAGGCGAAGCCGGTGTTTATCCGCAATAACTTTCAGGATGAAAACGCCTTCGACGACGTGTTGGGCTTGACCAAAGCCTTGTCCGACCATTTACAATTGCTGACGATCAAAGGCGCGCAGGCTGTCCTGATCTATATGGACGTCAACGAATACGAAAGCGCCTATTCGATGAAAGGGCGCTACACCGTAAAGGGCGAGGCCGTGGAAGTGCGCGGGCGATTGTTCAAAGGCGCGACGGCGCAGGGGGAGTTTCAGGTGACGGGCAGGAAGGATGATTTGGCGGGATTGGTGGCGGGGATTTTGGAGCGGGTGCGAGGGATGATAAAGTAAAAATTTGAGATCAGTATTTTTTATCAAAATCAATGAACAATGAAAACGCTTCCTTCTTTTGTTTTCCTGTTGGTGACGAGCTTTCTTGCGGCACAGACGCCGCGGTTGGTGGTGCCTATTGGGTATGCTGGTTCGGTGAATTCGGTCGCCTTTTCTCCCGATGGCTATTATGTACTAGTCGGCGGCAATGACAATACGCTGAAGTTATGGGATCTGTCGGGCCGGGAAATTCAAACCTTTGGTTATGCGGGCCCCGTTCTGTCGGTGGCATTTTCGCCCGACGGTAAGACGGTTTTAGCAGGCGGTGGGGACAACACGGCGAAGTTGTGGGACTTAGCAGGTCGGGAAATTCAAATCTTTAAGGGACATATCTATCCCATTACTGATATTGCTTTTTCGCCTGACGGTAAGACGATTTTGACCGGTAGTAAAGACCAAACAGCGAAGTTGTGGGACTTGACAGGCCGAGAAATTCAAACTTTTACTGGTCATGCGGGACCGATCTGGTCGGCCGCATTTTCGCCTGACGGCAAGACCGTGTTGACGGGCAGTAATGACAAAACGGCGAAGTTGTGGGACCTAGCAGGCCGGGAAATTCAAACTTTTACCGGCCATGCAGATGGAATTAGTTCAGTAGCATTTTCGCCGGACGTTAAAACGATTTTGACCGGCAGTTTTGACAAAACGGCAAAATTATGGGACTTGTCGGGCCATGAAATCCAAACCTTTGCCGGTCATACAGATTTGGTTGCTTCAGTAGCTTTCTCGCCCAACGGCAAAATGGTTTTGACGGGTAGTCGGGATCAAACGGTGAAGTTGTGGGACTTAGCAGGCCAGGAGATTCAGATATTTAAAGGGCATACGTCCAATATCTTATCAATAGCATTTTCGCCCAACGGCAAGACGATTTTGACAGGTAGTAGTGACAAAACAGCAAAGTTGTGGGATTTGACAGGCCGGGAAATTCAAACGTTTACGGGGCATTCGTCGTCAATCTCATCGGTGGCATTTTCGCCCGACGGCAAGAAGACTTTGACGGGCAATCGGGATGGCACGGCGAAGTTGTGGAACCTGGCTGGTCGGGAAATTCAAACCTTAAGGGGTCATACCTCCGACGTCTCCTCAGTGAGTTTTTCGCCCGATGGCGCCATGATTTTAACCGGTAGCTACGACCATACAGCGAAGTTGTGGAATCTGGCCGGTCGGGAAATTCAAACCTTTAAAGGACATACGAAAGGGATCGCTTCGGTGGCGTTTTCGCCCGACGGCAAGACGATTTTAACTGGTAGCGGAGATAAGACGGCCAAACTATGGGACTTGGCAGGCCGGGAAATTCAAACCTTTAAGGGGCATACGGATGAGGTCAGCTCGGTGGCATTTTCGCCCGATGGCAAGACAATTTTGACCGGTAGCTTGTGGGGCAAAAATGCAAAATTATGGGAATTGACCGGCCGGGAAATCTCCACCTTCACAGGTGATGGACCGGTGACATTTTCGCCTGATGGTAAGACGATTTTGACCACTAGCAAAGACCAGACAGCGAAGTTATTGGACTTGGCAGGCCGGGAAATTCAAACCTTTAAGGGGCATATGAGTTGGGTCAGCTCAGGGGCTTTTTCACCCGACGGCAAAATAGTTTTGACCGGTAGCATTGATAATACAGCCAAGCTGTGGAACATGGCCGGCCGGGAAATCCATACCTTTAAGGGGCATACGAATAGGGTCGGGTCGGCGGTCTTTTCGCTTGACGGCAAGACGATTTTAACCGGCAGTAGTGACCAAACCGCCAAACTTTGGTCGTCTGCTACCGGCAAGGAATTGGCTACGCTTATCGCCATAGGCCCTACCGATTGGGTAGTGACCACCCCCTCCGGGCTCTTCGACGCCTCGCCAGACGCTATGAAATTCCTGTACTACGTCCAGGGCCTCGAAGTCATCGAACTGGACCAACTCAAAGAACGCTACTACGAACCCGGCCTCTTAGCCAAAATAATGGGCTTCGACCAGGGCGAACTGCGCAACGTTTCCACCTTTGATAAAGTAGCCTTATATCCGGAAATAAAAGCGGGCATCACCAAAGACCAACTCCACATCCAGCTAACGGAACGCAACGGCGGTATCGGTAAACTCAGCCTGTTCATCAATAACAAGGAAATAAAAGAAGATATTAATCCGAAACGGGTAAAAACCCTGAACCTTGACCTGACCACCTTCGCCAAATATTATCGTGCCGACGCAGACAACACACTTGCTTTACGAGCATACAATAAAGAAGGCTGGCTCAAAAGCGAAGCCTATGAATTGAGCTACCGAGTAGCCGGCGCCAGGGGTACGGGTACTACGAAAATCACACCAACTTCCAAAATAAAACCCCACTTCTACGCCATCGTTGTGGGCACCTCCAACTACGCCGGCGACCGCCTCGATCTGCGATTTGCAGACCAGGATGCTGCGGCCATTGCGCAAGCTTTGCATGATGCCGGCGCCGCGCTATTCGAGCGAGGAGGCACTTCAGTGCGACTGCTGTCCAGTTCCGGCAAAACGTCAACGGATATTGCCAACAAAACCAACATTGCCCAAGCCTTCGCCGACGTGGCCGCCAAAGCTGTTCCCGCTGACATACTCGTAGTCTACTTCTCCGGCCACGGCATGTCCTATGGCGATGCCGAAAAAGCCCAGTTCTACTACCTCACCAAAGACATCGGCAGCGAAGACCTCAGCGATCCGGTAGTACGCAACAACTACACCATTTCCTCCGATGAATTCACCAAATGGCTGACCGCCATTCCGGCCCAGAAACAGGTGATGATCCTCGACGCCTGCAACGCAGGAAAGGTGGTCGAGTCTTTAGCCACCCTGGCCCAAAAGAACCTTGACCCTTCCCAAATCCGTGCCTTAGACCGCATGAAAGACCGCACCGGGATGTTCATTCTCACGGGCAGCGCGGCGGATAAGGTGAGTTATGAAGCCTCGCAATATGGGCAGGGTCTGCTGACTTACAGCCTGTTGCAGGGCATGAGCGGCCTGGCCCTCACCGAGGACAAGCGTGTGGACGTGATGACGCTGTTTCAATATTCCCGCGATCAAGTACCTGTGCTCGCCAAAGGCATCGGCGGTGTGCAGACGCCTGTGTTGGCTTTTCCGACGGGCGGCGCGAGTTTTGACATAGGCATCGTGAATGCCGGGGTGAAGATTTCGGTGGCGCAGGTCAAGCCGGTGTTTATCCGCAGCGTATTTCAGGATGAAAACTACGGCGATGAACTGGACTTAGCCAAAGCGCTGGAAGCGCATTTCCGCCGGATGACCGTCAAAGGCGCGCAGGCGGAATGCATTTACGTGGACGTCAGCGAATACGAAAATGGGTACGCACTGAAAGGCAATTATTCCTATCAGGGCAATAAAGTCACTGTGAAAGGGAACTTGTTCAAAGGCAAAACGATTGTGGGAAAATTCCAACTGACTGGCAACAAAGCCGATATAGCGGGTTTGGCACAGCAGATTCTGGAAAAGGTAAGGCCGTTGTTGAAATAAAAGTACCCTGGAATCTACCCGCGAAAACCTTTGCTATTTTTGGGAATAAATATCTCCATTCCATAAACTCAACAACATGAAAACAAACAGCTTCTTTCTTTTCCTGATCCTGATTTCTTTTAGCGCCAGCGCGCAGACGCCTACCCCGCCTCGCTTGGTGGTGCCTATTGGTCACACGGCTCCGGTCATTTCGGTGGCCTTTTCCCCGGATGGAAAATACGTGCTGACCGGAAGCGAGGACTACACCGTAAAACTATGGACCCGGGCCGGTCAGGAGATACAATCCTTTGAGCGGCAGGGGTGTAAGGTAGCCACCTTTTCCCCGGATGGAAAATACGTGCTGACCGGTGCGGATACCACGGCTACCCTCTGGGATTTGCAGGGAAACAAGATTCGCTCTTTTACCGGGAAGCAGACCGTCAATCACGTGGCTTTTGCCTCGGGCGGAAAATTAATCGTGTTGGGCAGAAAGCAACTGGAGGTGTTTTACTTAAACGGCAACCCCGTCCCTAACTTTAAACCTCCGGTGTTCGGGGTAATCGCAATGGCGGTTTCGCCGGCTGGGAACGTCATCGCGGTCGCGGACCAGACCAAATCGGTCAAGCTGGTGGACCTTACCGGGAAAATACGCCTTACCTGCCCAACCCAAAAACATGAGATCAATGCCGTTGCCTTCTCGCCCGATGGAAAAACCGTGGTCGCGGGCGGCCTCCTGGTTCCGATAACGGTATGGAATTGCAGCACAGGTCAGGAAATCCATTCCTTCCCAATCAATCTTATTAAATCGCTGGCTTTTTCTCCGGATGGGAAATACATCCTGAGTGGTAGTTTGACGGCCACGCTTTTGAATCTACAGGGAAAAAATCAGCAAAACTTTTATAAAAAAGATGCAACGTCCCAAGCCATCGCCTTTTCCCCCGATGGTAAGGCCGTTTTAACCGGAAACAGCGACGGTTCCGCGACCCTGTGGAGCCTGAGCGGCAAAGAATTAACCACTTATAAGGGACATTCCAGCCCGGTGCACACCGTCGCATTTTCGCCGGATCAGTCCTTTATCTTCACCGGCACCGCAGCCAACCAGGCCAGGATATGGGAACGCTCGAGCCGGTTGGTCCATGCTTTTCCGGCCGGCACGGAGGACTGGCCCACCGCCTTTTCCCCGGATGGACAATACATCCTCACCGCAGGACCAGACCCAGAAATCGCCCAGCTCTGGGATCGCTCCGGACAAAAGATCCGCTCGTTTAGCGGGCATTCCCGCCGCATCAACGCCGTAGCCTTCGCCCCGGATGGAAAATCGGTACTGACCGGCAGTAACGACAATACTGCCAAACGCTGGAATTTGGACGGCCGGGAACTCCAGTCCTTCAAAACGAAGGACAACGTCCTGGCCGTACATTTTTCGGCCGACGGCAGCCAGGTGCTGACTGCCAACAGCGACAACCGGCTACAGACATGGAACCTGGCCGGAGCGCAAATCCAATCCTTCGAGGGCAAGTTTAAAAATGCAGCTTCGATTGCTTTTTCGCCGGACGGCAAATCCGTCCTGACCGGTGGCAACGAGGCGATGTTCCAGGCAAAAAAGGACAGACTAGCCATTCTGTGGGATCTTAGCGGAAAAGAGTTGCAATCCCTGCAAGGCCACCAGACAGACGTGAATACCGCCGTTTTTTCCCCCGATGGAAAATTCCTGCTAACCGCTTCCAATGACCACACAGCCAGGCTTTGGGACCTGAATGGGAAAGTATTACAAACCTTTCGCACCACCAGCACCGTGACCAGCGTCGCTTATTCGCCCGACGGGAAGTACGTGCTGACCGGCGGCAAAGACAATACCACCAAAATCTGGGACCTCCAGGGAAAAGAATTAGCTTCGCTCGTAGCCATTGATTCCTTTGATTGGGTGATCACCACGCCTTCCGGCCTGTACGACGCCTCACCTGGGGCCATGAAACTCATGTACTACATCCAGGGCCGGAACATCATTGACCTGGAGCAGCTCAAAGAACGATATTTCGAACCCGGCCTGCTGTACAGAATAATGGGCAGCCATTCCGAAAACCTTCGCCAGGTGGAAATGCTCGGCGACCTGGCCCTTTACCCGGAGGTGACCGCCGAGATCAGCAACAACCAATTGAACGTCAAACTCCTACCCCAGAATGGCGGCATCGGAAAGGTATGCATTTTTATCAACGGCAAAGAAGTGTTGTCAGATGCCAACCCGCAGCGCCTGACCAGCCTGAGCATTGACCTGACGCCCTTCCGGAAATACCTGCTGCCCGATTCCAACATCGTCTCCATCCGGGCTTACAACCAGGCAAACTGGCTGCCAGGCCCGGCTTCCGAGCGGACTTATTCCGTGCCCGGCACCCGCCGGGAGTTACCGCAGCTGTACATTATCGCCATCGGCACCTCCGATTACAACGGCGCCAACCTCGACCTGCATTTTCCGGACCACGACGCCATGGCCATGGCCTCGGCTTTAGAGCAGGCCGGCGGCCAGTTGTTCGGCAAAGGCGTGCATAAATGGTTGCTCTCCACCGCCGGAAAATCCCCGACCGAACTGCCGGTCAAAGCCAATATCGAACGAGCGTTTCAGGAGATAGCCGCCCGGGCCAAGGCGGCCGACGTGCTGGTGGTCTATTTCTCCGGCCACGGCACGACCCATACGGTGGCCGGAAAAAACCAGTTTTACTACCTGACCCGGGATATTCCAAGTGCCGAGCTGAGCGATCCTACAATGCTCGAAACGGCGGCCGTCTCCTCGGACGACCTGGCACGTTGGCTCACGTCCATCCCGGCTTTAAAGCAGGTGATGATCCTCGATGCCTGCAGCGCCGGCAAACTGGTGGAAGACCTGGCCGCTGGCCAAAAAGCGCCGAACGCTACCGAGATCCTTGCCTTAGACCGCATGAAAGACCGCACCGGCATGTTCATCCTCACCGGAAGTGCGGCCGATAAGGTCAGCTACGAAGCCAGCCAGTACGGCCAGGGACTGCTCACCTACAGCCTGTTGCAGGGCATGAGCGGCCTGGCCCTCACGCCGGATAAACGCGTGGACGTGATGACTTTATTCCAGTATTCCCGTGACGAAGTACCCGAACTGGCGAAAGGCATCGGCGGGGTGCAGACGCCGGTGCTTGCTTTCCCGACCGGCGGGTCGAGTTTTGATATTGGGATTGTGAATGCGGGCGTGAAGATTTCGGTGACGGAGGTCAAGCCGGTGTTTATCCGGAATAATTTCCAGCCCGACGACCCCAACGAGTTCGACGACGCGCTGGGACTTACCGCTGCGCTGGCCGATTACCTGCGGGGCGTCACCGCCAAAGGTGCACAGGCCCAGATCATCTATGTGGATGTAGCGGAGTATGAAGGCGCCTGGTCCATGAAAGGGCGTTACACGATCAAGGGCGAAGAGGTGACCGTACGGGGGAAACTGTACAAAGACAAGCAACCGAAGGGAGACTTTCAGGTGACGGGAAAGAAAGGGGATTTGCCGGGGCTGGTCGCGCAGATGGTGGCTCAGGTTTCAGTGATGATCAGTAAAGTGAAATAATTTACATAATCCGTTTATTTGTAATTTATTATAAAAATGAAAACGACTTTTTCTCTGGCTTTTTTGTTAGGGACGGTTAGGCTGTGGGGGCAGGCGCCGCAGTTGGTGGTGCCTGTTGCGCATACATTATCTATTACTTCCGTTGCTTTTTCGCCTGATGGGAAGTATATTTTGACTGGGAGTAGCGATAAAACTGCCAAGCTCTGGACGCTGGACGGGCAGGAAGTGCGCACCTTCGCCGGTCATAGCAATGCTGTCTCTTCAGTGGCCTTTTCACCGGACGGACGGCAGGTGCTGACCGGGGGTGAGGATGACAAGGCCAGACTCTGGACGCTGGACGGACAGGAAGTACTCACCTTTTCCGGCCATAGGGCTGCGGTCTCTGCGGTGGCCTTTTCGCTCGACGGGAGGCAGGTGCTTACCGGGAGCCGGGATCGAACGGCTAAACTTTGGACGCTGGACGGGCAGGTAGTGCGCACATTTGCCGGCCATAGCGCCGAGGTCAATGGGGTGGCCATTTCGCCCGACGGCCGGCAAGTGCTCACCGGGAGTCGGGATCTAACTGCCAAACTCTGGACCGTAGACGGACAAGAAGTGCACACCTTCTCCGGCCATAGCGACTGGGTCTATTCAGTAAAATTTTCGCCCGACGGGCAGCAGGTGCTCACTGGGAGCTATGGAATGGCCAAACTCTGGATGCTAGACGGACAGGAAGTACGCAGCTTCGCCGAACATAGCGCTACGGTCTATACGGTGGCCTTTTCGTCCGACGGGAGGCAGGTACTCACCGGGAGTTCGAATCGAACGGCCAAACTCTGGACGCTGGGAGGACAGGAAGTACGCACCTTTTCCGGCCATAGCGACGCGGTCTATGCGGTGGCCTTTTCGCCCGACGGGAGGCAGGTGCTATCGGGGAGTTCGGATAAAACGGCCAAACTCTGGACGTTGGAAGGACAAGAAGTGCGTACCTTCATCGGCCATAGCAACCGGATCTCTGCGGTGGCCTTTTCGCCCGGCGGGCGGCAGGTTCTTACCGGGAGTCCGAATCGACCAGCCAAACTCTGGACGCTGGACGGGCAGGAAGTACGCACTTTCGCCGGCTATAGCGCAGGGATCTCTGCGGTGGCCTTTTCGCCGGACGGTCAGCTGGTACTCACCGGGAGTGGGAATAAAATGGCCAAACTCTGGACTCTGGACGGGCAGGAAGTACGTACCTTCTCTGGCCATAGCGGTGCTGTCTTTTCAGTGGCCTTTTCACCTGACGAGCAGTGGGTGCTGACCGGGAGTGGGGATGACAAGGCCAAACTCTGGACTCTGGACGGGCAGGAAGTGCGCACCTTCTCCGGCCATAAAGACTGGGTCAGGTCGGTGGCCTTTTCGCCGGACAGCCAGCAGGTGCTTACTGGGAGTGATGATCAAACAGCCAAACTCTGGACGCCCGACGGGCAGGAAATGCGCACCTTCTCCGGGCATAAAGGCGCGGTGTATGCGGTGGCCTTTTCGCCGGACGGGCGGCAGGTGCTCACCGGGAGTGATGATCAAACAGCCAAACTCTGGACGCCCGACGGGCAGGAAGTGCGCACCTTTGACGACCATAGCGCGGGGCTATATGGCTCGATCAGGTCGGTGGCCTTTTCGCCCGATGGCCGGCAGGTGCTTACCGGAAGTATGGATGGAACGACCAAACTCTGGACGCTGGACGGGCAGAAAGTGCGTACCTTCTCTGGCCATAGAGTTTTAGTCTATGCGGTGGCTTTTTCGCCCGACGGCAAACACGTCTTGACCGGAAGTTTGGATAACACGACCAAACTATGGGATACTAAATCCGGAAATGAACTTGCCACCCTCATCGCCATCGACTCCACCGATTGGGTCGTCACCACGCCCTCCGGCCTCTTCGACGCCTCCCCCGGCGCCATGAACTTGATGCACTATGTAGTCGGCCTCGAAGTCATTGACCTGGAACAACTCAAAGACCGCTACTACGAACCCGGCCTGCTCGCCAAAGTCATGGGCTTCGCCGAAGGCGGCCTGCGGCCGGTGGGCGAGCTGAACAACGTGGCCCTCTATCCCGCCATCACCAAAGCCGAACTGGAGGGCGACCGGCTGCGAGTGGAATTGGAAGTCCGCAGCGGCGGCATCGGCAAAGTCGTGTTGCTGCTCAACAATAACATCGAACTGGATGCCAATGCCAACCCGGACTTCAAAACAGCTTTTGAAGTTGACCTCAACCGTTTCGCCAGCTATTTTTTCCCCGACTCCGTCAATCACCTCTCGCTGCGCACCTACAACCGCGACGGCTGGCTCAAAAGTCAGCCTTATCGGCTCGAGTACCGGCCGGCCGGCCTGGCTGACAAAAACATGGGCCAGCCTGCCACCCCGCTTTCCCGCCGCGAGCAACAACTGGATTCCATCAATCTGTATGCCTTAGTAGTTGGCACCTCGCATTATCGCGGCGAACAGCTCGGCCTCAACTATCCCGACAAAGACGCCACGGCCTTTGCCGAAGCCTTGCATCTGGCTGGCCGCCCGTTATTTGGTAAAAACATAGAAATCAAGTTGCTGACCACCGCCGCCGAACCCTGGCCGCGCAAAACGGAGATTGCCCGGGCCATGCGCGACATCGCCGCCAAAGCCGACCCCAACGACATTCTCCTGGTCTATTTCTCCGGCCACGGCATCACCTACCCGCCCAACAGCGAAAAAGGGCAATTCTATTACCTGACCACCGACATCGCCAGCGACAAACTCGACGATCCGGTTTTGCTCGCCACCAGCGCCATCGCCCAGGACACCTTGCAGGAATGGATCCGGCAGGTCAAGGCGCGCAAACGCATCCTCATCCTTGATGCCTGCAATTCAGGCCGCGTGGTGGAGCGCCTCGAACCCGGCGCCAAAGACCTGAACAGCGACCAGCGCCGCGCCCTGGAACGCATGAAAGACCGCAGCGGCCTATTTGTCATGGCCGGCAGCGCAGCCGACAAGTCGAGCTTCGAGGCCAGCCGCTTCGGGCACGGCCTGCTGACATACAGCCTGCTGAACAACATGCCGTTAGTGGCGGCGGCCAACAAAGACTACATAGATGTCGGAAAACTCTTCGGCAACGTGCGAGAAGAAGTGCCGCGCTTAGCCAAAGAGATCGGCCGCATCCAGGACCCGGAGCTGATCGGCGCCGAGAGCTTCGACATCGGCATTATCAACGACACGGTCCACATTGTCATCCCGGAGGCCAAGCCGGTGTTCGTGCGC
Organism: Saprospiraceae bacterium; assembly: GCA_022841505.1. Taxonomy (GTDB): domain Bacteria; phylum Bacteroidota; class Bacteroidia; order Chitinophagales; family Saprospiraceae; genus JABWAJ01. Next base: position 10,366 of record JALHRK010000036.1, on the reverse strand, counting down.
ACGGTGTTTATTGATAGCCAGCGTAATAAAGACCTGGCGCACCTGGGGGCTGCCGTCAACGATTACTTAGCGCTGCGGGCTTCCGAAAAAGAACCAGCGGTCGCTTATTGGGCCATCGAGGAATTTGCCGGGGATCACTATTATCTCGGCGGGCAGTATCAGCAGAATGGTGAAACGGTGAGCGGAAAAGCCACCTTATACCGGGCAGACAAAGAGTTGACTTCTTTTTCTTTTTCTGGTGAAAAAAATGCGCTGGGGCGGCTGGCGGAGGAGATTGTGGTGGAGGTGTTTGGGTATTTAATCGAGCACCAGGATTGAATTGGGGGTGGACTGTATTGATGTCGTGTTTGTGGGATTATTCTTTCAATTCTAAATAACCTTGTTCATGAAAACTTTTTTCGCAATACTTTTTCTGTTTTCGGCTGGGTTGCTTTTGGGGCAGGCACCGCGATTGATGGTGCCGATCGGGCATTCAAATTCCATTACTGAAGCTGTCTTTTCGCCGGATGGAAATTATATTCTAACGGGCAGTAAGGACCAAACGGCAAAGTTGTGGGACTTACAGGGGCGGGAGATTCAAACATTTAGCGGGCACTTGAAAGACGTTAGTTCGGTAGCCTTTTCACCTGACGGGCAGCGCGTCTTGACCGGCAGTTATGACCAAACGGCAAAGTTGTGGGACTTACAGGGGCGGGAGATTCAAACGTTTAGTGGGCATTCGGGCGAGGTCATATCAGTGGCCTTTTCACCCGATGGGCAACGCGTTTTGACCGGGAGTTTAGACGGAACAGCGAAGTTGTGGAACTTGCAGGGGCGGAAGGTTCAGACGTTCAAGGGACAGGATGACGTCGTTGCGGCGGCCTTCTCTCCTGATGGGCAGCGCGTTTTGACGAGTAATGACCGAATGGTGAAGTTGTGGGACTTGCGGGGGCGAGAAATTCAAACGTTTAAAGGGCATTCGAGCAACGTTATTTCGATGATCTTTTCTACCGATGGACAATGCATTTTGACCGGTAGTTGGGATTACACGGCGAAGCTGTGGGATATCAAGTCAGGACGAGAGTTGCAAACGTTCAACTGGGGCACCATCAAATCGGCGGCCTTTTCTCCCGATGGGCAACATATTTTGACGGTTGAAATGGGCGCTCATTCGGCGACGTTGCGGGACTTGCAGGGGCGGGTGATTCTATCTTTCATCTGCCATTCAGACTTCGTCGAGTCAGTGGCATTTTCTCCCGACGGGCAGCGCGTTTTGACCAGCTGTGACAATACGGTAAAGCTGTGGGATTTGCAGGGACGAGAGCTGCTAACGATTGGGGGGCATTCGGCAAATATCAGTTCAGTGACCTTCTCACCCGACGGGCAAAGTATTTTGACCGGCAGTTTTGATAACACAGCGAAGTTGTGGGACTTGCAGGGGCAAAAGATTTTATCGTTTAGGGGACATTCGAATCACGTCGGTTCGGTAGCCTTTTCACCCGACGGGCAGCGCGTTTTGACGGGGAGTGAGGACTTTACGGCGAAGTTGTGGGACTTGCAGGGGCGGGAGATGCAAACGTTTCGCGATTCTTGGCCTCATGTCTATTCGGTAGCCTTTTCACCCGACGGGCAGCGCGTTTTGACGGGCAACAGGTCAACGGCGACGTTGTGGGACTTGCAAGGAAAGGAGATTCTAAGGCTTGGCATGCATTTGGGCTACGTCTATTCGGTTGTTTTTTCACCTGACGGGCAGCGCGTTTTGACCGGCAGTTATGAAACTGTGAAATTGTGGGACTTGCAAGGACAGGACATTTTAACATTTAGGGGACATTTTGGCCCCGTCTATTCGGTAGCCTTTTCACTCGACGGGCAGCGCGTTTTAACTGGCGGTTTGGACCAAACGGCAAGGTTGTGGAACTTGCAGGGGCTGGAGATTCTAACGTTTAGGGGGCATTCTGCTTCTGTTTTGTCGGTAGCATTTTCATCCGACGGGCAGCGATTCTTGACAGGCAGTTATGACAACACAGCGAAGTTATGGGACTTGCAGGGGCTGGAGATTCTAACGTTTAGGGGGCATTCAAAGGCAGTCAAATCGGCGGCCTTTTCTCCCGATGGGCAACACATTTTGACGGGCAGTTACGATAATACGGCCAAACTCTGGGATACTAAATCCGGAAAAGAACTCGCTACTCTCATCGCCATCGACTCCACCGACTGGGTCGTCACCACTCCCTCCGGCCTCTTCGACGCCTCCCCCGGCGCGATGAAACTAATGTACTATGTCCAAGGCCTTGAAGTCATCGAACTCGATCAACTCAAAGAACGCTACCACGAACCCGGCCTCCTCTCCAAAATCATGGGCTTCGACAAGAGAGAACTCCGCAATGTCGCCGCCTTCGACCAGGTAGCCCTTTATCCCGAGGTCAAAGCCACCATCGAAAACGACCGCCTCGCCATCCAACTCACCGAGCGCAACGGCGGCCTCGGTAAACTCAGCCTCTTCCACAACGGCAAAGAAATCCAGGAAGACATCAACCCAAACCGCCAAAAATCACTGAGCCTTGACCTCAACACCTTCATCAAATACTACCGAAGCGACACGACCAATACCTTCGCCCTACGCGCCTACAACGCTGAAGGCTGGCTCAAAAGCCAGGCTTATGAACTCACTTATACCCCCGCCAAAACGAGGCGAAATGAAAAACCCAGCCTCTACGTCCTCGCTGTCGGCGCCTCCGACTACGCCGGCGAACAACTCGATCTTCGTTTCGCCGATCTGGACGCTGAAGCCCTCGCGAAGGCGTTCTCCACAGCAGGCGGCGCCCTTTTTACCCCTGAGCGCACCTCTGTCCGGTTGCTCCATTCTTCCGCCAAAACGCCCGCCGACGTTTCCGCCAAAACCAACATCCGCTTGGCCTTCGCAGACATTGCCGCCAAGGCCAAACCTGAAGACGTGGTGATCGTCTTCTTTTCCGGTCACGGCCTCGCCTACGGGCCGGCTGAAAAAGAACTGTTCTATTATCTGACCAAAGACATCGGCAGTGCAAAACTCGACGACCCGAAAGTCCGCCAGGAATACACGGTCTCGTCGGAAGAACTGACCCAATGGCTCATCGCCATCCCCGCCGGCAAGCAGGTCATGATCGTGGACGCTTGCAACGCGGGCAAGGTGGTGGAATCGCTTTCGGCCTTAGCCACAAAAGACCTCGATCCCTCCCAGATTCGTGCGCTCGACCGCATGAAAGACCGCACCGGCATGTTTATCCTCACCGGAAGCGCGGCGGACAAGGTCAGTTACGAAGCCAGTCAGTACGGCCAGGGACTATTGACTTACAGCCTGTTGCAAGGTATGAGCGGCCTGGCGCTCACTGAGGATAAGCGGGTGGATGTGATGACACTGTTCCAGTATTCCCGCGACAAGGTGCCAGAGTTGGCGAAAGGAATCGGCGGCGTACAGACGCCGGTTCTGGCTTTCCCGACGGGAGGAGCGAGTTTCGATATTGGCATTGTGAATGCCGAAGTGAAGATTCCGGTGGCGCAAGTAAAACCAGTGTTTATCCGCAGTAATTTTCAAGATGAGAACTACGGTGACGAACTGGAATTAGTCAAAGCTTTGGAAGATTATTTCAACCGGGCTACCCTTCTGGGAACACAAGCCGAGCTCATTTATGTGAACGTCAATGATTACGACCGCGGTTATTCCATAAAGGGGAGTTATGCCTACCAGGGACCGGAAGTGCTCGTAAACGGTAGTTTGTTTAAAGGCAAAACCCTGCAAGGCAAGTTCCAGGTCACCGGAAAGAAAAACAACGTACCTGGTTTGGTAGATTTGATTTTAGAAAAAGTAAAACCTTTGATTAAATAGTGTCTGCAACGTTAACACACAAAAATCTTCGCAATGAAAAGATTTATTTATTTTTATTTATCACTGTCGCTTTTCCCCTTGCTTTATGCGCAAGGCGCGCAGGCGCAAACAATTGCGGCAGCGCAGAAAGGCGAAGCGCCCGAGCGGGTGTTTGAAATGGCCGCCTTGTTAGCCATTTCCGGCAAATACGACGACGCCTATGCTTATTTCCAATATGTGTTGCGGGATACCCAGACGCGGCAACTGTACAACAACGCCGGCGTTGTGGCTGTGCTTGGGGCTTTGCAATATTTTCGACCCAAAGAGCGCGAAGTCAGGTTTCACTACCCGCTGGAGCTCGAATTGCAATCGAGAGCCTCGCGGGACACCAAGGGCTTCATCGATACGCGCAAGCGCCTTTTGCGGGAAGCCATAAGCTATTTCGAAGCCGCAATCCAGCTCGACACGGGTTACGCGCCGGCGTATCTCAATAAAGCCTGCGCTTTTGCTTTGCTGGGCGATGCCTTGCAAGCCAAAACCGAAGCAGAACGGGCGACTCAAAAACCCGGGTACGAAAAAACGGCTACCGATGCCCTGGTTTTGTTTGGCATTTTACATGCTTTACAAGGCGATTCCCTGAAAGCTTTAGCTTCGTTTAAAGCCGGCGCCGCAAAGGGAAATGCAGTTGCAGAATACAACCGGAAAACATTACAAAAAGAAGAAATTCAAAAGCCTGTTCCGTTCAATATATTTGGAGGCATCGAAACGATTGATAACATGTCGCTGATTGATTCCTACAACATACCCTTACCAGACCCCAACACTAAAATTGATGTGGACACAAAGATCAGTTTTTACCAAAACCTGCGCCCGGGACCTGATTCCTACTTTTATTTCAGTGACAATGCAGGGAGTGGGCAGAAAATATACTACCTGCTGACCGGCCCGGACTATAAGGGGCAAACTGTAAAAAAACTTAAGCTTGGCGCCACCCAAGCTGATATCGTTGAAGCTTATGGAACGCCAACCCGTGTTTTGGAGACGCCCAACGGACAGATATGGGCTTACGCTTCAATTTTTTTCATGCTGGGAACAGACGGGGTATTGACACGTTGGGCAATTTATGGAGAAGATAACTGAACTGTTTAACGTTGCGTTTGCGCGAGGCGAAATCCACAGATGTTGGTTCTGAGATGAGCGGGTCGCTTCCCTTTTCCGGCAACAATGTTACAGTTGATGGCCAGATTGGCCCAGGAGCCGCCGCATACTATTCGTTCGGCGCCGAAGGCAGGGCCCTGCGGGTCTTTTGCAGGAACCTGTTGGCTGTTGTTGTTATCCATACCCTGATCCCAATCCCAGCACCATTCTGAGACGTTGCCGCAGAGGTCGTAAATACCCATGCCATTATGCTTTTTCGCAGCTATCCTTTGGGTCCGGTTGTGGGCATTATCCCGGTACCAGACCACCTCATCAATCCGGTCACTGCCTGGGTAAGTAAATGAACGCTGAAAGGAGCCACCACGCGCTGCATATTCCCATTCAGCTTGAGTAGGCAGCCTGAAACCATTGGCATGGTTGAGGAGTGTGACCGTCCAGTTCACTGTATCAATCTTGCTGAAATTGTTGGTATCCGGTTCTTTTGAGATAGCATAAGCTGGTTTGAGCCGGCGCCTTTCGCTGAGCCAGTTGGCATACTGCACAGCATCGTACCAACTGACGAACACTATAGGGTTGTCGCCTTGCCAACCCCAGGCGGGGCGGGGTATATTTTTTTCGTTGAATATGTTTTTCCCTTGCGCACTGAGAAAAAGGTTGTATTGCCAGACTGTTGTTTCTGCTTTGGCCAATTTGTAGGCAGAAAGGCGGATCTGCCGGGTACTTTTGTCAGCGGTCTCCATCCTAAATGCACCGCTTTTCAAAACGACCATTTCTGGCATGTAGTAACGCATCCTCAAAGTTTCATAATGAGCAGGATCCATTTTTTTCAAATAGTCGCGCAGACCTGATTTTGTGAGACTGACCTGCGCACCTGTTACCTCGGCAATGAAGTCGGCAGCCCGGCGAATTTGCCCCACTTCGTTCCAAAAGAAAGCAGTTTCCTGCACCATTCTTCGAAACTTTTGGGTGGATTGCCGGAGTTTGGCGGCTGTTTTAAGTTTTTCTGTAGCAGATACATAGTTGAGTTGGAGAACCATTTTTTCCGATTCGGTGGCCAATGCTTCTACTACCTGTTCGCTGGTTTTTTCGAGAGAAATCTGGGATTGAACCAAAGAGTCTGCTTTTTCTTTAGCCAAACTTTTTGCATTCATTTCTCGTATCTCCCGCTCTCTTGCCGTGTCACGCGCTATTTGGGCCTCTTTTTTTTCCCGCTCTGCAATTTTTGTTTTGTCCTGTGCGATAAAGAACAATATTCCTGTTGTGAGGGCCAGTATCACGGCTCCCGCTGTCAGCAGGTTTGCCTTCTTTTTAGCTTTTTCCGCTGCATCGCGTAAAGACCTTTCCTCGGTGGCCCGTTGTTCTGCTTCGGTGGCTCTGCGTTCGGCGTCGGCTCGTAATTGTTCTTGTCTTTGCTGCGCTAAAACCGCTTCTGTTTCCTTTCGCGCTTTCAATATAGGCGCTATGAGGGTATCGTGGCTGATCTCGTAATTGTGTCCGTTGAAAGCGTTTATTTCTCTCCTTATCAAATAGGAGTGCTCCAGGTTTTTTAACAATTCAAGGGATACAGAGAAGGTTTGCGTCAATTCCCCCGAGTCACGACTCAGTCGGCGGGCCTCGCCACTTTGCGGATCAACCAGCAGCAAGCCGTATTCCAATACGCTGCGACCGTCTGCCTGCTCTGAGGAAGGCAATTCGTTGATCCGGTCCTTATAATAGTGCTCATAAACGGTCTCAAAATTGGGCAAATCAGCTACCCCGATGCTTTGAAGACCAGTATCACAGACCCTTTTTTCAATGGCTGCACACACGATCTGGAGTTGGAAAGCTTCTATCCGACTTTCTGCCAATTCACTGCCACCGGAGAGTTCCTGCAACAGCCTTTTCAACGTCGCATCATCGTAGGTAAATGCGGGGGAATAAAACCGGCCAAGACCTTTGTCTTCTTTATCAGCATCCACCTGGGCAGGCAACACGATGGCCTCCCGAGCTTGGGAAGCATCCAGGGCTTGTAATTCAAACCGTTTGTTCAGGATGGCCGGCAGGTGGTCTTTAAGCCGGTCCAAATCGCTGAGACGGTCTGCCCGAATGGAAAACACAGCCCGCAAGTCCATTTTTTGGGCTAAAATGGCCACTTGGTTGGGAGGCAGACGATCTTCATGATCCTCAAGAAATTGCGGATACTCGGTATATAATAGCTCAGCCAATTGTCTTTTAAAGGATTCCTGTTGCTCTGGAGGATAGGAAAAAAACTCTTCGAACTGGTCGAAAATGAATACCAATCCAGTATCTGGTTCATGCTCCCATTGCCGGACGGCGCCCCAAAGTGTGGGCGGTAGGGCAGGCAAATCTGCGGGTACACGGGATAGGGTGGCCGTACTTAGGGATTGGTTCAGATGAAAAAGGAATTTATCGTATAGGGTTGCCTTGTCCTGTTTGGTCCAGTTGTTGAAACGCAACATGACTGGTATAAAGCGGCGTTTGTACTTGCTGTTTTTCTCTTCCAGGGCAGGCAGGATTCCAGCGTAAAGTAAGGAAGATTTGCCATGCCCTGATTTGCCGTAAAGGACGCACAGTTTTTCCGACAAGATCATGGAGGTCAAACGCTCCGTATCGGAGCGGCGGCCGAAGAAGAGGTCTTTTTGCGCGCTGTTGAAAGGCTGTACCCCCGGATAGCGGTATTGTCTTGAATCAGAAGGCGGTACATCCGGATAAGCACTTGTTTTCATAGTGCAGAAATTTGGTTTGCGTAGGTGAGCAAGGTGTATCGGATGCGGTTAATTTCCAGCTCAAGGTCACGGTTGTCCGAGATGCCGGCCTTTTTTTGCTCCAACCATGCGTTATACCTTGACCGTAGATGCAATAGATCAAGGTTCTGCACAGCAGTGTCCACTTGCTGTTCTAAAAGGATAAATGCTTCTTCGTATTTTCCTTGTACAGTCAGCATACGAATTTGTGTTTCGGCAGGAGAGGCCGGATCTTTCAGATTGCGCAAAATACCTTTCCGTGCGCAAGCTTGATAAAGCTGTTCAAAATCATCGCGGGAGGAAGCGATGTGCTGTATGTTGAACTGCTGCATTACAAAGGCACGGGCATCGTCGGTTACGTGGCTAAGTATAGGAAAGTTTTGCTTGGGATTGTTGAAAGGGCTTTGGCCAGATTTATTTAGATAGTGCAGCAGGAGTTGGGAATACCAACGATCAAGCTCGAATCCTAATAAAACGAATCGGTCGGCTTCCTGAAGTTTTTGGGTAAGGAATTCCGACACGCCACTATCCATGAGCAGGTTTTTCAACAACTCAAACAAATCGTTGTAGTCGAGAATGACAGAGTCTAATTTGTCCAACACGCTGCCGCACAGGTTATACAGAAGCGGGGTGTTGAGCCCATCGGGGTATGTTAACCGCGGGCTGTTGGGTTTATTTTTTGTTGTAAAATAATCAAACTGTGGTTCGCGATAGTAGCTGAGGAAAGCCTCGTATATGCATTTGTCAGGGTTAAGGTTAAGGACTATGGGAAAGGGCATTGCAACAATCTGTCGCACCAATTCGGTGTCAGGCAGCCAATTGGCATCGCGTGCGGTAGCGCGCACCTCTTTCATGGCCTGCTGTTTGGCTGTGACATTACTAAATTGGAACAAGTCGTCGCGGTGGTAAAAATGACTGATTTGGCCGTTTAAAGCTTCGAGGATGTGCTGACGGGCGCGTTGGCCAAAACTCACCCCCTCTCCACCCTGCACCGGGTAAAAGGGAATGGCGTCGGGGCCAAGTATAAGTATGGCTTCACCGTCGGCAACGCTTTGGGCCAGATCGTCCCAGTTAATTTTGATTTCAGCCATAAGTTTGGCACAATATATTGGACAAATCTATGAAGTAATCGCTTATGGAGTACTCATTTCCAATGCCTGTGAAAATTGGGTAATGCAATTTATGATTTAATTGAATATTGATGCTACACCACCATCACCCAGAAACCTGACTTTCCCCAAAAACTCTCCCTGTCAAAAACCTGACAAACCCGGCCCAAATCCAACCACCCCACTCCAAATGCCTGTATATTGACCCTTAAAAAATACAATGAAAACCCTCGTCCTCCCCATGCTCTGCCTGCTGGCCTTTGCGGCAAGCGCCCAAGACCTGCTGCACAGCCGCCAAAGCAGCGCCTTTACGTACATTTATCGCATCAGCAACGAAGAAGCGGAACGCGCTTACTACGCCAAAGACGGCGAAGCGCATCCGGCTTATTTCCATACACTGGTTGATTCCTTCCCTACGGATAGCCTGCCGGTGTTCGATTTGCCGCAAGGCCATTATTTAAAAACATCCGTCCGGAAAGGCGAGTTGTGGGCTGAAATATTGACCGTCCCGGCTTTGCAGGTGATCCTGTTCAACAACAGCGCGGATTTGTGCATTGCCGTGCAGGATAGTTTGGGAAGGCCGATACCCGACGCTGTGGTAAAAGCAGGCCATAAACGCATTCGCTTCGATGAAAAAACGCAGCTCTACCGTTTGGCGAAAGCCAACAAAAAAGGGGTGCTTTCAGTGGAATATCGCGGATTTGAAACCTGGTATTCGCTAAACCGGAGGTGGAATAATCCGGGGTGGAAGCGAACCCTGAACGCAAAACCGTTATCCTACGTGTGGAGGCCGGTTTCCTTTGCCGTCAGGCTGCCGGTGGATGCGGTGCGAACCGCAGTGTCACCCAGGAAACCGTTTTATACAGTCTATCAAACCAAACAGTTTTTTGTGCGGGCCTACCAAAAAGTAATTTGCCTGTGGGAAGACTACAATTGCGAAGAAGACCGGGAAGACCGTTTCGCCCGGAAATGGCAGGGGTATTTAGTGTTTAACAAACCCAAATACCTGCCCGGCGACACCGTCAAATACAAAGCTTTTGTGACCAATTTGAAAGGCAAGCCGCTGACTGATTCTGTCACTGTTGCCCTGCACAAAACCGGGAACGAGCAAAAGGTAATGGCCCGCATGGCGCCGTACACGCCCGGGGCCTACGCCGGGGAGTTTGTACTGGATGATAGTCTGGGCTTGCGGCTCGATAGATCCTATACGGTTTCGCTTCAAAAACGAAAAGACCGGATTTATTTTGAAGAATCATTCCGTTATGAAGACTACGAATTGCGCAGCATCGCGCTGAAGGTGCGCAGCGACGTCAAGCGGCATTTCCGTGGGGAAGATTTTGAGGTTTTTTTGAAAGGTACGGACGAAAACGACCTGAATTTGGCCGATGCCCGGGTGGAAATGGTGGTGGTTCCGTTGAATCCGTTGGATTACCACGCAACAGCCTTGTTCCTCCCGGATACGCTTTGGCGCTCAGAGCAAGCGCTGGAACCCTCCGGCGAAACGGCAATCGCCATCCCGGATTCTATTTTTC
>JALHRK010000035.1 GCA_022841505.1 Saprospiraceae bacterium | reverse complement strand
CCGGGCTTGCCATCAAAAACTAATCGAACCGGGTCTTCTTTCCCTCCTATCCCAAGCGGATGCACCTCGCAGGAAGGCTTTTTGTTGGCGATGCTGGGACAAATTTCCAACATGTGGGCGCCTAATACCAAGGATCCTTTTGGTGAAAAATGGTAAGTATAATCCTCCATGAAAGAGGTGCCGCCATCCAGTCCGGTCGCCATGACTTTCATGGCGCGCAACATGGCCGCTGTTTTCCAGTCGCCTTCTGCGCCAAAACCATAACCATCGGCCATGAGGCGCTGGGTAGCGATGCCGGGCAATTGCCGGAACAAGCCCAAATTTTCAAAAGTATTGGTAAAAGCGCCAAAGCCGCCTTCGCTTAAAAAAGAGCGGAGTCCCAGTTCAATCCTTGCCGCTTCCACCAGTGACTGGCGTTGCTTTCCATTTTTCAACAACGCATCTGTGAGGTGGTACTGGGTTTCATAGACCTCCAAAAGTTCATTCAGGGCCTGGTCAGTGACCGCGTCAATGTGTTTGACCACATCGGATGTCCCAAAACCATTGACTGCAAAACCAAACTGGATCTGGGCTTGCACTTTATCGCCTTCTGTAACGGCTACTTCGCGCATATTATCGCCAATCCTGGCCACTTTCAGTTGCTGCAGTTCGGCCCAGCCTAAGGCCACTCTTGCCCAGGCATCCAACTGCCGGGCTACTGCAGGGTGCTGCCAGTGTCCGACGATGACCTTGCGTTTTTTCCGCATTCTGGAGAGAATGAATCCAAACTCCCGGTCGCCATGCGCCGATTGGTTGAGGTTCATAAAATCCATATCAATCTCCCCCCAGGGTATGGTGGCGTTGAACTGGGTATGCAAATGGCACAAGGGTTTCCGAAGGATGGACAACCCGCGGATCCACATTTTAGCAGGAGAAAAGGTGTGCATCCAGGCGACGATGCCGATGCAGTTTTCATCTGCGTTGGCGGCAGTACATACCTGAGCGATCTCATCAGGGGTGGTTACGACTTTTTGCCGGATGAGGGGTACAATGGTACGCTTATTGGCATTCAATTCATTCACCATAGCTTCAGTATGGCGGTCTACCTGTTTCAGGGTTTCTGTGCCGTACAAATGCTGGCTGCCCGTAACGAACCAAATATGTTTTTTGCTGATGTCTGTCATGAATTATTTCAATTGAATGATGATTTAGTGTTTTCCTGTTTAGTCAGGTGTCTGGGCTTTAGCGTCAGCCGGTCCCATCGGGATCTAATGCCGGTAGCCTATTGCCCATAATAGGCGTTTTCACCATGTTTTCGCTCATAGTGCTTCCGGATCAGCGCGTCCTTCAGCCTGGGAGCATCGGGGTTGATCTGGAAAGTCAGAAACGCCATTTGTGCGATCGCTTCCAGCACTTTGCTGTTGTAGACCGCTTTGGCAGCGTCTTTGCCCCAGGTGAAAGGGCCGTGGTTCCCGATTAAAATCATCTCCACCTCTTTGCAGGAAAGTCCCCGTTCCTTAAAACAATCCAGAATCTGAATACCGGTATTGTGCTCATAATTGCCCTCAATCAAATGGTCTTCCATCGGGCGTGCGCAGGGAATATCGGTTGTGAGGTGGTCGGCGTGGGTAGTGCCCAGAATTGGAATGTCCCGTTGCGCCTGTGCCCAGGCCACCGAATAAGTCGCATGGGTATGGGCAATCCCGCCAATTTCGTCCCAGGTTTTGTAAAGCAAAGCATGGGTTTTGGTGTCAGAAGAGGGCCGCTTGCTGCCCTGAATGATGTTGTTGTCAAAATCCAGGATCACGATGTCTTCGGGTTTGAGCACCTCATAAGGAACTCCGCTGGGTTTGATGGCAAATACGCCTGCGTTCCGATCCACCGCACTCACATTGCCAAAAGTGTAAATGACCAGCCCCAAAGCCTGTAACTGCATATTGGCCTCGTAGCACGTTTCCTGAAGCGTCTGGTAAGGATTCATAGCGATGCGGTTTCAGTTTTCCGTTCCGTGATCGTTTCGATAAAAGCGCTGAGTTCGTTATATTTCGCCATCAGCATGGCCATATCTTCTACTTTGTCCACTTGCGGATAATACTCCGCTTCATAAACGCTGGCTAATTTTTGACTTGCGGTGACTACATCCGGGTAGATGCCCGCTGCAACAGCCGCATAGATGGCGGCGCCCAGGGCAGGCGCGTAGTCCGATGCCGCGACAATAATTGGCCGGTTAAGCACATTGGCCAATGTTTGCATGATGAAGGGCGATTTTCGGGCCACCCCGCCAATTCCGATGACGTCTTTGATGACCACGCCTTCTTCTTCAAACCGGTCTACTATTTTTTTGGAACCAAAACATATCGCGTGTACCAGTGCCTTGAAAAGGTGAGGCGCTTTGGTACCCAACGAGAGGTTAGAAATGGCGCTTTTCAGCTCCTGATTCGCATCAGGCGTTCGGCGTCCGTTGATCCAATCCAGGGCATTGGGAATGCTCTCGGAAAGTGGAATAGACTCGGCTTGCCGGGTAAGCGTACTGATGAGGTTTTCTTCAACATGACGCGCCAGCTTATCTTTCTGATCAGCCGACAAAATATCCGAATTGAAAACGAGGTGTTGCACCGGCCAAAGGAGGATCTCCTGAAACCAGGCCAATACATCGCCAAAAGCCGATTGACCGGCTTCCAACCCAACCATACCCGGGATCACGGAGCCGTCCACCTGGCCGCAGATTCCGCGTACCGCCTGATGGCCAATCGCATCGGGGTGCGCCACCAGAATATCGCAGGTAGACGTACCCATTACCCGAACTAAGCAATTTTCGCGAATCCCTGCGCCAACTGCTCCGGCATGGGCATCGAAAGTACCGGTCGCTATGATGGTATCGGTGGTCAGGCCAAGGCGATCAGCCCACTCCTGACTCAGGTTGCCAGCCGGTACGTCAGCGGTGTAAGTTTCTTCGTATAGTCGTTCTCTCAAGTAAACCAAATCCGGATCCAGCATGGCCAAAAAAGCGGGATCGGGCAATCCGCCCCATTCTTCATGCCACATGGCTTTGTGTCCGGCGGCGCAACGGCTCCTTTTGAGTTGTTTCAAATCCTTGTTCCCAACGAGGAGGTGGGTCATCAGGTCGCAATGTTCTACCCAGGAAGACGCCTGTTCCCGAACGGCCTGGTCTTCGCGAATGACATGCAGGATTTTTGCCCAAAACCATTCCGACGAATAAATGCCGCCTTCGTATTTGGTGAAATCCACGCCGCCCCAATTGGCCGCCAGCACATTGATTTCGTTGGCCTCGGCAATGGCAGTGTGGTCCTTCCAAAGCACCATCATGGCGTTGGGGTTTTCTTCAAAACCTGGCTTTAGTGCCAGCGGCGTTCCATCTTCCGTGACAGGTACCGGCGAAGAACCCGTGGTATCCACGCAAATGCCTTTTACAGAGGCAGGACTTACGCCCGACATCTCCAGGACGGTTCGTATTGTATTTTCTAAACCTTCGATGTGATCCAGCGGGTGTTGCCGGAACTGGTTTCTGGCAGGATTGCAGTATTTGCCTGCTTTCCAGCGTTTGTACCAGTGTACGTGCGACGCTAATTCATTGCCAAACTCAGCGTCTATCAGTACGGCTCTGACTGAATCCGTACCGTAGTCTAAGCCGATTACATATTTTTTCATAGTCCGTGTTTTAGATCATTCCGATCCGATCTGTCTATAACCTCAAGGGCGCCCCTCCAATACCACCACAGAAAATGGTGGGATCGCGAGCGTCAATTTTCCTTTGTTGTACTTGAAGTCTTTGAATGCTTTAGGTTGTATTTTATCGGGTTGTTCAAAGGTGTTGTGGTCCTGAAGTTTTGCGGATGCTAAAATTTCTCCGGAGAACGTTTTCATACCCAGCGCATTCAAATCCAGTTCCAGTTCATAAGATTTGCCGGCGTCAATATTCACCAATGAAAAATGGGCATTCCCGGTGGCGTCTATGGATGCAGAAGCGGAAATTGCGGGCAACTTATCTTGTTTGTTGAGGTAATCCGGCGATTGGAACTTTAAAGGCACTAACCTGGCGTCCTGGTGAACTGCGTACATTTTCATGACGTGGAAGGTGGGGGTGCGAATAATTTTCTCTTCATTGGTCAGGATGACGGCCTGCAGGACGTTGACCGCCTGTGCGATGTTGGCCATCTTCACGCGGTCGGCGTGGTTGTTGAAAATATTGAGGGTGGCGCCTGCGAGCATGGCATCGCGCATGGTATTTTGCTGATAAAGAAATCCGGGGTTGGTGCCCGGCTCAACATCGTACCAGCCGCCCCATTCATCCACAAAAAGATCCACCTTTTTATTAGGGTCGTATTTGTCCATAATGGCGACGTGCCGTTGAATGAGTTCTTCCATTTCAAGAGCGCGCTTCATGGTGGTGAAGTACTGGTCTTCCGAAAATCCGGTAGCAGAGCCCTTGTTGCCCCAATCAATGACCGAATAATGGTGTAGCGCAATGGCCTCAATAAGGCTTGGGGGAACGTTTTTCATCAGCACTTCTGTCCAGTTGTAGTCATTGCTGCTGGCGCCGGAAGCAATGCGCACCAATTTATCCGAGTTGGTCCAATTGGTCGTAAAGGTTGAAAATTGCCGATAAATATTGGCATAATATTCCGGAGTCATGTTGCCACCACATCCCCAGGCTTCGTTGCCTACACCCCAGAATTTCACTTTCCAGGGTTCTTTTCGGCCGTTTTTTGCCCTTAGTTCCGGCATGGGACTGGTGCCTTCAGGATGGGTGGTGTACTTTATCCAGTCAGCCATTTCCTGTGGAGTTCCGCTGCCTACGTTGGCCGAAAGATAAGGCTCGGTGCCCAGCAATTCGCACATATCTAAGAACTCGTGCGTGCCAAAGCTGTTGTCTTCTTTCACATTGCCCCACCAGATATTGAGCATGGAGGGGCGCTCTTTTTTGGGGCCGATCCCGTCTTGCCAATGGTAGGTATCCGCAAAACAACCACCGGGCCACCGAAGGTTTGGAATTTTCAGTTCGCGCAGCGCAGCTACCACATCATTTCTCACGCCCTTAGTGTTGGGAATGGAGCTGCCGTCGCCAACGTAGAATCCGCCGTAGATGCACCGGCCCAGATGCTCGGCGAAATGGCCATAAATATGCTTGTTCACAATCGGCGCATCAGCGGCTGGAACGGCCGTAAGCATGACCTTGTTTTGAGAAAAAAGTGGCAGCGAAAAGCCCAAAAACAGTATAAATAGGAAGCGAAAGGAAGATTGTAGCATGGTTATCGTGTTTTTTTTAAAAATTGGTTAAAACGGTTAGTACTGGTGTTTGAGTTCGAAAATCGCCCGGTAGCAATTGCTTCCTTAGTATTAAGGCTTATAAGTGTGAAAATAACACTTTCAAAGATACCCATGAAATTCAGCCGCCCAAATTTTTTCGTCTTCTTTTTTTAATACAAGAATTAAATTTAACATATTTTAGATTACTCAGAATATAATAGCTGAAATTTTCGTCATTGCCATCCATTTATTTTTATACAAAAACAAGGGTTATCCTTTTCTTTGGAAGCACAGGAATTGCCTATTTTTACCGGGATTCAGCTCAACATGACGGTTCATAAACTTTAAAAAGTTTATGCTGTTTACTTTGAAAGTTTAGCAAACGTGGCTTCGCGACCACGTCCCTAATACCATAACATGATACATTTATACAGCACGGAGGACAAAGTTTTGTTGGCAGTGGACTGCATCATTTTCGGGTTTGACGGAGAGGATTTGAAAATTTTGCTGATTAAAAGGGATTTTGAACCCGAAAAAGGAAAATGGTCCCTGGTAGGCGGTTTTTTGAAAAAGGACGAAAACCTGGAGCATGCTGCTGTTCGCATTTTGAAACACTACACCGGGTTAGACAATATCTATATGGAGCAGGTCGCCACTTTTAGTGAAGTGAACCGCGACCCTGCTGAGCGCACCATTTCTACCGCTTATTACGCCCTCATCAACATCCAGGAACACAACGACAAGCTCAACAAGCAGTTTTCTGCCAACTGGTTCAGTATTTTGGAAGCCCCCTCGCTTATTTTTGACCACAACATCATGGTTTCCAACGCCATCACGCTGCTGCGCGACCGTGCCTCTACCAAGCCCATCGGGTTTGAACTGCTGTCGGAGAAATTCACCATGCGCCACCTACAAAAACTTTATGAAGCCATCTGGGGCCAAAAAATTGATAAACGCAACTTCATCAACAAAATCAACGCCCTGGGGATCGTGGAAAAACTCAACGAGAAAGATAAGGAATCTTCCCGCAAAGGTTCATTTCTCTACCAGTTCAACGCCGCCACCTTCGATCAAAACAGCGGCAAGCAGTTCATTTTGAAGTTTTAGCGGCATTCCCGTCCACCATCCACCGTCTACCGTCTCTACCGCCAAAAACCCTTATCTTTGCCATTCAACAAACAAATCCAACATGAGCGCCATCAACGAACGCCTTGCCGCCCTGCGCGTCCAACTGCGCAACAACCAATTAACCGCCTGGATTGAACCCACCGGTGACCCGCACCAAAGCGAATACGTCGCCGACCACTGGAAAGCCCGGGAATGGCTGAGCGGGTTTAGCGGCTCAGCGGGCACGTTGGTCGTCACACAAAACCATGCGGGATTGTGGACGGATTCCCGTTATTTTTTACAGGCGGAAACGCAATTGCGCGGCAGCGAGGTGGAGTTGCAAAAACAGGTCGTCCCCCATGCGCCGGAACACATCAACTGGCTTTGCGAAAACCTGAAACCAGGGAGCGTGGTGGGGTGCGACGGCAGCTTGTTTTCGGTGTCGCAAATCCGGCAGTTGGCCAAGGCCTTCCACGCTGCAGGTCTGGAACTGAACACGCAGTACGACCTTGTTGGCGCCATCTGGACGAATCGCCCTACCCTGCCGACGAATCCCGTTTATGAATACGAACTCCGCTACGCCGGGCAATCGCGGGCCGAAAAACTGAGCGCCATCCGCGCACAGATGATGAAACGCAAAGTTGGCTTCCACCTGATCCCCACCCTCGACGACATCGCATGGACGCTCAATATCCGGGGCGCCGATGTAGCTTATAACCCGGTTTGCATTGCCTACCTGGTCATTGGCATGGAAACGGCGCACCTGTTCATTGCGCGCGAAAAAGTATCGCTGGCCCTGCGCGATGCGTTGCTGCACGACGGCGTTTTGCTGCACGCCTACGATGCGCTGGAGGATTTCATGAATCTTTCCGCTGCAGACCACCCTATACTTATAGACCCGACCACCACCAACCTGCGCCTTTACAACGCCTTGCCGGAAGGCCGGGCCCTGCATGGCGACACCATTCCCCGCAACCTTAAAACCCTCAAAAATGTAACGGAGGTGGCCAATCTGAAGGAAACCATGCGCCGGGATGGCGTGGCGCTGCTGCGGTTGGTGCGCTGGCTGGAAGCCACGCTTGCGGAACGTTCAGTCAGCGAAGTGGAAGTTGCGGAACATTTGGCGGGTTTGCGCGCTAAACAGGAAGGTTATGTCGGGGAAAGTTTTGCCGCCATTGTCGGTTACCAGGCCAACGGCGCCATCGTACACTACCACGCGGAGCCGGAAACCTGCGCCCAAATCCACCCCGAAGGCATCCTGTTGCTGGACTCCGGCGGCCAATACCTTGGCGGCACCACCGATATTACGCGGACATTTGCGTTAAGCGCGCCGGGTGCAGAACAAAAACGCCACTACACCCTCGTGCTGAAAGGCCATATTGCCTTAGCCGATGCGCATTTCCCGGCGGGTACCTGCGGCGTGCAATTGGACACACTGGCCCGGCAATTTCTCTGGCAAGACGATTTGAATTTCGGGCACGGCACGGGGCATGGGGTCGGTTTTTTCCTCAATGTACACGAGCCGCCGCAAGGCTTTACGCCAACACCCAACGGCCCAAGAGGAACCACGCCTTTCCAGCCGGGGATGCTCACCTCCAATGAACCTGGATTTTACAAGACAGGCGAATACGGCATCCGCATCGAAAATTTAGTGCTTTGTGTGGCCGCTTCGGAAAATGCATTTGGGAAGTTTTACAAATTCGAGTCGGTTAGCCTGTTCCCGATTGACACCACCCTCATTGATGTTTCCCTGCTGACGCCGGCGGAAAAGAACTGGTTAAATACCTACCACAAAGAAGTGGAAACAGCACTGACCCCGCTGCTGGAAGCGGATGAAGTGATCTGGTTGAAGGAACGGTGCATGGCGTTGTAATGAACTCGTAACGCTTTTATGACACGGAGTCTAATCTCGTCAACTTAGCGAGTGATAACCACGAAGTGGTTGAAGGTGAATAGCCCCCGATGAAATCGGGGGTAGGTCGCATAAACGAAATGTTACGAGCAACCCTGAATGGGGTTGAATGTTAATACGCCACACCCTTATATTCAATATTCAACCCCATTCGGGGTTGTGTGTTACCTTACCACTTCCACTTTTCCCCCGATTGCATCGGGGGCTAATCACATTTGACCCTTCCAGGGTCGTTCATATCGTTAAGTTGACAACATTGGACACTGCGTCTCACAGAATAAAAACGGAGTCTCACAGAGCAAAGCCCCTCCATAGGACTCCGTGTTTACTCTGTGAAACTCCGTGTCATCCGCTCATCGGACTATAAAGACAGACACAAGTTATGGTCTTGCGATCGTCAATTTTTGCGAGCCTACAGTCTTGCCGTTTTCAACCCGAACCACATACAGACCCGAAGGCAAAGCGCTCACATCCATCGTGACGCGGTTTTGATCCTTATGCAGGTCATAAGCGTTCAGGGAAATGGTTCTGCCTGTGAGATCTATGATGCTCACCTTCACCTGGCGTTCTGCGTCCATGTTCACATCCAGCGTCAGTTCGTCTGTCGCCGGGTTAGGGAACATCGCAAAACCGGATTCGATCACCCTGACCGGGATTTCAAACTCGGAAGTTTCGCCGTCGGTCGTGCCGTCTTCCCGGAAGTTGCTAGCGCTCAGCGTAATGCGCAGGGTGTAGCACTGCGTATTGCTGTTGGCGCCGTTGTAGCCATAAACATAGGCGTACCAGTTGGACGCAACCGTATTGGTGTTGTAAATCAAAAACTCAGAAGTAGTGCTACCGTTTTCCGAAGTGCCACGGAGGGTATTGTTCTGATACAACTTCAGGTCGTAATCAGCAGGCAAGGTCGTCAGATCCACCCGAATTCTGCGCTGGGCCGAGGTATTTGCAAACCGGTACCAGTCGTTGTCGCCCGAAGCGGCAATCTGCGCTACCCGATCCACACCTATTGGCGTCAGCGGTAAGCTGGAGCTGCGACTGTTGTTTGGCTCGTAATTTTCCGTACAACCGCCGCCCGTTGGGGCAGTTGTGAAGTTGGCAGACCCGGAGAAGCTGCTCAGGGTGCCCCCGCAGTTTGCCTGCACCTGGAATTCGTAGTTCGTACTGGCAGTCAACCCCGTCGCACTGGCGGAAGTGCCCGTAACCGTGCCCGTTGTCCAGGTCGAAGTTCCAACTTGCCGGAATTGAACATTATAAGACGTTGCGCCGCTGACAGCCGACCAGCCAAGGGTAGCCGTCGTGCTGGTGATGGAAGAGGCTGCCAGTCCTGAAGGCGTGCCACAACCACCGCCGCCGCTTGGGGGCACGCAGCCCTGAGAAGTAGCTAAGCTAACCCGCGAGCCGCCACTGTTCAGTACGGCCTGCATCCGGGTTTTCTGGCCGGCAGTGAACATATACATACAAGCGTCGTAGGTATAATCCATGTAGTTCATCGTCATTTCCACGGGTGTGCCGGAGCAGGTACTCAGGTGTGGGTATGTCGGGCATCCACCGTTGGAGGTGTTGTGAACCGGCGTGTCAGCGACCTGGTCGTTGCCGCAAGTCGCATCACCCCAAATGTGGCGCAGATTCAGCCAGTGGCCAATTTCATGCGTAGCTGTACGACCTCTGGCATAACTGCCCCCGGAAGGGTTGGGCGTAGCCACAGAGCCGAGTGAAGACCATAAGCAAACCACGCCATCCGTACTGGCAGAACCGCCGGGGAATTGCGCATAGCCCAGCAGGCCGGCATCAGCGCCGCCAAAGACGACGCTCCAGATGTTCAGGTACTGGTTTCGATCCCAGATGGTGCTCGGTTTAAGGGTGCCGTCTATCTGGTTAACGGTCCAGGAAGCCTGGCCACCATTAACGCGATTGATGCCATTGGTAGCGGTACCGTCGGGCTTGCGTTGCGCTAAGCAAAATTGAATTTCCGTATTGGCGGCTAATGGCTGGAAAAGAGCCGGAATCAGGTTTGCGTCGGAATTGGTCAGCGCAAAATCCTGGTTCAATTGGTTCAACTGCGCCTGAACGAGCGCGTCGGAAATGTTTTCGCCCGACCCCAAAGCATCGCCATTGTGGACGATGTGAAAAACCACCGGAATGGTAATGACCACGCGGTCGCTGCCTTCGTGGTCGTGGTCATGATGAAATTGTTGGGTGTGCCGTTCGATGGCTTCCATTCGGGCTGCCATGTCCGGATCCTGAGCAAGTTGCTGTTGGAGTACTTCCATGGAAGCGCAGCTGCGCTCCTGGGCAAATACGACCAAAAAGAGCATAGAGAAAAGTAGTGTTGCAATTAGCCTCATGCGTACAAAGTTTTTTTCATGAATAAATTGGATTACTGCCCGACAAAAGTAGGATATATTTTGATTTGTCAAAGTGATGGAAGAAAATTTCTAAAAACCTCTTCTGAACGGGCTTTGAATCAGCGGTCGGCATAAATTGGCAGAATATACTACTGATGCATTTGTAACAGATTGGCAATAACAACAAGAGCCACCCCGAAATCCGGAATGGCCCTTGTAATTCATAAACAATCAACTCCTTAAAGCTGATCAGGGATTACCCAAAAAGAGTTTACGGTCTGGCGATCGTCAGCTTTTTCGAGTCAACGGTTTTCCCATTTTCTACCTGAACGAGGTACATGCCCGAAGGCAAAGCACTCACATCCATTGTGATGCGATTTTGTTCCTGGTTCAGGTCATAAGCATTCCGGGCAATGGCTCTGCCTGTGAGGTCTATAATTTTCACCTTCAACTGGCGCTCCGAGTCTATGTTGACATCCAGCGTCAGTTCTTCGGTCGCCGGATTGGGAAACATTGCAAAGCCGGATTCCACAGCATAAACCGGCATTTCCACTTCCGATGTTTCGCCATCGGTGCTGCCATCTGTTCGGAAAGCTGAGCTGCTCAAGGTGATGCGCAGGGTATAACACTGCGCATTATTGTTGGCGCCGTAGTAGCCATACACATAAGCATACCAGTTGGAAGCAACCGTACTGGTGTTGTAGGTAATGGTTTCCGAAGCCGTACCGCTGTTTTGAGACGTTTTGCGAAGGGAGGCATTTTCGTACAATTTCAGATCGAAATTGGCCGGCAATCCCGTTAAATCCAGGCGAATGTTGCGCTGAGAAGCCATATTTGCAAAGCGAAACCAGTCGTTATCGCCGGAAGTGGCAATTCGGGCGGTGCGATCCTCACCCACCGGCGTTATCGGCAGGCTGAGGCCGCGGGTGTTGTTGGGTTCGTAGTTCTCCGTGCAACTAACCGGAACGGAGGAAGTTGTGAAATTAACGGAAGCAGAGAAGCTGCTCAGGATGCCGGCGCAATTAGCCTGCACCTGAAATTCGTAGTTTGTATTTGCCGTAAGGCCCGTCGCTACGCTGGAAGCCCCGGTGCCTGCGATCGTTGTCCAGGCAGCAGCTCCCGCTTGTCGGAATCGCACATTATAGGCCGTGGCGCCACTGATGACTGCCCAGCCAAACGCAACGGCGTTTGTACTGATGGATGTCGCAGCAAATCCGGAAGGCGTGCCGCAACTACCGACGACGCCGCTGGGTGCCAGGCAGCCCTGCGAGGCCATCAATCCAGCCCTTGAGCCACCGCTGTTAAGTACGGACTGCATCCGGCTTTTTTGTCCAAATGAGAACATATACATACAAACGTCGTAGGTATAATCCATGTAATTCATCGTCATTTCCACCGGCGTGCTTGTGCAGGTACTCCGGTGCGGATAAGTCGGACACCCGCCGTTAGATCTGTTGTGTACCGGCGTATCGGAGACGTAGTCATTTCCGCAGGTTGCGTCTCCCCAGATGTGACGCAGGTTGAGCCAATGGCCAATTTCGTGCGTAGCGGTGCGACCTCTGGAGTAGTTGCCGCCAGAGGGGTTGGGTGTAACGACGGAACCGATTGAGGAAGACTTGACCACCACGCCGTCCGTGTTGGCCAAGCCGCCCGGGAATTGTGCAAATCCCAGCACACTGCCATCTGTGCCGCCGAAAACGACGCTCCAGATATTCAGGTACTGGTTGCGATCCCAGATGGTGGAAGGCTTGAGGGTGCCGTTCATCTGATTAATCGTCCAGGAATCCTGGCCGCCATTGACACGGTTAATACCGGTCGTCGCCGTACCATCAGGTTTGCGTTGCGCTAAGCAAAACTGAATCTCCGTATTGGCTGCAACCGACTGAAAAATGGCAGGAATTTGGCCGGCCTCGGTATTTGTCAGCGAAAAATCCAGGTTCAGTTGGTTCAATTGCGCCTGGATGAGCGCATCGGAAATGTTTTCGTTTGTGCCCAACGCGTCGCCGTTGTGAACAATGTGGAAAACTACTGGAATGGTAATGACGATGCGGTCGCTGCCTTGGTGGTCGTGTTCCTCCTGAAATTGTTGGGTGTGCCGTTCAATTGCTTCCATGCGGGCAGCCATAGCCGGATCTTGTTGGAGCTGTAGGGCAAGAACTTCCATCGAAGCGCAATTCCTTTCCTGAGCAAATACACCCATATATGCCACGAGTAGTAGCATAGTTGTAACTGTTCTCATCTTAAAATGTGTGTGTTCTATAGTGTTTGAAAAAAGGTGTATCAAGGGCAGGCTATGATGGGTTTCCTTACAGCCGAAGATTTTTTCATCAACGGGCGAAAAATATTTCTCCTAACTTTGCACCTGAAATGATAACTAACCAGGGCATAACCAAACCCTTTTCAAATAGTTCATTATGGCTCTCGTCGAAATTGTAATGCCCAAGATGGGCGAAAGTATTATGGAAGCCACCATCCTGAAATGGGTGAAGCAAGTGGGTGACCGCATCGAAATGGATGAACCCATTCTGGAAATCGCTACGGACAAGGTAGATTCTGAAGTCCCCTCTCCTGTTAGCGGCATACTTTCTGAAATCCGTTTTCAGGAAAATGACGTCGTTGGCATCGGCACCGTCATTGCGGTAATTTCCACAGAAGGCGAGGTTGCCACCCCGAAACCTTCGCCTGCGGTTGCTGAAGCGCCAGCCTCCAACGGCAAAGCTGCCCTTGCAGAAGCAACCAGGCCGGCAGCAGTTGTCGCGGAACTCCCGGTTGCAGAACCCGTTGGTCGGGTCGCAGCCGGCTCGAACCGGTTCTATTCGCCGCTCGTGCGCACCATCGCCCAAAAAGAACAGATCAGCGCAACCGAACTGGAAAACATTTCCGGATCAGGCATGCAGGGTCGGGTTACTAAAAAAGACATCCTCGAATACGTACAAAATCGCCAGGCGCCCGCTTCCCGGTCCGTTGCGCCCGTTGCAAGCCCTCAACAAGCGCCGGTAAGTCAGCCCCCGGCTGCTGCCAGTCTGAGCGGCAATGTGGAAATCATCGAAATGGACCGGATGCGGAAGCTCATCGCCGAACACATGGTGATGTCGAAGCATACCGCTCCGCACGTGACTTCTTTCGTTGAGGTGGATGTGACCAATCTGGTGAACTGGCGCAATCGCATTAAGGACGAATTCGAGAAAAAATACAACGAAAAAATCACGTTCACGCCCATCTTTGTGGAGGCTGTTGCCCGCGCCATCCGAGATTTCCCGATGGTCAACATCTCGGTGGACGGCACGAAGCTCCTCGTAAAAAAAGACATCAACATTGGTATGGCAGCGGCTTTGCCTTCCGGCAACCTCATCGTTCCGGTAATCAAAAATGCCGACCAGTTTAATTTAGTGGGGCTGACCAAATCGGTGAACGATTTAGCCGCCCGCGCCCGTAAGAACCAGCTGAAGCCGGAAGAAATTCAGGGTGGCACCTTCACCCTGACAAACGTGGGCACTTTCGGCAATGTAATGGGCACGCCCATTATCAATCAGCCGCAAGTTGCTATTCTGGCCACCGGAGCGATCAAGAAAAAACCAGCTGTTGTGGAAACGGAATACGGCGATCTGATTGCCGTACGCCAAATGATGTTTCTTTCGTTATCCTACGACCACCGCGTCGTAGACGGATCATTGGGAGGGTCTTTCCTGCGGCGTATAGGGGATTATCTGGAGGCATTTGATGCCCGGCGGGAGGTATGACCGGTGCGTGTTATGGACAACTAATGTTTTGAAAATATGACGACCCGCTACTTTTTTATTGCAATGCTTTGTTTTGCGGGAATAAGCGCTTTTGCACAGCCTTTCAGCGACAGCGAAAAAAAAGCAGAGGCACAAACCCTGTTTACCCGCGAACGTTTTGCCGATGCAGCAACCCTGCTGGCAAATGCCAAATCCCTCATCCGCGACGACAAAGAAGCGCGGCTGATGCTGGCGGTCAGTTATTACCAACTCAACCAGCTGGACAAAGCGCTGGAGCATTTGAAAGCCATGACGGAAGGCGCCAAGTCGCCCTACCAGGAATGCTGGCTTTATTTGGGGAAAGTCTACCACGCAAGGCATCAGTTTGAGGAGGCCACCAATTATTTCAAACTCTACCTCAAAACCATCAAAGCCGACCACCCGCACCGCCAGATGGTGCGAGAAGAGATCCGCCGTTGCGCCAATGGCATCGAACTTCAGTTCAAAACTTCAGCAGCTTTGGTGGAAAATCTCGGCCCCCAGGCCAATTCCGATGGCGATGAATTTGCGCCAATCCCCAGCCCCACCAATTACAACAAAATCTATTTTTCAGCAGCCCGAAAAGAGAGCACTGGCGGGTTGCGCAATCCCCGGGGGGTTAAGGACGAGCGTTATGGGCAGTATTTTTCCGACATTTACGCCAGCCGCTCGGAAAGTGGCATCTGGCTCCAACCGGAGCCCATGCATTACCTGCTCAACAGTCCCAAACACGAAGTATTGCTTGATTTTAACCGCGATGGTCAGGCACTTTTGTATTACCAGGGCTGGAATTTTGATAATGGCGCGATCCTGATAGACACCTTCCGGCAACTGGAGGCGCGCACGCTGAGTGCCGATCCTTTTTTGGGGCCTGCCGAAGTGCGCACGAAGTATGTGTCGCCTTTTTTCTACAACGACACCCTCATCATTTTTGCAGCCCGGTTGCCCGGCGGTTTCGGGGGCTTAGACCTCTACCGCGTTGCTTTCCGGAAAGGCGCCTGGACAGCGCCTCAAAACCTGGGGCAGCCCATCAATACGCCTTACGATGAGACGACACCGTTTTTGGCAATGGACGGCAGAACCCTCTATTTCAGCTCCAATGACAGCTACAAAAGCGTGGGTGGTTTCGATGTATTCAGGAGTGTGTACAACCCAAGTCCGGATATCTGGACCGTGCCCATGAATGTGGGCATCCCGATCAATTCGGCCAGCGATGATACCCATTTCCGCATTTCCCGCGACGGTTTCACCGCTTTCTTTTCCTCTGCCCGAAAAGATGGCTTTGGGATGCGCGATATTTACATCGGCTATTTTCAGGAGTTTTTGATGGAAATGGAACCGCCGCAATTTGCTTACGAACCCGCGCCCATTGAACCGGATCCGGCGCCGGCAAAGCCCTCTAAACCAACCAATTCGGCCCCAGCCAAACCGCCAGGTTACACCTTTGAAGCCGTAACGCTGGCCAATACAGAATCGGCACTGTCTTCGAAAGACAAGGGCATGCTCGATCGGTTAGCCGGTTTGCTGTTGCAATACCCGCAACTCCGACTGATCGTAACGGCCTATGCACCGGAAGCCAAGCCCACAAACAAAGGAATTTTTCAAGCCATCCGACAGGCAGAAAAAACGGTGGCTTACCTCACCAATAAAGGCGTTTCTTCAGAGGCTGTCTTCATGCGCAGTTTGAGTCGCCCCCGATCGGCAGGCGGCTACCAGGTAGAATTTGCTTTTCGCAATACCCGCGATTTACCCATCCAGGGTCAGGTACCCGTCATTGGCAACAATTACAAATCGGTGGCGCCGGGATTGATCACCAACAAAGATTTGGTGTATAAAGTGCAGGTCGCTTCTTCCAAAGGCGAATACGGCAGCAGCGCTTTTGCAGCCCAGCCCTACCCGATGGCTGAAAAAACGCCCAATTTTGAGTTTTACCGATACACCCTGGGCGCTTTTGAATCCTATTCCGAAGCGGAGGCTTTCCGCCAATCCATCCTCGGCAAAGGGTTTTCGGGCGCCTACATCGTCGTTTACCTCAATGGTGAACGGGTGGACAAAGACATCGCCAAGCAACAAACCGGCGTTTTTCCGGATCTGGAGAATTTTTTGAACCCAAGAGGAAATTGATTTGAAGATTTGATGATTTGAAAATTTGAAGATTGCTGTTTACGCGCCCGCTAATCTTCAAATTTTCAAATTAACTAATTTTCAAATTAGCCTCACACCGCTACCGGCGCTTTAATATGCGGGTGCGGGTCGTAGTTCAGCAATTCAAAATCTTCAAATTGGAACGCGAAAATATCTGTTACTTCCGGGTTGATCCGGACGGTGGGCAGCGGGCGCGGGTCGCGGGAAAGCTGCAAATTCACTTGCTCTAAATGATTGACGTATAGATGCGTATCGCCGCCGGTCCAGATGAACTCGCCGGGGCGAAGGCCGCAAACCTGGGCCATCATCATGGTGAACAGGGCGTAGGAAGCGATGTTGAACGGCACGCCGAGGAACACATCGGCGCTGCGCTGGTACAACTGGCAGGAGAGCCGCCCGTTGGCGACGTAGAACTGGAACAGCGCATGGCAGGGCGAAAGGGCCATTTTCCCGAGGTCACCTACATTCCAGGCGCTGACGATGATGCGGCGCGAGTCGGGGTTGGTGCGCAGGTCATGCACCGCCCGTTCGATCTGGTTGATCTGCTTGCCGTCTGCCGTTTCCCAGGCCACCCATTGTTTGCCGTAAATGGGGCCTAAATCGCCGTTTTCATCGGCCCACTCATCCCAGATGGAGACTTTGTTGTCGTTCAGATAGCCAATGTTGGTATCGCCTTTCAAAAACCACAGCAATTCATACACAATGGAGCGCAGGTGCAGCTTTTTGGTGGTGAGCATGGGGAAGCCAGCCTCCAGGTCGAAGCGCATCTGGTAGCCGAATACGCTGAGGGTGCCCGTGCCCGTGCGGTCGTCTTTTCGGGCGCCGTGGGTGAGGATGTGACGGAGGAGGTCGTGGTATTCGCGCATATTAAAAAATGTTCAGGTCTTTGAAAAGCCGGTAAGTTTGTAGGACAAGGTAGTCTAACATACTTGGCTTATTTTTACACCTCCAAATTTAAAACTTTCTGACAAGGAACAAAACCCTGTGTCAGTTTGCTTGAGAAGTAGGAACTTTGTCCCAAGCGGAAATATCCTATTTTCACACCGAAAAAAGTAGCTACTGATGGGGCAGTCCGGTTTGGGATGGAGAATGATGCGACGCGCAAAAGTGAATCTTCGGAGGTTTATTTCGAGGATATATGGGCTATTGGGGATTCGTTTCACCACGCAGCCGGCCATCATAGCCTATCGGGCGTATGGCCGGCCTGACCGGGTTTTTCTCAACGGACGGGTGCTGCAAACGCGCAGCATTTTCCGGTCGAACGACAAGGACACGGCCTGGCAAAATTTTGTAAAAACCCTGCGCCGCTTCAACAGCCATGAAGTGAACGATGCAGAATTAGAGGTGCGCATCGGCAATAATGTATTCGAGGTTACGAGCGACCTGGAGGGCTATTTTCATTTGGAGGCGGTTTTGCCTAAAAAATTGCAAGGCTTGAAAACTTCGTGGACAGAGGCGCAGATTACCCTGAAATCCCCTTCTTACAGCACCGGGGAACTGAACTGCCCGATAGACCTGCTGCTTCCGCGAAATGCTGGTTTTGGCGTCATCAGCGATATTGACGACACCATTTTGAAAACAGACGTCACCTCGCTGCTCAAGCTCAGAATGCTATACCTGACTTTTATGAAAAATGCCAACTCCCGCAAAGCTTTCAGCGAGGTGAGCGCATTTTATCAGGCGCTTGGGCGCGGTCCGAAAGAAAAGTCTACCAATCCTTTTTTCTATGTTTCCAACAGCCCATGGAATTTGTACGACTTATTGGAAGACTTTCTGATTATCAACGATTTGCCAAAAGGCCCCATCCTGCTGCGCGACTTCGGTATTCCCTATCAGGCCAGTCCGGTTGGCTACAGGGGGCACAAGTATGAGCATGCGGCGCGTATCCTCCGCACTTACCCGCACCTTCCCTTTGTCTTCATTGGCGACAGCGGTGAAAACGACGCCGATATCTACCTCGAATTATCGAGGGCTTTCCCCGGACAGGTGCGCGCCATCTATATCCGCGATGTCCGCCACATCAAGCGCTCCCAGCGCGTGGCACAACTGATCCGGGAAGTCGCCGATGTAGACATCCGCCTGATTCGGAACTACCGCGAAGCTGCACTGCACGCCGCTGATATTGGCCTCCTCAACAAATTATGCTTCGACCGTTTACGCAACAAGTAGTTGTATCAATTTTTAGCATCCGATAGCTGCGTTATGCTTGGCCCAAAAGTGATTTAAATTTTTTCAGGCACAAAAATTACAAGGA
The DNA here is from genome assembly GCA_022841505.1 of Saprospiraceae bacterium. Classification (GTDB taxonomy): domain Bacteria; phylum Bacteroidota; class Bacteroidia; order Chitinophagales; family Saprospiraceae; genus JABWAJ01. The sequence continues at coordinate 9,190 of JALHRK010000035.1, read as the reverse complement.
CAGGCATTTAGTCCATTTTTTAGTTGGCAGCAATGGCCTTTCCACAAAGAAAATTTGAAGAAAATTTGAAAAAACCATTAACTTTCAAAAGAATTTTAACTTTTGGCGCGTTCTTATTAGACTGAGTGAGTTTACAAATACACGCTTCACACCTTCCAGGACAGGATCATTTGACGGAAACGTACTTTTTGTACCCGTACCGTAGTAACGCGACTACCTTTTGTGCGTATTAAGATATAGCATCCTCCAGCATTGCTGGTCTATTTATCCCTATGAATTAAAAACAATTCCCATGAAAATGCTCTTCATTGCCCTTGCATCCTCCCTGTTTGCCAATGCTACAATGCCGCAAACCCGCACGATTGGCGGCGAGTGGGAAGCCTATTTTGATTGGTTTCACCGCCAGTCGCAGGTTGAACAACTCTACTCCAATGGCGCCACCCTCTACGCGTTCGGAGACAAGGTTGCCGTGCATTCCGGCGCAAGCCGCAACTCAAAAATCATCGCCACCCTCAGCAACGGCCACTCCCTGAAAAATATCGGCTACGCAACTGACGCGGAATTGCCAACCGAAGAAATCAACGGCTACGGCGATTTCTGGTACCGCGTGAAAGGCCAAAACGCCGCCGGGAAAGCATTCCAGGGCTACGTCTGGGGCGGGCATATCGCCAAAGGCTGGCGCAAGGCCGATCTGACAGGCGACGGCAAAGCCGAATTTGTGCTGCTGGGCGTCTCCTCCAAACCCCGCAAAAAATTGACCGATATTCATGGCGAACTCCGCATTTTGCAAAAAGGCCGCGTGCTGCACCGCAGCGATGTACCGGGCCTGTGCCTGTTTGAAGACTGTGGTTCCAGTGCATTGCTGCGCATCCTGAATGTGCCGGCGGCCAATAACGCGCTCGTGATCGAAGCGAGCACCATGACCATCGGTTGCTGGGCGGGCATCGAAAAAACTTATTTCTATTGGAATGGGTCGGGACTGGAACTCATCTGCCATGCCGAGCTGATTTCCGGCAAGGTACTGTCGAGCCATCCTTTTTCGGTTAAAGACAAAAACGGCGCCGAGGTGATGAACTGCCGCTATGTCCGCGAAGGCGATGACTACAACCCCTTGTGGGATTGCCGGGGGACGAAGGCGAAACCTGCTGCGGCTCAGGCTGTGGTGGTGCGGGCGAAATAGTACTTTAGAGCATGTTGGGGAATCTCCAACATGCTCTAAAAATTTTTGATAAAACGAAGCTTATTCACGCCTGCTTCCATTGTGCGGTCTACTCTTTTTTCCTATTTTTGTCAGGTAATTGTGTGACTTTCAGACAATAGATAAAACAAATATGAATATTCCCGTATTAATCAACGAAATTGAGTCTCTTCCAGTTGGTTTACAACAACAGGTAGCAGATTATGTCCTGTTTTTAAAACTGAAATACAGAAGAGAAAAAGCTGACGAGGCAGAGGAAGCATTTGACTTCACTGAAGAGGAGTTGGGGGAATTAGACAGAAGGTGGGATGAATATGAAGCAGCTCCTGATGCTGCCGCGAATACGGACCAGCTTAAATCATGGGTAAAGGCGAAGTATGGTTCATAAATTAGTGATTGGCAAAGTGCTCTTCGGGACCTTGAAAAGGTGCTGGATTGGTACGAGCGCGAATCACATCAAGCACTTGAAAAATTTCTTCATAATTTATACCTGCGCTTTGATGAAGTCGCTGCTGTACCAGAATCTTTTGGTATAGTAAGAAATCGGCCAAAGTTCCGGAAAGCTAAAATAAAGAAGTTTCCCTATTTTATCATTTTTAGGGTTGATGATGAACGAAATAGCGTCTTCATTGCTGCTTTAGTTCATGAAAAACGAAATCCTGAAGTATGGATAAGTCGGTTAAAATAGCCTCTGGTAATTCCCCTTCAATATGTGAATTATACAACTTTCCCGCACAATTGTGTAACCCTCCCCAATTGCGAAAACGATACCTTTGTAGAACTTCACCTCGGTGAAGTTATGATATGCAATCAAACAAAGAGACAAAAAAGAAAAGAACGCTGGTCGCTAAAATAGGCAGAGGTTTCGCGATCCTGTTTTTGTCCATTCTGTTTCTCCTCCTCACCGTTCTCCTGTTGATTCAAACCACGCCGGTGCAAAATTTTGCGCGAAAAAAAATCGTCTCTTTTCTGGAGCAAAAACTGGAGACCAAAGTAGCCATCGGCGGGTTAGACATCACCTTCCCCAAAATGCTGGTGTTGGAAGGGGTTTACATAGAAGACCAAACCCAGGATACGCTGCTGGCCGGCCGTCAGTTGAAAGTGGACATTGATTTGTTTCAATTGCTAAACAACGAAATTCAAATCAACGAAATTAATTTAGACGGAATTACCGCCAAAATTAAGCGGCAACTGCCGGACACCCTTTTTAATTTCCAATTTATTATTGACGCTTTTGCAAGCGAACAAGCCAAACCTGCCAACGATACGACCGGCATGAAAATGGCCATTGAAAAAGTCATTATTAACGATACCAGGGTCGTGTATTTTGATGTCGTTACCGGCAACGACGCCGATATTTACCTCGGGCATTTTGATACCGATATAGACAAATTCGATCCCGCTAACTTAGCATACGATGTGCCGCGGATTTACCTCAGCGGCGTCAGAGGCCGGATGAAACAGACCACCCCGTTAGCAATCCCGGTTGTCAATACCAACCCCGACCCCGGCGTGACAAACGAAGTGACCAAGTACTTTAAATTGACCAATCAGGAAATCCACCTGCACGATATAGACGTCGCTTACAGCAACGAGGTATCCGCCGTCAACACGAAGTTCAAATTTAAAGACCTTAAAATTTTCCCGGCAGCCATTGACCTTGAAAAAAGCCTGATTGCCATCCGGAAAGTGGAATTGAACGAGTTGGACGGGATGGTCACCCTGAACAGCAAAGGGGATTCGGAAGTCATCAAACTGACCACCCAGACCGACCAGGAAATTGAGACAACGTACCTGCCCTGGAAAATCACGGTCGGCGACATCCGGCTGAACAACAACCGCTTTGTTTTTGATGACAACACCAAACCCCGCAAAAGCAGCGGCATGGATTATGCGCATTTGGGCATCCGCAACCTGACTTTACACGCCAATAAATTCCTGTTCAACCGGGATACTATCGTTGCCAATATTTTTAAAGGCGCGATGCGGGAACGCAGCGGTTTTGTACTCAATGCCTTGAACGCTGACCTGCAATATACAAACCGGGGTGCGCGGCTGAACAATCTGTACATCAAAACCCCAGGCTCCGAAATCAAACGCAGTGCAACCGTTCGCTATCCTTCGCTGGACGCTTTACAAAAAGATCCGGCGGTGGCCGAGTTTAGTTTAGACCTCGACAACAGCCGCGTTCTGGTGAAAGATATTTTGACTTTTGTGCCCGATCTGGCCAGGCAGCCTGCCTTCAAAGACCCCGAAGCTGTTTTTTTCGTCAATAGCCGGATCAATGGCAGCCTTGCCCAAATGAATATTTACGAACTGCAATTCAGCGGTTTTCAAAACACCCGCGCAAACCTTTCCGGAACGCTGACCAATGCTTCCGACCCAAAAAACATGGCTGCCGATTTGAACATCGTAGACCTCAGCACGACCCGCAGCGACCTCCTGTTGTTTGTGCCGCCCAAAAGCATTCCCGATAAGATTACCATTCCCGAGGCCCTCTCGCTGAAAGGCATCCTGAAAGGCGGGGTTGCCAGGATGTATGCCAATATCAGCCTGAATACTTCCTTTGGCGACGCTGGCGTGAACGGCACCATTGCCAATGCGACCGATCCCAAAAACGCCACGTACAGCGCAGAGGTCTCCACCCATGCTTTAGACGTTGGCCGCCTCATTCAGCAGTCGGAAACCGTTGGAACGGTCACTGCAGATTTTATCGTGGAAGGCAAAGGGTTTGATCCCAAAAAAGCAGTTGCCGAAATCAATGGGGTGGTCTACCGCGCGGAATACAACAAGTACACCTATCGCAACATCCGCCTCGACGGCGCCATTGCCAACCAGCAATTTACCGCTAAGGGCGGGATGAAGGACCCCAATCTTCACTTTGCCTTCAAAGCCAGAGGCAACGTAGGGGACGCCCATCCGGGAATAACCATAACCGCAGCCATTGACAGCATCAAAACCCGCCCGCTGCATTTGACCGAAGATGCGATGATTTACCGGGGAGAACTCTACGCCAATTTCCCCGCCTTGAACCTGGATTCGCTGAACGGGCAGATTTACATCACCAATTCTTTGCTGGTCGCCAACAATCAAAGAGCCACAATAGACTCCATTTCCGTCCTTGCCGTGCATAAAAACAAGGAACAAAGCCTTGTTGTGAAAACCGATTTTGTAAATGCGGCCATCAATGGCGAATACAAACTGACGCAACTGGGTGCTATTTTTATCAATGCCATCCAGCCTTATTATGCAATCAATGCGGATACAACAACTGCCGTCACCGATCCGTACAATTTCACCATTGCGGCATCCATCATAGACCACCCTACGATACACGCCTTTTTACCCAATTTGAACCGCCTGGATGACATCACCCTGGCTGGAGATTTTTCAAGCAGCGATGGATGGAAGGCAAACCTGGCAGTGCCCTATATTTCCTTAGGGACAAATACCCTTATTGACCTGAATATGACGGCCAACACCCAGGGCGATCGGCTCCGCATTCTCACCCACGCCGGCCGCGTCAGCAGTGGTGAAAGCCTGGCACTGGTTGGCACGCGGCTTCGTGCAGACCTTGCCAACGATCAAATTGATTTCGACCTGCGGATCGGCGACGAGGCCGACCGCGATAAATACAAGTTGCAGGGCCTTTTGGTGAAGGAGCCGGGAAATCTGTTTGCACTATCCCTGCGCCCGGATAGTTTATTGCTGAATTACGACCGATGGAACATCAGCACCGACAACCGGATCCGCTTTGGTGCAACCTTAGTGAGTGCCCGCAACTTCGACCTCAGCAAAGGCGGCCAGCACTTGGTCATCAACAGCGACAGCGCAAATGTCAACAGCCCGATGGAAGTGCGGTTTTCCGACTTCAGGCTGGCAACCCTGACTGGTTTTATTCAACCCGATTCTTTGCTGGCAGACGGCGCCCTGAACGGAAGTATTGTCCTGAACGACCTCACCACCCAGCCCAATTTCACCACCGATCTCACCATCAATAACCTTGCGATTAAAAGCGACACCATCGGGGACGTGAACGCAAAAATTGACAATACCAAAGCCAATATTTTTGCCACAAATGTTACGATTACTGGTCGCGGAAACGATGTGGCGCTCACCGGCAATTATTACCTCAAACCGCAGGACAACAGCAATATGGATTTGAACCTTGCCATCCGGAGTTTGCAGCTCAATACGCTGGAAGGGGCGAGCATGGGCAGTTTCCGCGAGGGGAAAGGGTTCCTGAGCGGCAATGTAAAAGTGGGCGGCACCATAAAGACACCAGACATTGACGGGCGCCTCAGCTTCAACGAAACGAGCCTGATCATTTCGATGCTGAATAACGAAATCAAAATTGACAACGAGCAAATCATAGCAGTGGACAATACCGGGCTGCGGTTTAATTCCTTTACGGTAAGAGATTCTGCCGAAAACCGGCTCACCTTAAATGGGTCAGCGCTCACCACAAATTATCTGAATTACAAGTTTGACCTGAATGTACGGGCACGGAATTTCAGGGCTTTGAACAGCACCAAAAAAGACAACGAACTCTATTACGGGCAACTGTATTTTGATACCAATTTAAAAATAACCGGTACAGAAGCAGCGCCAGTGGTGGACGGCAATCTCCGGATCAATGAAGCGACAAAGCTGACCGTCGTTTTGCCGCAATCGCAGCCGGGCGTGGTGGAACGGGATGGGATTGTGGTGTTTGTTGACAAAGACGCGCCGGTCAACGATTCCTTGTTTTTAACCACTTTAGATACCTTGAATAAGACGTCCATTTTGGGCATGGAACTGTCTGCCAATATTGAAATTGACCGGAAAGCGGAATTAAACTTAGTGATTGATGAAGGCAATGGCGACTTTTTGTCCCTAAAAGGAGAAGCAATTTTAACCGGGGGTGTGGATAAGAGTGGAAAAATCACGCTCACCGGATCGTATGAATTGGACGCGGGCGCCTATGAAATGTCGTTCAATTTTCTTCGCCGCCGCTTCGACATTCAGCGGGGCAGCAAAATTACCTGGATCGGAGAACCCACCAACGCCACTGTGGACATTACGGCGGTTTACATCGCCAATACGTCTGCCACGGAGTTGGTGCAGGATCAGATCACAGCCGCCCGGACAGACCTTCGTTACCGGCAACGGCTTCCGTTTGAAGTGCTGTTGAACATGGACGGCCAATTGATGAAACCGATGCTTACCTTCGATATCCGTTTGCCGGAAGAAAGCTCCGTTCGGATAGACAATGAAATTGCAGGCCAGGTAGAACTTCGGCTGAATCAATTGAAAGCCGAACCTTCCGAGCTGAACAAGCAGGTATTTGCCTTGTTGCTGCTGAACCGGTTTGTGTCGGAAAATCCTTTTGAAAGCGCGGGCGGCATCATCAATGCAGGCTCCTTAGCTCGCCAGAGTGTGAGTAAACTGTTAACCGAACAATTGAACAATTTAGCCGGTGACCTGATTGCGGGCGTAGACATTAATTTTGACGTCGTTTCCTCGGAAGATTATACTTCGGGCAGCCTGCAAAACAAAACCGACCTGAATGTTGGCGTATCCAAACGTTTGCTGAACGACCGGCTGAACGTTTCCATCGGCACCAATTTTGAGTTGGAAGGCGGTCGCCAAACCAACCAAACCGGAACCGGCGGTAGCAGCACTTCGCCCAACCTAAATGTCGAATACGCACTCACCCAGGATGGGCGCTACCTGATCCGGGCTTACCGCCGCAACGAATACGAAGGGGTTGTGGAAGGATATGTGGTGGAAACTGGGGTTAGTTTTATCATGTCGGTTGATTACAATGAGTTTAAAGAAATATTTGAAAACAGAAAAAAAAGACAGGCCGAGAATAGAGAAAGAAGAAGAAAAGAAAGAGAAAATACGCCTCCTGAAAAACCCGCCAATGCTCCCGATGAGGGCAAATCGGATCCCATAAACAATACGCGCAAAGAGGATGAGGAGAATTAATAATCATATTTTTATTCAATATTCCTGCTGCATACTGCTGGCATTGCTGCATATCGGTTGCAGCACCACTAAATCCGTTCCGGAAAACGACTATTTATACACAGGTGCAACGATAAATATTGCCCAGACCAATGTGCCTGCAAAACAGAAAAAAGCCATCCGCAGCACTTTGAAAGATTTACCAAGGCCAAGGCCCAATTCCAAAGTGTTGGGCATGCCGCTTAAGCTTTGGATTTATAATATTGGCAGCAATAAAGGATTGGGCAAATGGCTGCGCCGAAAATATGGCGAAGCCCCCGTTTTGCTCAGCGACGTAAACCTTGGGCTGAATGCGGAAATCCTGGACAACTACATGGAAAACCGGGGCTTCTTTCATGTAAAAGTGCGAAGCGATACAACGGTCACGCGCAAAAAAGCAAGCGCTGAATACGAAATATTCACCGGCCCGGAATACAAAATCCGGAACATCACTTTCCCGACAGATACCAGTATCCTTGCCAATGCCATTCGGAATACCCGGCCAAAAACACTGTTAAGACCCGGAGCGCCGTTCAACCTCGACCTGATTAAAGGCGAAAGGGACCGCATAGACCTTGAGCTGAAAGAGAAGGGATTTTACTACTTCAGCGGCGACTACCTGCTCCTTGAAACGGACAGCACCGTTGGCAACAACGAAGTGAACCTGTACATGCAAATCAAGCGGGAAACCCCGGCAGAAGCGAAGCAAGCGTACCGCATCAACGATGTTTTCATTTACTCCAATTACAACCTTTCCTCTGCAAGGGAAGATACCGTTCGCGCGAATGCCGAATTCCAGCATGGCTACTACGTGATTGACACAGCCAAATTATACAAACCTATTGTTTTTCAACAAAGTATGCAGTTTCAGCCAGGTGATTTATACAGCAGAAAAGACCACAATACCACACTGAGCTGGCTGATTAATCTGGGTAATTTTAAATTTGTAAAAAACAGATTCCAGCCTGTTACAGACAGTGGCGAACTCAGGCTGAATGCGTACTATTACCTTACCCCGTTACCTAAAAAATCGGTACGCGCAGAGCTCACCGGAACCTCCAAAACAAACAACCTGACCGGCTCGCAACTCACTTTGGGATGGCGGAACCGCAACACCTTCCGCGGTGCAGAACAGTTGTCCGTCAACATCTTTGGCGGTACAGAAGTGCAGATCAGCGGCAATTTTGGCCGATCGAATACGTACCGGGTCGGCGCCGAAGGTACACTGAGCGTGCCGCGTTTTGTGATTCCTTTCTGGAGCATCCGGCGTCGGGGCGAATTTGTGCCGAGAACCAATATGTTACTGGGGTATGAACTCCTGAACCGGCAAAAATTGTATACCCTCAACAGCTTCCGAGGAAGCTATGGATACGCCTGGAAAGAAAGCTTGCAGAAGGAGCATCAGTTGAATCCGGTGGCCATCAACTACGTAAAAGCGTTGAATGTTTCGCAGCAATACGCCGACAGCGTGGCCACCAACCCTTCGTTAGCCAAGATTATTGAACAGCAGTTTATAGTAGGATCAACGTATAATTACAATTACAACCAGCTTGCAGGCGCCAACAGTCGCAGCGGCATTTATTTCAATGGTTTGGTGGACTGGGCAGGCAATATTGCTGGCATTGTCAAGGGCGCCAACTGGAAAACGAACGACGTCGCAACCCTGTTCGGCGTGCAGTTTGCACAATTTATAAAAACCGAATTTGACCTGCGTTATTACCGGCAGATCAGCCAGCGCAGTCAATGGGCCAACCGCCTCATCATTGGCATTGGCTACCCGTATGGCAACAGTCAACAGCTTCCGTTTGTCAAACAATTTTTTGCAGGCGGCAACAACAGCCTGCGGGGATTCAGAAGCCGCACCGTTGGCCCGGGCCGTTACATCCGGTCCAATAATGACAGTCCGGACGCACTATTCCTCCCCGATCAGTCGGGCGACATCAAGCTGGAATTCAACTCCGAATACCGGCCCAAACTGTTCAGCATTTTTGAAGGCTCCTT
>JALHRK010000034.1:15413-27977 GCA_022841505.1 Saprospiraceae bacterium | reverse complement strand
TGCTCTTCCGATCTTGTAATATTAAAAAAATAATTTTATTGTTCCTGCATTTTTTCAAGCGCGCTGATTTTTGATTCGATAGTTTACCTGTCTGTTTGTGTATTTGCCAAATATTGAAAAAGCGCTAACAGGTTTTCAAAACCTGTTAGCGCTAAAGTCGTAAAATAAAATTATCCAAAATTTTCTTCACCGGGGACATTTGCGGCTACTACTCCGGCACTGGTTTCCCCGACTCCAACGTTTTAATCATGGCGGTAAGCGAATTTTTATTCACCTCATCCGGCGCCTGCGTGAGCGCTATTTTGGCGTGTTTCAGCGCGGCTTTCAGGTCGCCTATCGCTGAATAGCCCCGCATCATGCCCACATGGGTTGGCCAGGCATCGCCATTTTTTTTGAAATTTTTCTCAAATATCGCAAATCCCTCTTTGTATTTTTTCTGGCGAACCAACTGTCTGCCATAACCGTGCATTTCGAGCACTGTGGCATTGGCCAACGCCGTTTCCATGGTGGCATCCGCTTCCTGTTCGTTGCCTTTTTTGCGCAGCAACCCTGCTTTGGTGGATAGGGCCGCAAAAGACTTGACGCCGCCCAAGTTAGGATCGGTGGCACTGTTTATCCAGTTCAGCGCCAGGTCTGTGTTTACGTCGTTCGTCAGGCACCACTGCGCAGCCGCCTGTAAGCTCGGCGGGTCGAAGCCCAGCGCACCGCTCATCTGGCTTTGGATCGAAGCTAGGGCCGTTTGGGTGAGGTCTACGGCCACCGTAAACGGAATGCGCCAGCGCTCCCATTCTAAGGCGATGACAACCGAGCGGTCGGTTTGGTCCGAAAACGTGTACTCCAGGCGTTCCTTGCTTTGTGGCAGGTCTTTTTGCTGCTTCACGGAAACCCGCAGTACGTCTGCTTCCGGGTTGTAGAAATAGCTGCCCCATCCTGCGGTATTTTTGGAAAAAATCAGGGTGGAAATGTCCGGTTGCAACTCCATGAAAACCCCGTATTTCCCGGCGGCCAGCTTTTTGCCTTCGATGGTCACGTCGGTCGAAAACGAAATCGTCGTGCTTTCGTTGGCCCCGGCCCGCCAGGGCGATTCGCCATTGGAGCCAAAGCCCAGCACGGTTGTGCCGTAATACGCGATGGGCGTCCCCCAAATCTGGCCTTCGCGCCCCTTTACGCCGGGGGCATTCCAGTGGACTTCAATGTCGGTGACCCCTACCCGCCGGCCAGCCCAGCTTTTGTGGTTGGTGCCGTTTTCAGGGAGCGAAAGCGCCTGGCCAAAAACACTGGAAATGGAAAGGAAAACGAAGGCGACGCTGAGCGCCAGTGTGCCAAAGGACACGAGTTTGTTTTGAACAGTCATTGGTGAGTGAGTTGGTTAGATAATGAATGCTATGTCAAAGGGATAAAATTAGGGGATTTATCGAAGTGGGGATGAGATGGAAAAAAAAATTAGGGGTGGGGGATGGGGGGATTTTTTTTAACCCGAGAAGGTGATACCTTTTGCATCAGCCGACCTGCCATTTCCTATATTGCTTTTTTCTATAATCAATCTGTGCTTTGGTCATTCGTTCGCGCATCCCACCTTCTTCTATTTAATTCCCTGAAGCGAACGCCATACCGGTGTTCTTTTTCCCATACTTTCAGTTTGTGGGTGCGCAAAAAATCCTGGAAATCAATCAGCAATTCTTCAAGACTGGCACGGGCCACGTTGGTCAATTTTATTTCAGTCTCCTTAGAGGTGGCAGAAGCCATGCTTGCTTCTGCAATATTCTGCTTGCCGCTTCGGGCAGCCTGCACCATCTGGTCAATGGTGCGGTCGTATTTTTTAAAAAACCGGGTGGTAAAATAAATGGTGCCATCGTAGATAACTTCCGACTTTTGGTAGGGGATCAGGTTGCGGTAGCCACCGTGGGTTGGAATAAATCCTGCTTTGTTGTCGCTGGGCTTATCGTTCTCCATCTGTTATTGTTTTTGGGACAGCGGCGACCGGTGTTACGTCGCCGCTGTCCCAAAAGTCCCTGGAAATGGTTATTGCAGGCAAATTTCAGGTATGTAAAGTTATTACTTTTTTATTGATGTGGAGGAGTTTTAGGTGGGATACAGGGCTTTAATAATATAGTTGTAATGTATTGCATTATAGCCCCGCCGCCGCCGCCTCATCCAACAACCAAACCAACTTTCCCGCTTCCGGATTCACCAGCGCTGCCGGCAGTTGCTCCCAACCCGGCTTTTTTGCCAGCACATTGGCCACCATCTCTGCTTTGGCGGCTCCGGTGGCGATGAAAACCACCACGTTTGCGTGGTTGATGGTGTTGCCGGTCACCGTGATTCTTTGTTGGCCGCTTTGGGGGTGTTCAGCCACCTCAAAAGGGTGGTCGCTGTGGAAAAGGTGAATGTTGTTGGGGAAAATAGAGGCCGTATGCCCGTCTTCGCCCAGTCCAAGCATCAGGAGGTCGAATACGGGGACGCCATTACTGACGATCAGGTTTTGATGCGCTGTTTCTGTATATTGTGCAGCCGCCGTAGCAGGATCGGCTTCGCCGGGAATCCGGAAAATCCGGCCTGCCGGAATCGGAACGCAATCCAACAGGCTTTCTTTCGCCATCCGGTAATTGCTTTCCGGACTGTCGGGTGGAACACACCGTTCGTCGCTCCAAAAGACCTGCACCTTGTCCCAGGCGATCTGATCCGCAAAGTGGGTGGCGAGGTATTCAAAGACCGCTTTGGGCGTACTGCCACCGGACAATGCGATGGAAAAAGAACGGCCTTCCGGTGTGTTTTGGACGCCGCTCATGATCAATGCCGCAAAATACTCCGACAGATCTGCGATGTTTTTGAATATTTGAACGTGCTTTTTCATGATTAGTGTCTGTCCATTTAGTCGAGTGTCTGTTTTTTAGAGTTCGGGGCTTCGACTGCGCTCAACCACCTCGGTTGCCTTGCGGTCATTGAGTTGGAGGCTGAGCAAAGTCAAGGCCGAGTCGAAATGACCGCAGCTATCGAGCTATAAAAACAGACACTATAATTCGCAATAAATGCCGTCATCCGACAAGTTCTTACACGGATAACGCCAGGTCATCCCTTCCCCGTCAATCAGCTCATCGGCGGTTTCAGGGCCCCAACTGCCAGCCGGATACCCGTGCAGGGGCACGCTTTTATCGTTGGTCCAGGCATCCAGTACCGGAGATAAAAACTTCCAGGCTTCAATCACCTCTTCCGTTCGCGCAAATAACGTGGCATCGCCTTTCATCGTATCGTAGAGCAGACGCTCATAAGCTGATGGGATCCTTTGATTGGTCAGATCAGCATAGTGAAAATCCATATTCACGCGCTGTACATCAAAACCGGCCCCCGGCGTTTTCATGCCAAATTTCATCAGAATCCCCTCGTCCGGTTGGATGCGGATCACCAACTGGTTGCAGGCATTGGCGCCTTCGCCGGTCGAAAAAAGAAAATGTGGGGTTGGTTTAAAATGCACCACCACTTCCGTGACCCGGGTTGGCAAGCGTTTGCCGGTGCGAATGTAAAACGGCACACCTCCCCATCGCCAATTATCAATGTAGAATTTTAAAGCCGCGTACGTTTCGGTACCCGAATTTGGGCTGACTCCTTCTTCCTCGCGATATCCCGGTATCTTTTCGCCTTTTATGGTGGAGGTAACGTATTGACCCCGGATGGCCTGGGTATGGACGTCGTCCTGTTGGATAGGTCTCAGGGATTGAAACACCTTCAAAACCTCGTTCCGGATAGCAATGGGTTCGAGCGAAGAGGGCGGCTCCATAGCCGCAATGGCTGCTACCTGCAACAGGTGATTCTGGACCATGTCGCGCAAAGCGCCGGCTGTTTCGTAATAGCCGCCGCGCTGCTCAACACCAAGGCTCTCCGCTGCCGTAATTTCCACACGGTGGATGTAATTGCGGTTCCACAAAGGTTCAAAAATACCGTTGGAAAACCGGGTAACCAGTAAATTCTGGACGGTTTCTTTGCCCAAATAGTGGTCTATCCGGTAAAGCTGGTCTTCATTCCAGTCTTTCAGCAGGATCTTTTTCAATTTCAGCGCCGATTTGAGGTCGTAGCCAAATGGTTTCTCAATGATGAGCCGTTTCCAGCCATCCTTCTGTTTGTTCAATCCTACTGAAGCTAGGTGCTTAGGAATGATCCCGTAAGAGGTAGGTGGCGTAGACAAATAAAAAACGGTGTTGCCGCCAATCTCCTCTTTTGTTCTCAAATCTTCCAATTGCTGTTTAAATGCCGGATAGGCCGCTTCGTCATTCACCTGGACGGCAACGTAGTAGATTTTTTGAAGGAAGGCATCAATCTGGGAGGCATCTTCCACCTCCTTGTATTTGTGAATGTCTGCCTTCATCGCCGCCCGGTGCGCCTCATCTGTAAAAGGCGTTCTGGAAACGCCCAATACGGCAAATTTTTCCGGCAATAGCCCCTGAACGAAAAGCGCGTATAAAGAAGGCACTAATTTTCGCTTGTTCAAATCGCCCGAAGCGCCAAAAATCACATACAGGCAGTTGTCGTTTTTTTTCATCCTTCTGTTTATTCTTTGGTTTTTACGGCGTGTCCGCCAAACTGATTTCTGAGTGCGGCCAGCATTTTCATGGCAAATGACTCGTCTTGCCGGGATTGGAACCGCGTATACAACGAAGCGGTGATGACATGCGCCGGCACATCAAAGTCAATGGCCGTTTGAACCGTCCACCGGCCTTCCCCGCTGTCGGAGACATACCCTTTAATTGCTTCTAATTTTGGGTCGTCTTTCAGGGCAATGACGGCCAATTCCAGCAACCAGGAGCGCACCACGCTGCCGTATTGCCAGGCATCAGCTATCTTGGGCAAATCAAGTCCGTAGGGTGCTTTTTCCAGGATTTCAAATCCTTCGGCGAACGCCTGCATCATCCCGTATTCGATGCCGTTGTGAACCATTTTCACCATGTGGCCCGTTCCGGAAGGCCCGCAGTAGACCAATCCGTTTTCCGGTGCCAGGGATTTGAAAATGGGCTCGAGATAATCCGCTGCTTCTTTTTCGCCGCCGTACATCAGGCAATAGCCGTTTTGCAGGCCCCAAACGCCGCCGCTGGTGCCGCAGTCCAAAAAGTGTACGCCCGTTTGCGCCGCTTTTGCTGCGCGTTGCTGGGTTTCCCGCCAGAAAGAATTGCCGCCATCTACGATAATATCATTTTTGCCGATAAGGCCAAGCAAAGCCTCCAGGTTCTCATCCACCGGCTTGCCGGCAGGCACCATCAGCCAGACCACTTTTCGCTCGGGTAGTTTAGAAACTAAGTCTTCCAGCGAAGTTGCGCCAATGGCCCCCAGCGCTTCAATTTTTTGGATCGTTTCTTCCGATCTGTCCCAAACGACCACCTCGTGTTGGTGTTCCAATAAGCGGTGGACCATGTTGAAGCCCATTTTTCCGAGTCCAATGAATCCGATTTTCATGTTGCTGCTTTTTCGTTTAAGGTGTTGTATTGATTGTTAGCCACAGTGCGCTGCGGCTGATACTAAGGTACTAAGGTGAGAAACAGTATAAACAGGGAGAATTGTTTTGGGTTGGGGGATGGGATGGTGCTGAATGTCGCGGTTGCGACGACCATAATGAATTTTTATTGTTGTAAAATTTTACTCCGCCGAAATTTTCTTTCCAAAAGAATTTAATCATTTGAAAACAACAATTATCGGAGATAAATCTTTTCGGGATAAAAAATTAGATCAGGTTATCAGAGCAAATGGCGGTGAGTTACTCACTCCGGTTGTTTACCAGGATGATATTCAAAGGGCTTTAAGACAACGTACCAAAGCGGCTGATGAGCTCTATTCAACTGCTGTATCCAGTATTCGGCAGCCCATTGAATCCTTTTTCAATTGGTTAATTGAAAAAACAGATATCCAACGGGCTGCCAAAGTCAGGTCATTCAAGGGCTTACTGATTCATGTCTTTGGTAAAATTGCTCCGGCTTTCTGCTCTCTCATTTTCAATGACATTTTTTAGCCCCTGATTCGCATGAATCATGTTTCGCTAAGTCAATTAACTATACCGATTAATCATATTCTCAAACAACTCCTGCTTCCCACTCCGCTGCTCCGGCTCGCCCTGATTGGCAGCAATTTTTGCCAAATCCGCCAATCCAAGCTTTCCGGATTCAAAATCTTTGCCACTCCCCGTATCGAACGAAGCGTAACGTTCCGCTCTGAGTTTTTGATAATCAGATTTTTCAAGCATGTCCTGCGCGACCACCAAGGCCCGTGCAAAAGCATCTATGCCGCCGATGTGCGCGTAGAAAATATCCTCCAGATCCGTGGAATTGCGGCGGGTTTTTGCATCAAAATTGATGCCGCCGCCCTGCAGGCCGTCGGTTTCGAGGAAAACGAGCATCGCTTCCGTCAATTCATAGACGTCAATCGGAAACTGGTCGGTGTCCCAGCCGTTCTGGTTGTCGCCGCGGTTGGCGTCTAAGCTGCCGAGCATGCCTGCGTTGGCGGCTACCTGCATTTCGTGCTGCATGGTGTGCTGGGCCAGCGTGGCGTGATTGAATTCTAAGTTCAGTTTAAAATCGTCCATCAGGCCGTATTCGCGCAGGAATCCGATGCAGGTTGCCGCGTCGAAATCGTATTGGTGCTTGCTCGGTTCCATGGGCTTTGGCTCGATGAAAAAGCTGCCTTTAAAGCCATTTGCCCGGGCGTAATCTTTGGCCGCGTGCAGGAAAGCCGCCATGTGGTCCAATTCACGCTTCATGTTGGTGTTGAGGAGCGACATATAGCCTTCCCGGCCGCCCCAGAAGACGTAGTTTTCACCGCCGAGTTTGATGGTGGCGTCTAAGGCGTTTTTCACCTGGGCTCCGGCATAAGCAACCACAGCAAAATCTGGATTGGTAGCGGCGCCGTTCATGTAGCGCGGATTTGAAAACAGGTTGGCCGTGCCCCAAAGCACTTTGACGCCGCTGGCTTTTTGCTTTTCAAGCGCGTAGTCGGTGATGTATTCCAACCTTTTTTGGCTCTCTGCCAGGGTAGCACCTTCTGCGATCAGGTCGAAGTCGTGGAAGCAATAATAGGGTAGGCCCAGTTTGGTGATGAACTCAAACCCGGCGTCCATTTTATCTTTGGCTTGTTCGAGCGGGTCGTTTTTTGCAAGCCAGGGAAAGTTTTTGGTTCCCGGACCAAATGGGTCTCCGCCCGTACCGCACAGGGTATGCCACCACGCAACCGCAAATTTGAAGTGTTCCTTCATTGTTTTATTGCCAACTACACGACCTTCGTCGTACCAGCGGAAAGCGAGCGGGTTGTCTGATTCGCGCCCCTCAAACGGGATGCGGCCGATGCCTTTGAAGAATTCTTTATCTCCCAGACTGACGGTGATGGGTGTTGAATTGAAAGATCTCATAAATATTGCAAATATTTGATTTGTAAAATTTTATACTTAACACTGCTTAGCTTTATGTTCGCAGCATTCAGTACGATAAAAGGATGAGCATCCAGTGTCTGGTCTTTAGAGTTCGAGAGCAAGGCATTTTTCGCCCCAAAAACGGGAGTCCCGCTCGGGCGGGATGACCGATTTTGGAACCAATCATAACGCAGCTATCGGACTATAAAGACAGACACTAAATGACTTGCTTTAAATCTTTTTCCCAGGCCTGATAGGCGGTTTGATACACCCCGTTCATGTTCGACGGTTCGTACGCCAACAAAATCCGGCCGCCTTTGGCCGCTTCGTTGACAGAACTGAATATCCCCGTTGCTACGCCGGCAGCTTTTGCGGCCCCGACCGCTCCGGTTGTTTCCACCATTTCAATTC
This sequence comes from Saprospiraceae bacterium, assembly GCA_022841505.1. Taxonomy (GTDB): domain Bacteria; phylum Bacteroidota; class Bacteroidia; order Chitinophagales; family Saprospiraceae; genus JABWAJ01. Next base: position 20,185 of record JALHRK010000034.1, on the reverse strand, counting down.
TGCTGCCCACGAGGTTGGAGATGGTGTTGGAAAAAACGGGTGATTGGAACAAGTTATCGTTTCCTACCCGAATAATTTGCACATTCAACCCCATTTCTTTCAAAATCCCCATGCCATACACAAATGAAAAAGCGATGCCTTCCAGGGTGGCCCGGTAGAAATGTGCGCGGGTATGGCGATTGAAATGCAGGTTGTTGATCCTGGAACCGATGTCTAAGTTACCCAGCATCCTTTCGGCACCATTGCCAAAAGGAAGGATGCGCAAACCATCCGAGCCTGGCGGCGCCAACGCAGCCTGGTGCTCCATATTTTCATACGTTTCTACACCGGAAGTCAACTGGTGTCGGGTCCAACTGTACTGAATGCCTGCGCCGTTGATGCAAAGCAGGATGCCAATGCGGGGATTCAGCGTTTCGTGGTTGACGTGTACAAATCCGTTTACCCTGGATTGCCGGTCGAAATTTGGCTGGTCCACGACCCCGTATACAACCCCGGAAGTGCCTCCGGTAGCCGCAATTTCACCAGGATTTAAGACGTTGAGGGAAAGGGCGTTATTGGGTTGATCGCCTGCCCGGTAGGCTACCGGGATGCCTTCAGCAAGCCCGGTTTCTTCTGCTGCACTTTGGGTTACCTTGCCTTGCAGGGAAAAAGCATTGGTGATTTCGGGGATTATATTTTGATCAAAACCAAAATAGTCCAATAAGAACCCCGCAGGCGCATTGTTTTTAAAATCCCAAAATATGCCTTCAGAAAGCCCGCCCGGTGTGGTCAATATTTCGCCGGTCAGTTTCATGGCAATATATTCGCCGGGAAGCATGAATTTGTCTATTTTTTCATACACCTCCGGCTCGTTTTGCTGCACCCATTTCAAACGGGAAGCGGTGAAATTGCCGGGGGAATTGAGCAAATGCGAAAGGCATTTTTCCTGCCCGATTTCCTCAAAAGCCCGGTTGCCAATGTCTACAGCTCTGCCGTCGCACCAGATGATAGCAGGCCGCAACACCTGCTGGTTTTTGTCTACCAGAACCAAACCATGCATTTGATAAGCGATGCCAATGCCTTTTATTTCAAAAGGTTTGGCTCCGGTTTGTTGCAATAGTTTTTTGGTGGCAATGCATACATTATTCCACCACGTTTCCGGGTGTTGCTCCGCCCAGCCCGGTTTGGGAGAGAGGATGTCCATCTCTTTTGCAGGCGACTGCACGACGGCAACTTTTTCGCCAGTTTCTATGCTGACCAATGCCGCTTTTATGGAGGAGGAACCAATGTCGTAGCCGAGTAAATACATTTTTAGTTCGTTTAATTGATATAGGTCGGGGGCTATATATTTGAACAAGCATTAATCACTTGTTCCGTTTTTCTTTCGAAAAATTCCATCTCCGGCGGTACCCATATAGGCGCCCCACCGGGGCGGAGCAGCAATACGGCGTCGGGATTCATGACGCAGCATGGCCATTCCATAGAATTCAACAATTTGTGAGGTATTCGCCTGAACGCAATACACCACGTCAAGGAAACCATCTTCGTCCATATCGCCCAACCAGGGCGTTGATGACAGGTTTTTTACACTTTTTCGCTCGCTGAAAGGGAGCACCTTTTTGTCCTGTACATCAAAAATTACCAGACTATGCTCGATGTCAGTCACGAAAATGCCCGAACAGGGATAATCGTTTACGCTCATCAAAACTTCGTCAAAACCATCGTCGTCAAAATCCCAGGCAACCGGCGAAAAAAAACCGGTGCAACCCAGCGCGAATTCTTCTATAATATGGCCATTCCTGCCGTCTATGGCCACCTGGCGCGCGCCTTTGTTTGCAGGCCAGATACCCACTGCGTATTGTCCAAAAAAATCAGGAACATCGTCGTCGTTAAAGTACCCGACTGCCAAACTGCTGCTTGCTTCCGTCCCTTTTACCTCAATTTTCCAAATGAGGCTGTCTGTGCGTCCGTCAAATGCGAACAGGATGCCACCCTGATTATTGGCAACGATGTCTAAGGTACCGTCGCCGGTTATGTCTGCCAGCACGGGCGGCGCAATAAATCCATGGCCACCGGTATAATTCAATGCTTTTGCCCCGGATAAATCGCCTTTCAATACATCTGCCAATAAGCAGCGGTACAGGTTTCCGCCTATCGTTTCTCCACCGGTGCCAATAACTACCTCCAGTTTGTTGTCGTTGTCAAAGTCATGCACAACGGGTGACATGTAGGTTTCCCTGCCGTCTGGCATGGCTGCCGCAGTAATGATTTCACCGGTTTTGCTGTTGATGACCATTAAAACCCCGGGGTCGCGAAACTGGCTCGTGTTCGGGAACGCCTGTGCGTTTCCTCCATTTGCCGCCAGCAAATCAGGAATGCCGTCGCCGGTTTGGTCGGGTATTACCTGCGGATTAAAAAAGCAGTAGTGTGCAAATTTCAGCGCGTTTGTTGCATTTTCAGGAGGCTTATAGGTCCAAAGCAGTTTTCCGGAACGCCCGTCAATGCCGACCATAAATGCACTCCTTCCACCGATGAAAACATCCGGAATGCCATCCCCGGTCACTTCAAGAAAAAGGGCAGAACCCACCACCTGGTTCGGTGCGCCGACTTGCCAGAGCAAGTTTCCGGTTTGGCCATCCAGGGCGATTACCGCGGAGTCAGTTGCCACCCATTCGTTTTTACCTGCACCAATCACCACGTCCAGAATTCCATCCCCGGTCAGGTCGGCCAAACGAGGAGATGAGTTTGAGCCAAACCCTTTAAAAACAGCTACCCAGGAGTTATTTTTTTCATGATTCCGGCAACTCAACATCACAACTGCCATCGCAAGCAGGATCCAGTATTTTGTCATTTTGTTATAATTCAACCATTCGTTTATTGCCTTGATAGTCTGTTATTTCCAGGGATTTTGCCTGTTCCGGCAAAGACAGACGCCGTGCTGATTGCGACAAAAAACCGTGTCCATAAGGCAGCTCTACCCGATACGTTCGTCCATCCGCTAAGCGAACAATTCCGGCGCAGTCAAGTGCATTCAGGGTTACGTATTTACCTTTTGGCGTATTTTTCTTGAAAACTTTTAATGGCCCTCGGTTTTGCCCGGCTGCAACCAGCATATGTCCATCGGCGCTTTGCATTTCCACGAAGCTCTTTGCGTCGCCAGGGATACAAATTCCACTCTCCTGCATGGTGAGCAGGGTAAACCCGCCTTTCCCGTTTCCGGCTAGAAGCAAGCCATTCAGTGCGTCGTAGCGGCCCATCCCCACCTCAGTTCCATAGTCATTGCCACATAAAAGCAGGTCGGGGAGTGCGTCGCCGTTGAAATCGCCCCCTGAAATCATGCCGTAAACGGGCGCGAGCTGGACCTGTAAAGGCAGTTCATGCAGCGTAAATTTATTGCCGCCTAAGTTTTCGATGTAGCAGGTTTTTAGCTGATTGGCTTTGTAAACGGTGGGTTTTATTTTGGGAAAGCCTTCCAAAACGTCCTGAATAGTTGCCTCACCGTACATGTAATGCCGGGGAAACAATCCTTTCAGCTTCGGCAATTGCATGTCCATGTCGCCACGAACGAAAAAAGGAAACTCTGTCAGTTGTCCTTTTTTATCCGGGAAAAAAACGGACAAAAACGGATCTATTCCTTTATTCTCATCATAATCAGCAAAATAGAGGCCAATAGAACGCTTTTCGGAGGAACGCAGCAACGTGTTTAACCCGAGGTTGCCGGCCACGTAATCCATATCGCCATCGAGGTCAAAGTCGGCAGCGGTGAGGCTGTTCCACCAGCCCGTTGAATTTGGAATCTGGATGCGGGAACCCGAATCCAGCACGCCATTCTTATTGCGGAAAAAGGTCAGCGGCATCCATTCCCCGGCAATGAGGAGGTCAACCCAACCATCATTATCGAAATCGGTCCACAAGCCGTCACAAACCAATCCAATCTTGTCAAGCCCGGGGGCATCAGTCTGGTTGGCAATTGAAAAATTTCCTTTTCCATCGTTGCGGAGGAGATAACTACTCACGGGCGTTGGATACTCGAAGGGCAGTACCCTGCCCCCAACAAACAAGTCGAGGTCGCCATCCCGGTCGTAATCAGCGGCTTTGACACAGGAACTGCTGCACAAGAATTGGGGCAATGCATTTTTGGCCTGCCTGAATTTCCCGTTTTCGTTCAAAAACAGCTTATCCTGATAAGCAGTATCGCTTGCCTCAAACTCATAACCGCCATTAGCAAGGTAAAGGTCGGCGTCGCCGTCTTTGTCTGCATCAAAAAAAAGCACCCCGAGTTCTTCTTCTGTTTTGGCATCGCCGTCAGGCCCGGGCAGCAGGTCTTGCATCTCAAAGCTGCCATTGGTTTGCTGGATAAAAAACGTGCCTTTATTGAAATGCGAACCGCCGATGTAGAAGTCGTCAAGCCCATCGCCGTTGACGTCTGCAACTGCCATGCCGGGGCCGTACTGCGATAATTTGTGCGGCAACAGGCGCTGGACGTTGTAGTCAATATAGTCGCTTTCGCGGTGGATGAAATTGATGTTGAGCAGGGCGGTGACGTCTGTGAAAACGGTTGACGGTTGACGGTGGATGGTGGACAGGGGACTGGGGGTAGCTTGGGCGTTTTGGATGTTGACTTCTAAAACCTGGTTTGCAGAAACGTTTTTTAAAACTTCGGTTTTGCCTTCCTGCCAGATGATGACCACACTGTCGAGTTGAGAAACGCTGCCCATTCCAAAATGTGCGCCGGCTTCCACGGAAGAGAGATAGCCCCGGAATGGCGTGTTTTCCCAAAATTGTTTTTTGCC
>JALHRK010000034.1:0-15403 GCA_022841505.1 Saprospiraceae bacterium | reverse complement strand
GATGTTGTTGACGATATAATCCAGGTCGCCATCGTTGTCAAGGTCAGCGTAAGCTGCCCCATTGGAAAAACTGTTTTGAGTGATTCCCCAAGCTTCCGTAACGTTATTAAAAATCGGTATTTGGGGACTGGGATTAGAAATGTCCGAAGGATTGGCCGTCACATTCTGAAACGCGTAGTTCCGGATTTTAACAGAAGGTATTTTTTCCAAAAGCTGTTTTTTATCCAAAAAACTGCCTTTGTCGTTGTTGTAATCCATAAAATCGCGATCCGTAACGTCATTCGGGAAACCGTTGGTGACAATGATGTCCCGGTAGCCGTTGTTGTCAAAATCAGCAATCAGCGGCGTCCAGCTCCAATCGGTTGAAGAAATGCCGGAGAACATGGAAATTTCACTGAACAAAGGATCCCCGTTATCTGGACGTATGCCCTGGTTGAGTTGCAGCGTATTCCTGATGTATTGGTATTGGTAGCCGAAGCGGTCGTTGTTGAAATAGGCGGTATAGTTGTTTGGGGGCAACATGGTTTTTCGCCTGAAATTATCTTCCGGTTGCATATCCAAAGCAACAATATCGGCAAGCCCGTCGCTGTTGAGGTCTGCGACATCATTCCCCATTGCAGAATAGCAGGTGTGTTTCAAATAACTGGACGCTTTGTCCACAAAACGCCGTCCGGTTGCGCCTTCACCTGGGGGGCTGTTGATCCAGAACAGGTCGTTTGAGAGGTAATCGTTGGTGACGTAAATGTCTTTCCATCCGTCGCGGTTAATGTCGCAAATATTAACACCCAACCCAAACCCTTCTACGGTAATGCCCGCTTCTTCGGAGATGTCGGTAAATACTGCGTGTCCCAACTTTTCATCAAAATCATTCCGGAAAAGCTTATCGGTTCGGAAAGAAGTGCCATCCACTATTTTTTTGCGGTAATTGTTGGGCACAGCGCCTTTGTCCATTTGATTGATGAGAAGGTAAAGGTCAAGGTCGCCATCATTGTCGTAATCAAAAAAAGCGGCATTGGTGGTATGGGAGGTATCTGCGATGCCATAAGCTGCGGCCATCTCCGTAAAAGTGGCGCCTTCAGCCTGTGGAGTAGAATTTCCGTTGTTGATGAAAAGCGAATTGGCGCGGCGAGGGCCAGGTTCGTAAGTCGTTGCGCAAACGTAAAGGTCGAGCCAGCCATCGTTGTTGATGTCCACGACGGCAACCCCGGAGTTCCACCGGTTTGTTGCGGCAACGCCTGCTACTTCTGTTATGTCTTCAAACCGAAAATCCCCGCGATTCATATAGAGCTTGTTGCCGCGCATATTTCCTGTAAAAAACACATCCTGCAGCCCGTCCTTGTTAAAGTCGCCAATCCCTACGCCACCGCCGTTGTAGACATATTCGAAAGCGAGCACATTAAAAGTGTCATCTTCAATAATTTGATTGGAAAAATGAATGCCGGTTTCGTCCGGCAGTAGCTGCTCGAATAGCGGCGGCGGATTTTTCGTGCAGGCACAAAAAAGTAATGCAAAAATCGGCCCGTATAGTAAAAAGTACTTATTGCTCATGTTTGAGTAAAATCATTTCGATGAAAACTCTCTTAATTAAAAATTCGGGCGCTTCACTTTGTAAAATAAGGCCTCTGCATCATTCCGCGCAATTAGAATTCCGAAGTCATTTTTCATTTTAAAAACAGCCGCATCCCGCACTTCGCCTTTTACAAAAATCCCGGATTCTGCGGGCGTCAGGTATTTATAGGTTTTATTTTTATTGCCTTTCAGAAAAACACCGCGGCTGGAATCATGCCTTCCAACTTCAGGTTTGAGGCCGTAAAAATTACCGCCCAGCCAAATGTCCTGCGTGCCATCCCCGTCAAAATCTTCCACCGCAATACCAAAAACCGGAGCAACCTGGGCTTCTATTGGTAGCGGTTCCAGCAGGAAAGCGCCGTCTAAATTCCAGAGTACGGCACTTTGCAACCAGTTGATTTTGTGTGGAATTGCACCTTTGCGTTGCGCCTCCGTGAATAAAGTTTCGTAAGTAAAATGGGAATAATCTTCAAATTTCAGTGCTTTCTTTTTTAAGGAAGGCACTTGTTGGGTCATGTCCAATTTTCCTGCAAAAGGGTAGGGTTGGTCATCCAACGGGGCATACCAATTGATGACAAACTCGGATTTTTCGTTTGCATCAAAATCCTTGACGAACATGGTAATGGGCTTCTGGTCGGACGCTTTAAACTTGGTATTCAGTCCCCAGTTGCCCAATACAAAATCAAGATCACCGTCACCATCCAGGTCGGCAGGTTCAATGCAGGTCCACCAGCCGCTGAAAGGGCTTTGTGTTTGTTTCTTTGAAAAGTCAAATTGACCGCCGCGGTTTTCAAGGTGCATCACCGGCAACCAGTCTCCGATTATCATCAGATCCTGGTCGCCGTCTTTGTCTGTATCCGAAAAAATGGCGTCGGTGACCATGCCCAAATTTCCAAGGATTTCAGTGGTCACGTCCCGCCATTGTCCTGCTCCTTCATTCAGCAACATAAAACTGCGGGGCATTAAACCATAATTGCCCGGCACCGCTCTTCCAGCCAGAAAAAGATCGAGATCCCCATCGTTGTCTATATCTCCGGGTATGATGCAGGAAATCATGCCTTTTGCCGGGGGCACTTTTTCGGGGGTGTTTTTAAAAATGCCTTTGCCCTGATTTTCATAATATCGCAACCGAAAATGTTCGATACCCCGGTAGAATTCGTTGCCACCTGCGCCAAGCAAAAGATCCTGGTCGCCGTCGCCATCAGCATCAAAGATCACACCGCAGGTTGTTTCCAGTTCCTGATCGGCTGCCGGCTGCCAGTCTTTGACTTCTCGCCACCCGCCGTTTTTTTGAAGGAACATTTTGTCGGGGTCGCCGGCTGCGCCCGTTAGTACAAAATCTTCCAACCCGTCGCCGTTCAAGTCTCCCCGAATGATTTTTGGGCTGTCGGTGGAAAGCATGCGTGGCAAAAGCACCTCGACATCAAAATCGCTGAAGCGGTTTTCCCGATGGCGGGTATTGCCTTGAAGCACATTTTTGGAGGCTTCCTGAAAAAGGGGAGCTTGCTTGTTTGCGAGGGGGGTGAATTTTGCAGCTGCATCCGCTTGTTTGAGCACCAGTGTTTGGTCTGCCGGCACATTTTCAAGCACTTGCATCCGGAGGTCAGGCCAAATGATTTCCAATTTTTCAATTTGTTTTGCCTGGCCAATCCCAAATAGCAGCCCGGGCTCTGAACTGCTTTGAAACCCGCGCTGAGGAAAATGCTGCAATACCTGGGTTTGGGTTCCGCTTGTGATTTTTACATGAGCGCCTACGCCAAGCCGGTTTGGGCCTTCCCCTTCAAATTTTATTTTGAGATAGTGATTTTCTGTTTGCTCATTCGTTTTGTTCTGATAAACAAAACACGGCATGTTTACATTGTTGACCACCAGATCGAGGTCGCCGTCGCCGTCGAGGTCGCCATAAGCAGCGCCATTGGAAAAGCCGGGCTCTCCAAGCCCAAGCGCTTGGGCCTGGTTTTCAAAAACCGGAAGGGCGGAATTTTGATTTGGGCCTCCTAATTGGTTCACAAAAGCATAATTGGGTAACGGATTTGAGTTCATATACTTTGCGAAATCCCGCCAGTCGAATTTACCTTTTTCCATCACGACTTTTTTTACCTCTTCTTTGTCGTTGATGAAGTTGGTGAAGTCGAGGTACATGATTTCATGGTAAATGGCATTGCAAACGTAAATATCTTTCCAACCGTTGTTGTCGAAATCTAATATCAAAGCCCCCCAGCTCCAATCTGTTGCGGACACACCGGAAAGATTCGAAATCTCCTGAAACTGGGCATTGCCGTCGTTGAGCTGCAGACAATTTTGCAAAATCTGATAATGGTAATCCGCCCGGTATTTAAAATCTTCGAGGTGGTAAGGATCGAAAGCAGTGGTGGTTTTTAGCCGGTAATTGTCGGCAGGAAGCATGTCGGTGCTGTACACGTCGCAAGCGCCGTCGTTGTTCAGGTCGGCGACGTCGGCGCCCATGCTGGAGACCGAGGAGAGGCTTACCCTTTGGGTCAATTCTTCTGAGAAGGTCGTTTTTTCCGTTGAACCAGATTTTCCCTGGTTCAGGTATAAATAATCCCGCTCCCAAAAGTCATTGCTGATGTAAATGTCGGGCCGCATATCGCCATTCAGGTCGGAAACAGAAACACCGAGTCCGAAACCAATTGCGCTGTTGTAAATACCCGCTTCGTCTGTCACATTGGTAAAAGTCGCGCCGTCATTTCTGAAAAGTTTATCACCGCCATACGGATCTTTTTGTAAGCGCGTACTTTTGAATGCGTCTATTTTTTTTGGGTCTTTGTAGGAGTTGTTGAGGAGGTAGCAATCCAGGTCGCCATCCATATCATAGTCAAAAAAGGAAGCATGGGTGGAATATCCTTCGTCGTTGAGGTTGTAAGCCTTGGCCTGTTCAGAAAAGGTTACTCCGCCTTTTCCGCCAGTTTGGGGTGTGGTGTTGATAAAAAGCTCATTTTCTTTGTTGTCGCCTGCGATATCGCCGGAATTACACACGTAAATATCGAGCCAGCCATCTCCGTTGACATCTGCCATTGCGACGCCCGTACTCCAGCTTTTGGTGCCACCTACCCCGGCGGTTTCCGTAACGTCTTCAAACTGCCAGTTGCCTTTGTTCAGGTAAAGCTTGTTGGATTGCAGGTTGGCGGTCAGGTAAATATCCGGCAATCCGTCGTTATTGACATCGCCGATAGCTACCCCTCCACCGTTGTAAAAATTGCGGTAGGTGAGCACATTGAACACCTCGCCGTCTTCTACTTTGTTGATAAAGTCAATGCCGGTTTGGCCCGGGGATAATTTTTCAAAAAGAGCGTTTGTATTGGTTGAATGCCCGGAAGGAGAGGAGGACTCCCCACAAGCGGTAAATAGCAATAAAACAGGAAATAATCGGAATACATAGTGGCTCATAGCAATCCCTTTTCAAGTAAAAATGAAGAGGCTGTCTCTTAAGACGCAAGTGGCAAGAGGCAAAAAGCAAACTACCTTGCCTTTTGAGCCTTTTGAGACAGCTTCTTCATTTATGCACACTAAATTTTAATAGCCGGTATTTTGCTTCAACTGCGGCGTACCGTTTACTTTGCTCAATTCAATTTGAACTGAAGGAAGCGGGTACAACCAGTGCTTGTCTTCAAAACCGCCTGAAACATCCAGATATGTACGCTTGGTTTCTTCAACAGCAAGGTATTGATTGATGACGTCCTTTGCTACGCCCCAGCGCCGCAAGTCAAAAAAGCGATGGCCTTCAAGCGCAAGCTCGAGCTTACGCTCAAAGCGCACAGCTTCACGGGCTGCATCCTTATTTGTCCAGGGCGTATCATAGGTTCCCACATTGTAATCAGCCCAGGTAATTCCAGGATCGTTAATATCGGACGTAGCGCCGCCATCAGGCCCCTGAGCGCAACCGCCCGCTCTTTCGCGAACCATGTTGACCAATTCACGCGCTCTTTCCAAGCTTCCAACTTCCACTTCGCATTCGGCCAGCATGAGCAAAACGTCAGCATAGCGGATCACCGCCGTATTAATGGTGCTGAGCTGCTGATTGCTCCAACTGTTGGCAGCGTTCTGTCCGGGCAGGTGGATGAATTTTTTGGAGCTGTACGGTCCGGCAAATGCCCTTGCACGAATCCAGGAAGGTGAGTGGTTGCCATAGACAAGGAAAGGAACATCGTCCCTGCCAACAGTCCAGTCTACACGGGGATCCAAAGGATCGGATGCCGTTACATCAGCATTGTTGAAGGTGGTAATAAGAGGAAGGCCGTTGGCATCTACTTTATGAGAATTCACCAAGTTCTGTGAAGGCTGGTGGAATCCGCAGCAAGAGAACGTGCCACCTCCGTTCGGGTACCTTAAACGGTCTGCGAAGTTACCGTTTTGACCTTCTGAAGTGCCGTCGTTGACGGAAGCCTGGATCGAAAAGATCATTTCAGACCCGTTTTCGTTTGCTTCCGTAAAGACATCGTGAAAACAAGGCAACAAGGCATACTTTCCGCTGTTAACGACATTGTCAAACTGCTCTTTTGCCTTTCCAAAGTCGCCGGTGTAGAGGAGCAATTTACCGAGATAAGCCTGGGCAGCGCCTTTTGTGGCACGGCCAACAGCGCTTTGAGTTTCTGGCAAGTTAGCTATTGCAAACTGGAAATCTTCGGCAATATTGGGAACGATGTCCGCCGTGTTGGGCTTTCTGAAATCTTCATCAGCCTCCGTGTAATAAGGAACATTTTTCCAAATTTTCCAGGCATCGAAGTGGTAGTGTCCTCTCAAAAAGCGGGCTTCTGCTTCGATTCTTTCCTGGTCCGTAATGCCTTCTGACTTTTTCATCAGCTTGATCGCAGCGTTTGAACGGGCGATGCCTTCGTACAAAGCCAGGAATTTGAAATTCAGGTAGCCGTTTCCAGGCGCCCACTGAAATAATTCAACAAGTTGAATTTCGAGTTGGTCGCCAGGTTCGGAGCCTTTGTACGCCTCATCAGAAGGTACGCTTCCCCAAATCCAGTTGCTGCCGGCTGCGCCCCAGGGTGTGCCAATGCTCGCCCAGTCGTCGTTCCAGCCATCGAGCATAGAGTAGGCTGATATCAGCGTCGCTTCCACGCCTTGTTGATTGCCCAATGTGCCCTCATCAAGCGATGCTTGTGGCGCCACATCCAGGAAATCATCGGAACAAGCCACAAACAGCCCGGTAAGAAGCGCTATTCCGATAATTGTGAATTTTATCTTTTTCATTTTTGTACATTTTAAAATTAAAGAGCCAATTTAACCGGCTTAAAAAGCTGCATTTACCCCGAACATAAAGATTTTGTTCGCTGGATAGTTGCCGAAGTCATAGCCATTCCACTGGTCGCCGTTAATACCATCCTGAACGCCAAAATTTGACGGCGCCGGATCAAGACCTGAATAACCAGTCACGGTGAACAGGTTTTGACCCTGGACATAAACGCGCAAACTGCTGAACGTTTTGCCAAATTTAGGGAAAGTATAACCTATTTGCACCGTTTTTAGGCGCAAATACGAGGCATCTTCCACATAAAAAGAGCTGGGTACCTGGCTGAACGTGTCGTCAACATCAAGCAGGGGATAGGTACCACCCGGATTGGTTGCACTGAACGATTCTGTCAACAAGTCTTTTCTTACGTTGGAATTGAACAAACCGAAAACGTCAAATACTTTGTTGTAATTGAAAACTTCGTTTCCAACAGAACTGAATAAAAATGCCGAAAAATCGAAATTCTTGTAATTGAATCCAAGGGTCAGACCTGCAACAAAATCCGGATGCGGATCACCGATGACACCTTTGTCTGCATCATCAATGACGCCATCGGGGATACCCGTCAGTTTTCCGTCATCGTCAAATCCGTCAATGTCTTTGAAACGAATCCGTCCTACAGATGCGCCATCCTGCTCAGCGTGTGATTCCACTTCAGCGTCTGAACGGAAGAGTCCGTCGGCAGTATAGCCATAAAACGAAGAAATTGAGGCGCCGAGCTGGTTGATGCCAACTATCCCAATCCGGGAGTCGAAACCAGCTGGAAAGAAGGAAGTCGAGCTGCCGTCAATAGAAACAATCTCATTCTTGTACTGAGAAAAAGTAAGACCAAGGTCAATAGTCAGATCACGGCTGATCCGATTTTTGTAATCGAGGCCAAGGTCAATACCCGTGTTGGTCATCTTGCCAATGTTGACGAAAGCTGGAGCTGCTGTGCCTGCTGTACCTGGATTGGCAGCCGGGAACAGAAGCCCGTCAATCGTACGGTTGTAGACGTCAACAACAAGGTTGATTTTGCCTTCAAACAAAGACACGTCAACGCCGGCGTTCGTAGAGATGTTCTCTTCCCATTTTGTGTTCGGATTGCCCCGGTTTGTGAGTGCGTACCCCGTCACGATGGCGGTGTTTGCGCCATTGATGTCGTAGAAAGTAGAAGAAGGGCCGCCGCCAAAACGGTCAAAAGCATTACCACCTGGCACCCGTTGGTTGCCGGTAATCCCATAACCAAAACGAAGTTTCAGATCGCTTAACCAATCAATATCCTGTAGGAAACCTTCTTCGCTTGCCCGCCAGCCAAAGCTAAATGCCGGAAAGACACCGTATTTTTCATTACCAAAATTAGAAGAACCATCCCTTCTGATCGTAGCACTGAACAAGTATTTGTCGGCAAAAGTATAGTCAACTTTTGCAAATGCAGAAGCAAGTGCAGACTGGCTGCCGTTGCTGAAAACAACCCTGGATCCTGGGTCTGCAAGTCCGGTGCTCAGGTACCAGGCGTTGATGTTGTCTGTGAAATAATTCGCCAGACTACCACCGATGTTGCGGTATTTGCCCTGAATAGCCTCATATCCAACCAGAACCTGGAGGGCATGATTGTCTCCAAACGTAGTGTTGTAAGCCAGGGTATTCGTCCAGGTCATGGTCGTCCCGGTTCCCCAGTTTTCGTTCCAGCCATTGGAAGCGTTGAATTCCCTGTTTTCAAAGGTTGGATAAGCGAACCCGCCTGTGAAATTCTGGTAAAAATCAACACCTAAGCTGGTACGGGCTGTCAGTCCTTCAAAAATTTTAAGATCTGCATAAACGTTGCCAAGTATCCGGTAAAAAGTACCTTCGTTGTTTTGGTTGCGATCCAACGCTGCAAGTGGGTTGCTGCCGTTACTCATCCCCGGAGCTTTGTCACTGGCATAATTCCCGCCTACATCATAAACCGGCGTCAACGGGTTCAAAAGGGTGACCCAGGTCATGATGCCCTGCTCATCCTGGTTGCCACCGCTGATACCATCCTGACCCACTGAATTGATGCGGGAGATGGAAACATTTTCCCCAAAAGTAAACCGGCCTGCATTAAATTCAGTATTGGCACGCAGCGTATAACGCTTGAAGTAGTTATTAAGCATGGTGCCCTTGTTGTCAATGTAGCTGCCGGAGAGGTAGTACTTGCCGTTGGCACTGCCACCAGATACGCCAATGTTGTGTTCTGTCACAACAGATTGGTCAAATACCTGGTCAAACCAGTCGGTGCCTTCTTTATTGGCTTTGACAATAATGTTGCTTGGAAAAGCATAAGCGGCCTCATTTGCCGTATTGCCCGCCGGAAAAGAATAGGTTGGCAAAACGCCCCGGCCCAGTCCGTAAGGATTTGCCGCGTCTACCACTTTCCCCGCATTTTCGTGCTTCGTCCAAACGTAATTGGAGTAGTCTAAAGGATCCGTAATCAAATAATCAAGTTTGTTGATTGGCGACTGAACCCCTACATAAGCAGAATAGGTGACGCTGGTTTTGCCAGCTTTCCCCTTTTTGGTAGTCACGATGACCACGCCATTGTTAGCCCTGGCGCCATAAATCGAAGCAGCCGAAGCATCTTTCAATACCTGGATGCTCTCGATGTCATTCGGGTTAAATCCGGTGCTGTAAGAGTCTTCCACAGGCACGCCATCAATGACGTACAATGGGTCGTTGTTCTGGAAAGAACTGATCCCACGGATGCGGACGACTGCTCCTTCACCAGGTTCACCGGAAGTAGCAACCGTTACACCAGCGGCCCGACCTTCCAATTTTTGAATAAAACTGGTAGCGACTACCTCGTTTAATTCTTCGGCGTCTACGGATGAAACGGCCCCGGTGATGTCCCGCTTTCTTTGCGTGGAATATCCGGTTACGACAACTTCATCTAATATCGCAACATCAGGCTGCAAGGAAACATCAATTTTGGCGTTATCGCCAACAACGATGGTCTGCATGGTAAAACCAGTGTACGAAAATTGAAGTGAAGCGCCTTTCTCCGCTTTCAATTCATAAGCGCCGTCCAGATCCGTAGTGGTTCCGGTCGAGGTTCCCTCAACTAAAATGCTGACTCCGATTAAAGTTCCCCCTTTTTCATCCGTAACCGTGCCTTTTATGGTCATGGATTGGGCAACTATGCCGGCTGTGCAGGAAAGCAGAAAGAACAGTGTGAGACAAATTGGCCTGAATTGCGCCATCAAGTCCCAGTCCTTGAATAGAAATTTCTGTTTCATAAAATAATGATCAAGTTTAAAGTAATTGGTTTGCTCCATCATTAGGCAATCGGCCTTCACGGAGGAGCTTTTTTGTGATAACAGTTGACCGAATTTTTCATAATTGACGTTTTTAATGAATGATTAACCAGTGAAATAAGTCAGGATTCCTATGACGATAGCCACTACAATCAGAGAGGCTATAATTTCCCACCAGCCATAGCTGGCCTTGTTTGCAGCCTTTTGCTCCGCAGTTAATGTGCCGTAGGTCAACCCCACAATCTGCGCTTCCGAAGGTTTTGGCGTTAACAAACTGACCGTGATGCAGATGATGACGCAGATGACGAACAGCAAAATGCAGAAATGAAGGAAGTTGATGGTGGCCCAGGTGTGTAAAAGGCCGGTCAGGCTTTCTTTATTCAGTTCAGCTACGAGCCTGGACATGCCGAGTATAAAACCTCCGACCAGGGTTGCCATGGCGCCTTCTTTGTTGATGCGTTTCCAGAAAAGACCCAGCAAAAAGGTAGCTGTGATGGGGGGAGCAATGTAACTCTGGACGCTTTGCAGGTATTCATAAAGTACGCCGGAAATATTTTGCATGATAGGAATCCAGGCAATGCCGAGCAATACAATGATTCCGGTCGCTATCCGGCCAACGTTGAGCAGCTTTTTTTCCGGGGTTTTTGGATACAGCTTTTGGTAAACATCAATGGTGAACAGGGTAGAGCAGGAATTAAATACCGATGCCAGCGAACTCATCAAAGCCGCCAGCAAACCCGCCGCTACCAAGCCTTTTAAGCCGTGCGGCAACAATTGCGTCATAATGGCCGCAAAAGCCTGATCGGATTGTTCGACCTGCAATTGTCCGGTTTTGGTCATGGCGAAAGCGATCATGCCCGGCACTAGGAAAATGAACACAGGCAGGAGTTTTAGCAACCCGCCGAAAATGGCGCCCCTTCTCCCTTCCTGGATGTTTTTTGCAGAGAGCACCCGCTGTACAATGTATTGATCGGTACACCAATACCAAATGCCGACAATGCTGCCACCAATGAGCAGCCCTGTCCAGGGAAAGTCAGGATCATTCATCGGGCGCCACATGTTGAAATGCTCGCTGCCTGCCAATTCTTTCAAATTGGCCCAGCCGCCTATTTTGTCCAGCCCGATAAAAGTTACGGCCGCCGCGCCGATGATCAGAATCACCGTTTGAACGGCTTCTGTGTATACAACGGCTTTCATACCGCCAAGCATGGTATATACGCCGGTTAACACCACCGTAATCAGTGCACCCTGCCAAAACTCTATGCCCAGCAAGGTGGTGATGACGATCCCCCCGGCATAAATCGTGACAGAAACTTTGGTCAATACATATCCAACCAAAGAAAAAATGGAAAGAAACCAACGGGATTTGGCATTGAACCTTTTTTCCAGAAACTCAGGCATGGTAAAAACACCGCTCCGTGCATAAAACGGTAAAAATACCCAACCGAGTAGCAACACAATCCAGGCGTGAAGCTCGAAATGCGCCATCGGCATGCCGCTTTTAAATCCGGTGCCTGCCAACCCAACCACATGTTCAGAACCAATATTGGAGGCAAAAATGGATGCGCCAACCATAAACCAGCCGATGTTTCGGCCTGCCAAAAAATAGTCTTCTGTGTCTTTGTGCTTTTGTAGAATTACCCACAAGGCGACGCCGAACAAAACGATAAAATACAGCGCGATAACAATCCAGTCAAGTGTATTGAAAATCTGCATAAGCAATTAATTGTCAATTAGAAATTAAACTTGGCGCCCGATCCCTCACGGGATTCAGGCGCCACTGAATTATATGAAGCTTAAACAATACTCATCCTGAGTTTTTCGGGGTAATTCGCTTACTTCACGGTCAAAACCACCTTTTTTAAATCGCCATCCCGGGAAGAATTGCCGGTCATGATTTCAAATTCGCCGGGCTCAACTACCCATTTCATATTGATGTCCCATAGAGAAAGCTCTTCCGGGGTTAGGGTGAATTTCACCGTCTTGGTTTCTCCGGGAAGCAGGGATGTTTTTTCAAACCCTTTCAGTTCTTTCAAGGGGCGGGTTACACTGCTCACTTTGTCCCGGATGTAGAGCTGCACGACTTCCTGTCCGGCCATTTTACCTGTGTTGGTCACCTCCACGCTTACCACGGCATTTTCACCGGCAGTTATGGTTGATTTTTCTAATTTTGGAAGGCTTGTCCGGAAGGTGGTATAACTCAATCCGTAACCGAAAGCGTACAAAGGCGAAACATCGTCCCACAAATAGCCCCTGCGGGCAGTAGGTTTGTAATTGTAAAAGGATGGAATATGGCCTGCGGAGCGTGGAAAACTGATGGTAAGCTTTCCGCTTGGATTCACTTCTCCGAAAAGTACATTTGCCACAGCGCGGCCACATTCCTGCCCGAGGTACCAGCATTCGAAAACTGCATCTGCTTTTGCAGCCAGATTTTGTATAGCGAGCGGCCGGCCGTTGAACAACAACCCAACGATGGGCTTTCCGGTCGCGCTGATTTGATTGATGAGTTCATTTTGCAATCCAACTAATTCAAGGCTGGTGCGGTCACCAAGGTGTGACTCTGCCCAGGCTTCCCGGCTCGTTAATTCGTTGCCGCCAACGGCTAAAATGACGAGGTCAGCCTGTTTGGCAATGGCAACGGCTTCTTCAATTTTGCGGCGGTCTTCAACGGGGTCGGTGGGGTTTACCGGATCCAGGTACCAACTGCCGGGTTGGGTGATGCCACATCCTTCAGCGTACAGGATTTTAGTTTTGGCGCCAACTTTGTCCCGAATTCCCTGGAGCACCGTGACAAAATATTTAGGATGGTCGCTGTAACCGCCGAGCAGGACTTTATCGGCATTTGGGCCGATCACCGCAATGGTTTTGTATTTTTCCGCGCTGATTGGGGCAAGGCTATTGCGGTTTTGCAGTAAAATCATGGACTCTTCGGCAGCCCGGAGTGCGAGTGCCGCGTTTTTGGCAGAGCCCACTTCTGCTTTGGCTTTGGCTTCATCCACATAAGGATTTTCAAACAAACCCAATTCAAATTTTTGGCGCAGGTTGCGCGCAACGGCTGTGTCGAGGACGCTTATGGGAAGCTCCTTATTTTCAAAAACTGATTTCAAAAGGGGATAGGTCTCCTGCTCTGGCAATTCGATGTCCACCCCGGTGGTTAAAGACAGCACAGCGGCCGCCTTGTGATCTGCCGCAATATGGTGCCGGTCGCATAATTCACGGATGGCATAATAATCGGAGACAATACTGCCTTTAAAACCCCATTCGCCGCGTAGAACCGTTTGCAAAAGCCATTTATTGGCATGGCTTGGAACCCCGTCTATTTCGTTATAGGAAGGCATGACACTGCGCACATTTCCCTGCTGGACGCATTTTTTAAACGGGGGCAAAAACATTTCCCGCACCATTCTTTCTGAGATGGTCGCCGGAGCAATGTTATTGCCGCCTTCTGGTTGGCCATGACCGGTCATGTGTTTAAGGGTCGCCATCACGTGGTCGTTGTCAATCGTTTTACCCCTTCCCTGAAACCCGAAAATCGCAGCCAGTCCAATTTCCCCGCAGAGATATGGGTCTTCTCCGTAAGTTTCTTCAGTGCGCCCCCAGCGTGGATCCCGCACGACATCCACAACGGGTGTTAATGCAAGATGAGTGCCTCTTGCCCGAGCCTCGCGGGCGGTCATTGTAAAAAGTTCTTCGACCAATTGGCGGTTCCAGCTGCTTGCAAAGCCAATTGGCTGCGGGAAGCTGGTGCCATCTTTGGCAGCATGGCCATGCAGGCATTCTTCATGAAAAAAAGCCGGGACGCCAAGGCGGGTTTTTTCAACTAGAAAACGTTGGATTTGATTGGTGAAACGGGCATTTTGTTCCGCAGTTCTGCCGGTATTGTTAGAGCGATCAAACCCTTCGCTGGGCCGCCCGATTTGTCCAATCCCATGTTTGAGATACACCGCTGCGCTGTCCGGCAGCAAATCGCCTTTTTTATCTATGAATTGGGATTTTTTTTGCCAAATGCATTGTATCTGCGCCAATTTTTCCTCAAGGGTCATGCGCTTGAGGAGGTCGTTTACCCTGGACTCAACTGGTTGATTTGCATCGCGATAAATGAATTCGCTTTGCGGATTCCCTGCTCTGTAGGCGGTTGTACAAAAGAGCGTACCAGACAACAGAAGAGCTAGCATGAGTAAGCGATTAGCGCTTAGTTTCATATTTTAGTTGGTTTTAGTATTGTCGCTTCAAAGCAAAAAAAACATCACCATAACAATAAAAAATCATTCTCCCAGGCGTTGCACACCTTAAGTTAGGGTATTAATCTGCGATGCTGAATGATTTCCCTGCCAATTGTAAAGGCTCTAAACGGCCTTGAATGCTGCATTCAGTATAAAATGATTGGTTGCTGAATTGCAGATAAATAAAATTTTGAAAAATTGTGATTATATGAAACAAAGGAACGGATATAACGAGCGATGGCAAAAAAAATGAATACTGCAACTATTCGCCGATGAAGGCGAAAAACTACGTCAACAATACGTCAATAGGCAAATTCCATAAAATTTGGCCAGGAATCTATGGATGAAAAGCAATAGGGTAGGAGCGGATATTTTGGGTCAGGCCATTTAGTGTAGAGGAGTGTCTGTTCTTTAGAGTTCGAGAGCAAGGCACGCTCAGCCCCAAAAACGGGAGTTTACTAACGTAAATGACCGATTTTGGGGCTGAGCGTAACGCAGCTATCGGACTATAAAAACAGACACCAATTATAAGGTGTCAAGAAAAACCTGAAAGCTAATCCCATCAACAAGATCCAGCTTTTTCCGCAGCCTGAAGCGGCCAGTCTCCGTGCCCCTCATGGAAAGGTTCAACCGCTGGGCTATTTCTTTTGTGCTGAGGCCCATTTTTATAAAGGCACACATTTTTAACTCTGGTATAGTGAGCCCCGGATAGATGCCTTTCAGCTTTTTAAAAAAATCACTGTGGAGCAGATTGAAATGCGCTTCGAAGGCATCCCAATCGCTTGTGTTGTTCAGATGAGATTCAATTTTTAAGGTCAGCTTGCGAAGTGAGGCTTTTAATGCCTCCGGATCGTTTGTTTTGGCTGTTGTTTGAAGCGCATCCTGAACCTCAAGCAACAGGTCATTTTTGGTGACCATTTGCAGGGTAATGGCTGCCAGCTCCCTGTTTTTTGCTTTCAGGTCCTGTTCTAATTCTATTGTTTTCCTTTTTATGGCTTCTGAATCCTTACCTGAAGAAACCTGCTGGCTGAGCGTTTTTTCGAGACACGAGAGCCAAAGGGAATACGCCTGTGCATATTGGCCGAGGTTGTATTGCG
>JALHRK010000033.1 GCA_022841505.1 Saprospiraceae bacterium | reverse complement strand
GCAGCATTGCTGTTGTATCCGCAGCTACTCCATTGTATGGAGATACGGTATTAGATGCTATTGCCAATAGCCGGAAACCGGAAAACAGGGATAAAGCCAAAGCTGCGCTTATTCATTGGCAGCAGTTGTTTCCGAATCTAAGAGGAATCAAGCCCGACATGCGCCTTCGGGAAACTTTACCCCAACTAACACTGGCGCAACAGCGCTTATTGCAACACTTACGCGCTCAGTTGGCACAAAAGCCTTTTTGGATTTTGGATGAGCCGTTTCTGGGTTTAGAAGAGGCTTCAATCAAGTCATTGATACATCAAATTCAGGTTTCCAGATCCCAAAAAGGAATTTTGATACTGACCGCCCAACCCCTCACTTTTTTAGAGGAAATGCTGCATCCAGATTGGCTAAAAAGCCTTGCGTAAATATTTTTTTTAAAAAAATCACCCTCCTGGTAACATCCGGACTGGTCGGCAATATCTCTGCGTAACAACAATCAAAATTTTAAAATCAGTTTTATGAAAAGCAATATCAAAAAAGCACTCATTTGCAAAGCGGTTTCATCTTTCCATATTGATGAAAGCCTCGCAACAACCCACTCCCCAAAAGCAGGCGACGTGGGTATTTTCAAAGTATTGCCGGACAGCAGTGGTTATGTGATGAATGAAAATAGCATTGCCTGCCCGATCTTTGAAGGAGATTTACTTATGTTGGCTTTTGGCAGTCGCTATGCCACCAACCAATTTGAAGGTTATGTGCCCGAATCACCCACTTTGCGGTGCCAGCTACTCGGTCGGGGCGGTGTAGCAGGATTGCTCAAAAGCAGCAATGCCAACTTTAAAGTGATTCCGCCGGAACTGGAACTGATAGGCTATGCTACCGATGGCGACGGCCAGATCATCAACACCATTCAGGAAAACAAGCTCGATCGGTTCAATGCCGCCTACACCCGCACAAAAGTGATTTTATCGGTAGGATCCTCTATGGACAGCGGCAAAACAACTACAGCTGCCTGGCTTTGCGGAGGGTTGAAACGCAGTGGTTACCAGGTCGCTTATTTGAAACTGACAGGAACTGCTTTCCCCAAAGATGCCATGCTTGCCCTCAGTCGCGGCGCAGATTATGCCAATGATTTTTCCTGCTTTGGCTATCCGTCTACCTATCTCCTGGATCAGAAAATCTTGCTGAATCTTTACCAATCGTTGGTCAACCTCGCTTGTGATGCCGTTGATCCGGATTATATCATCATTGAGATTGCAGACGGGCTGTTGCAGCGCGAAACCAATTTATTGCTAAAAAACCGGGAGTTCATGAGTACCGTTCACAGCATTATTCTTTCCTGTGGCGACAGCCTTGGCGTACTTTCCGGATTGAGTTTACTAAAGGACATCGCTTTTCCGCCTTTTGCAGTTTCCGGGTTGTTCACTGCCAGCGAACTGCTGATTGACGAAGTACAACGGTATACCGAAACTCCAATTCTCAACCTTAATAGTCTTTTGACCGGACAGGCAACTCAACTCCTTGAATCACTTGATCACCAAATGCTGAGAGCAGTGTCTTGTTGATGCGAAGGCTATCCCGAAAACTGATTTTGATGTAATGATCAATCAATAAACTGGGGTTTATTTTTTTTGTGCCGCCCTGGCAGAAAGTCAGGGTGGCATTTTGATGATACACAACCCGCCTTTGAACAGCGTTCAGCGGTACTAAAATTTCAAATCCTTCACCATCAACTGCAGCGACGTCCGTTCCTCCCAGGTCTGTTCTTCTATTGTAAAACAAAGATCAAACGGTTTCCCGCTAAGGATTTTCGGTAACACATCACCCTGACCAAAAGCGACGCCGTAAAAAATCGGTGCGTCGTTTTGCTTCACGGACAGCCGCAGGTGGTTGCCGGTCAGCAATCGGGAGTAGCCGGCGTTTACCGCGCCGTGTACCGCAAAAACGGGGTTGCGGTTGCCCGGCCCAAACGGCGCAAACTGCCGCAGGATATTCCAGAATTTCGGCGTGATGTCTTTCAATTCAATTTCGGCAGCGATGTTGACAACGGGAACCGGCGGCGTTTGCGACAACGCCACCTGGGCAATGGTCTCGAAGCGGTCTTTAAAAATCTGGAGATTTTGCGGCATCAGGCTCAGCCCCGCAGCGTGGGTATGCCCGCCAAAACTGATCAGCAGGTCTTTGCAGGCGCGCAAGCCTTCGTACAAATCGAACCCGGCAACCGAACGCGCTGAACCCACCAAACGCCCCTCCGACTCGGTCAGCACAATGGCCGGGCGACTGAACTGCTCCACCATGCGCGATGCAACGATGCCAACCACGCCTTTGTGCCAGTGCTTTTGGTATAAAACAATGGAGCGGCGCTGCTCCCAGTCGGTTTCTTCTGTCAGCAGGGCGCGGGCTTCTTCTGCAACGCGCTGGTCGAATTCGCGGCGCAATTTATTCCGGTATTCCAAAATGCGGGCGTAATCGGCAGCCGTATCCACTTCGTTGGACAACAGGAGGCGCACAGCCTGCCCCGCATCAGCCAATCGCCCGGCAGCGTTGATCATGGGACCTAATCCGAACACGATATCGCTCACCGTGAGCGGATGTTGCCGCCCGCTTTGTTCGATCAGGGCTTTCAAACCGGTGCGTTCCGTGCGGTTGAGGCGCTGCATGCCCAAGGCCGAAAGCGTGCGGTTTTCCCCGGTGATGGGCACAATGTCGCTGGCTATGCTGATGGCTACCAAATCCAGCAGCGCTTCTAAGGCCGAGGGGTGCAGGTGCTGGGTTTGGGCGTAAGCCTGGGCCAGTTTGAATGCCACGCCGCAACCGCTCAGTTCTTTGTACGGATAGTTGCAATCCGGTCGCTTGGGATCGAGGATGGCGTTGGCTTCCGGCAACAACTGTCCCGGCAAGTGGTGGTCGCAAATGATGAGGTCTATGCCATAGCTGCGGGCTCGCCGCGTTTCGTCGCGGGCTGTGATGCCGCAGTCCATCGCGATGATGAGTTTTACGCCATTTTCGTTCGCGTATTCAATGCCTTCATAAGACAACCCATACCCCTCTTTATAGCGATCTGGAATATAGTAGACCAAATCCGCGCCAAGCGGCTCCAGAAAGCTATGCATGAGTGCAATGGAGGTCACCCCGTCTACATCGTAATCGCCGTAAAGGAGAATTTTTTCTTTCTTTTGAATGGCAGTGGTGAGGCGATCGGTTGCTTCGGGCATGTCTTTCATCAAAAAAGGGTCGTGCAGGTCGCTCCAATCGGGTCGAAAAAACTGCTTCGCTGCCTCGAAGGTGTAAATGCCCCGTTGCACTAAGAGCCTGCAAAACACCGGCGCGATGCGCAAGGCTTCGTGAAGTTCCCGCACGGCATTTTCGTCGGCGGGGTCGGGTATCCATTGTTTTTCCGGTGCTTCGAGCATGGGTAGCATTAATTTGGAAAGCGAAAAATAGGAAAAGCTGCGCTGAAAGGCATTAGTTATGGGCATAAAATGCGTTTCCAAGCAATAAGACACGTTATAATCACGCTTATCTTTCCTTCCCCTTGCATTTGAAGCTTACAGACTCTACTTTTGTGCCTGCTTTCGCAAAACTCAAAAAAACATCCCTAAGCAATGGCAAAAAATTTGCTCATAGTTGAGTCGCCTGCCAAGGCAAAGACGATTGAAAAATATCTTGGAAAAGATTTCACCGTAAAATCAAGTTATGGTCATATCCGCGATTTGGAAAAAAGCGACGATGCCATAGACATCAAAAACGGCTTTGCACCCAAATACGTGGTCACGCCCGACAAATACAAAGTGGTCAAGGATCTGAAAGACCTGGTTCAAAAAGTGGATCATGTGTGGCTCGCAACGGACGAAGACCGCGAGGGAGAAGCCATTTCCTGGCACTTATGCCAGGTGCTGGGTTTGGATGAAAAAACCACCAAACGCATCGTTTTCCGGGAGATCACCAAGCCGGCCATTCAAAAAGCTATCCTGGCGCCCCGCACGGTGGACGTCAACTTAGTGGACGCACAACAGGCGCGCCGCGTGCTCGACCGGCTTGTGGGCTACGAATTGTCGGGCATTCTCTGGAAAAAAATCAAAGGCGGCCTTTCAGCCGGGCGCGTACAATCGGTGACTGTAAAGCTTGTCGTGGAACGCGAACGCGAAATCCAGCGCTTTGAGGTGGCGGCCTACTACAAAATCACGGCAATTTTCGACGTTAAAAATGACCAGGGCAAAATCGTTCAACTGAAAGCCGAAGCCCCTGAGCGTTTCGAACAGCAAAAAGACGCCGAGGCGTTTTTGTTGCAATGCAAAGGCGCTACGTTCAGCATCAGCAACATCGAAGTGAAGCCGCTCAAGCGCACGCCGGCTTATCCGTTTACAACCTCCACCCTCCAGCAGGAAGCCAGCCGCAAACTCGGTTTTTCTGTGAACCGCACCATGTCGGTAGCGCAGCATCTTTACGAAGCCGGACACATTACCTATATGCGTACCGACTCCGTCAACCTGAGTGAATTGGCGCTGCAAAACATCGCAAAGGAAGTTGAAAAGCAATATGGCGCAAAATATGTGCAAACGCGGCGCTTTAAAAGCAAATCGGCCAACGCACAGGAAGCGCACGAAGCCATCCGCCCTACAGAGGTCGAGAACCAGACCGTACCGATGGGCCGCGATGAGCAACGCCTGTACGAACTGATCTGGAAACGCGCCGTCGCTTCGCAAATGGCCGATGCCATCCTGGAGAAAACGATTGTAGACATCGGCATTTCCACTGTTCCCAAATCGAAATTGGTGGCGGAAGGCGAAGTGATTAAATTCGACGGCTTCCTCAAGCTCTATTTAGAATCGAAAGACGACGATGACGAGGAAGAAGCAAAAGGCATGCTGCCGCCGCTGACAAGAGGCCAGGTGCTTCCACTCAATCACCTCACAGCCACCGAGCGTTTTACCCGTCCGCCGGCGCGCTACACGGAAGCCGGTTTGGTCAAAAAATTAGAAGAGCTCGGCATCGGGCGCCCCTCCACTTACGCGCCGACCATCTCGAAAATTATGGAAGAAGGCCGGGGCTATGTGGTGAAAGAAAACCGCGATGGCGTGGAACGCATTTACCGGGTGATGACGCTGAGCAATACCGGCGAATTGAAAAAAGAACAAAAAACGGAGGTCGTCGGCGCGGTGAAAAACCACCTTATTCCGACAGATATGGGGATGATTGTGAGCGATTTCCTCGACGCGCATTTTGAGCGGATCATGGATTACAGCTTCACGGCAAATATCGAAGGGCAGTTTGACCATATTGCAGCGGGCAAACAGCAGTGGCCGGAAATGATCCGCAATTTCTACCATCCGTTCCATGAAACGGTGGAAAAAACGCTGTCGGAAGCCGATCGCCCCAACAAAGAACGCATTCTGGGTAAAGATCCGAATACGGGCCGTACCATCCTGACCCGCCTTTCCCGTCGCGGACCAGTGGTGCAAATTGGAACTCCGGAAGAATTGGGCGAAGAAAAACCGCTCTACGCCAGCCTCCAGCCCGGGCAATCGCTTGAAACCATCACGTTTGAAGAGTCGCTGGAATTGTTCAAGTTGCCCAAAATGCTCGGCCAGCACGACGCCCAGGACGTTGCTATCGGCATTGGACGTTTCGGCCCTTATGTGCGGCACGGCGAAAAATTTATTTCTCTGCCGCGGGGGGAAGACCCGCATTCGGTGGACATGAACCGCGCCATTGAGCTGATTGAGGAGAAAAAAGCGGCGGATGCGCCCTTCACCACCTATAAAGGCCAGCCGGTTACCAAAGGAAAAGGCCGCTTTGGACCTTTTATCAAGTGGGGCGATTTGTTTATCAACGTGCCCCGGAGATTTGACTTCGACAAATTGAAGCCGGAAGAAGCTTACGAGCTGATTGAGGCCAAAGTTGAAAAGGAATCGGTGCGCTATATCCAGCAATGGGAAGACGAAGGCATTTCTGTTGAAAATGGTCGCTGGGGCCCGTATATTCGTTTTGGCAAAAAGAATGTGAAGATGGGCCGGATAAACGATGAAAAGGTGACTTCGGAAATGGCCAAAGATTTGACACTAGAACAAGTGAAAGCCATGATTGAAGTGGAAATTCCGGACGCTTTCGCGAAAAAAGTAAAAAAACCGGCAGCGAAAAAACCAGCTGCGAAGAAGCCGGCTCCAAAGAAAGGAAAGTAAACTTTCCCGTTTATTCAACCCATCAGGTTGTGTAAATGTATTTATGAGTACGTATTCATTAAAATCCACGAACAATGTCAGACATAAAAAAAACGCAACCAAATCAGCAACTCAATATCGAACTCCCGGAAGATATCGCGGAAGGAACCTACTCCAACCTCGCCATCATTTCGCACTCCCACTCGGAATTTGTTGTTGACTTCATTCGGCTGGTGCCAAATGTGCCCAAAGCCAAGGTCAAATCGCGCATCATCCTGACGCCGCAACACGCCAAACGCTTGTTGAATGCCTTGGCCGATAACGTAAAAAAATACGAACAGCAATTCGGAATCATTGACGAACCGGATACGCCGCCGTTTCCGCCGATGAATTTCAGCACGCCGAAGGCCCAGGCGTAGGGGCAGAAAATTTTCTGCCCCGGCGCTACGGTCCAGGATATGGGGCAGAAAATTTTCTGCCCCGGCGCCGCGGTCCAGGGTATGGGGCGGAAAATTTTTTGCCCCGGCGCCCCGGTCAACCGTCGTGTGGATGGCGAAAATGTTCTGCCCGCCGGGTCGCCGGGTATGGGGCAGAAAATTTTCTGCCCCTACGGGTACGGGACACCAACGGTGTGCCGCCGTCAACCCTCAAACCCCACCTTCCGGTGCGTTCCATCACAAAATGGTTTATTGGAAGAAGCGCCACAACGGCAGAAAGCCGTTACGCGGTGCTGTTTGCTTTGCGTCCCGTCGGCGTGTTTGACGGCGACATTACCATACACCATCAGGGGGCCGTTTGGCGTGACCTCGACAATGGTTTCGTGTTCCATTTCTACTTTTCCCGATTCGGCTTCCGCTTCATTCAGGTAAAAAGAAAGCGCGCCGGAAGGGCACTGCTTCACCTGTTCGATGATGACCTGAGTTTCAGCTCCTTCAGGAGTCACCCAAGGTCGTTTGCGGGGATCGAATACGTCCGGTAATCCACGAAAGCAAATGGTGGAATGGATGCAGATATCCGGTTTCCAGACAACGGTCACTTCGCCGTTGGTGTACTTTTTTGTGATTTTTTTTGGCTCAGCCATGTTTTTCAGTTTGCAGGTTTACAGGAGGCAGTTGGCAGGAGGGTTACGTATTTCATGATATTGGATCACAGGTAGCAGTTAGCAGTTTTTCAGGTGGCAGTTGGCAGGAGGGTTGCACATTTAATGATGTTGGATATTCAATGGGGGTGAAGCTCCTGCCAACTGCAAAACTGCCAACTGCCAACTTTTTTATCCTGAAATTCCCATCCAAAATGAAAATACTCCTGCCAACTAATTTCAGGATCTTCTCCGATTAATCTCATCCCGAATCTCGGCGGCGCGTTCGTAGTTTTCTGCGTTGAGGACATCTTCCAGCATCTGGTTGAGTGCATCGGCGGAATACGCTGAGAGGGGCGAACCTTTTGGAGGTGCATCCTGCTTTTCAGGTATTTCCAATCCTTCTTCTGTTTCTTCCAGCACGATGCCCGCAGCGTCCAAAATGAATTCGTAGGTATAGATCGGGCAGTCAAAGCGCACCGCCATTGCAATGGCGTCGGAAGTACGGGAATCTATTTCGATGCGGTCGCCGTCTTTGTGGCAGATCATGCGGGCATAAAAAATACCGTCCAAAAGGTTGTTGATGATGACCTCGCGCAATTGGATGTTGAAAGTATCCAGCGTACTTTTGAATAGGTCGTGGGTCAATGGGCGATTGGGCGTCATGCGCTCCAGTGCCACCGCAATGGCCTGCGCTTCAAAACTTCCAATCACGATGGGCAATCGGCGATTGCCACCCTGTTCGCCGAGAATGACGGCGTAATTGTGCGATTGCGTGACACTATGCGATAAGGCAACAATGTCTAAAGGTATTTTCTTCATCGGTATACAGCTCTGTCGTGGTTCGTTGATCGTTGTTTGTTGTTCGT
Source organism: Saprospiraceae bacterium (assembly GCA_022841505.1). Taxonomy (GTDB): domain Bacteria; phylum Bacteroidota; class Bacteroidia; order Chitinophagales; family Saprospiraceae; genus JABWAJ01. The sequence goes on along the minus strand of JALHRK010000033.1, from coordinate 19,893 downwards.
TGTTCGTTCTGTTCCCACATCGATTGTGGTGTTCGCTGATCGTTGTTTGTTATACGCCATGATGCAAAGGAATGGCATATTTTGCTCTCGGAAGCCGCCCTGAACGAACAACGAACAACTGACAACGAACAACCGACAGCATCTTCAAATCTTCAAATCACTTCCCTTTGCTTCATTCCACAACGCGTCCATTTCGGCCAGCGTCATGTCGTTGAGGTCTTTATCCGCATTGGCTTCAATGTATTCGAAGCGTTTTTTGAACTTCTTATTCACGCGCTCTAAGGCCGTTTCCGGATCAACACCTATGAAGCGTGCATAGTTGACCAAAGAGAACAAGACATCGCCAAATTCTTCTTCCTGTTTTTCAAAAGCGAAATCCAGCGTTACGGCTTCCTGCAATTCAGCGATTTCCTCTTCGACTTTTTCCCACACCTGCGCGGTGTTTTCCCACTCGAAACCCACCTGTTTGGCTTTGTCCTGCATCCGGTAGGCCTTAATCATGGCGGGCAGGGAATTTGGTACCCCCTGCAGCACTGATTTTTTGCCTTCCTTCAGTTTCAGTTTTTCCCAGTTGCGCTTCACTTCTTCTTCGTCGGCCACTTTCAGGTCGCCATAAATGTGCGGATGGCGTTTAATCAGCTTGTCGCAAACGGCATTGATGGCGTCAGCGATGTCGAAAGCGCCTTTTTCATCGGCAATTTTGGCATAAAAAACCAAATGCAATAACACATCACCAATTTCTTCCTTGATATCGGTCAGGTTCTCCTCCAAAAGCGCATCGGCCAGCTCATAGGTTTCTTCGATGGTCAGGTTGCGCAGGCTCTGAAAAGTCTGTTTGCGATCCCAGGGGCATTGCTCCCGCAATTCGTCCATGATTTTCAGGAGACGGGCGAATGCATCGAGTTGATATTGCAGGTCTTTGGCCATAACGCGTGTTTGGATGGCAAAAATAAACCTTCTTCCGATAGGGGATGTTGTTTTGGTGTGTAGATTTGCAAAATTAAACCACACCGCTATGTCGCAGTTCCTTCCGTTCCTCGCTGCCATCTTCACCGTGTTCGCTTTGTCGTTCGCGCTCATCAGCCTGCGTTTCATCATCAAAAGAGAACCGTTCCGCGGCACCTGCGCCAACCTGACGCCGAAACTTCAGAATGAAATCGGGCAATGTTCCGTTTGTGGGCGGAAAGCGGACGAGGTGTGTAAGATGCCGGAAGTGAAGTGATGCGGGAGGCAGAGCCGTTGGTTGTCCAATTCGATTCATGCCGGGCAGAGCCCGTAAAATAGTACACGCGAGGCGGAACTTCGACTTCGCTCAGTTACCACGCCTTCGCGCGAGCGGACGTGGGAACAGAACGAACAACCTACAACGAACAACGCCCTCATCATCACCATGAACTACCAACACCTCTTCACCAATCCCTCTTTCCAACGCACCAAAAATGTCGTTTTTTTCGGCAATCAATCCAGCTTTGATTTCAAGGTGGGGCGTTACCTGTTCGATTTGCTCGTGGAGCAAAAAAAACTCCGGCGCATCCTGCTCCCTGAGCACGGCCTGTTTTCAGAATTACAGGATCAGGTGGGAAAAGAGGACGAGGCTTATTCGGGCGTGGAATGCCGTTCTTTGTACGATACACAGAAACAAAATGTGGTTCCCGATAAAGCTTGTTTTGAAGGCGCCGATGCCCTGTTGGTGGATATTCCCGACGTTGGCGCCCGATATTTTACCTACACCACACATTTATACTGGTTGCTTCGATGTTTGCAGGAACATCGCATCGCCATTCCGGTTTTTGTGACAGACCGCAAAAATCCGGCAGGTACCAAGGTGGAAGGCACGCCGCTTGATGCCCGTTACGCTTCTTTTGTCGGACTTGCGGGCCTGATCCACCGCCACGGCCTGAGCACGGGGCAATTGGCAACCTGGATGCAGCGGCAGTTGAATTACACGGGCGAAATCATCCGGATACCCTTTCCGGGCTCCGCAGAGGAAATTTTCATCAACCCTTCTCCGAATATCCCGCACCGAAGCACCGTGCAGGTCTATCCGGGACAATGCTTTTGGGAAGCCACCACCTTCAGTGAAGGCCGCGGAACGACCCGTCCTTTCGAGTTGTTCGGACACCCCGAGCTCGCCTGGTCGGATTGCATTGAGCTTGCTTCTACCTTCAACCAAAAATTCGCCAACCAGGCTGTGTTGAGGCCCGTGCGCTTCATCCCCGCTTTTCACAAACACCAAAACCAGGTTTGCCAGGGTTTTCAACTGCATGTGCGGGATGAACAGGCTTACCACAGCGTTTTCGGCGCTTTGTACCTTATGCGGGCGTTGTTGCCTTTGTTTGGTAAAGAAAATTTTTGGCGAAAAGGCGCGTACGAGTTTGATTCAACCTGCACGGCTGCTGAGATCCTGATTGGAGACGACGACCTGATCGGTTATGTAGAGGGAGCACGGACAGAAAGACAAGTGTTGGCAAAATTAGCAGAAGCGGAAATGCAGTGGAAAGAAACGATCGGATAGGATTAATTTACCACATAGATGTTTTTACACAGGTCTCAGTATAGCGCTTATGTGATCTTTAAAGAGCGTAGCTCCTATGTGAACTTGGTCTAAAGAGTGCCGTTCCTATGTGTCCTATTGTGAAAATAACTATTGTGAACTATGTGGTAAATAATTAAAGACTAACGATATTCAACCCTCAAATCAAGGCGCCATGAAATCTACCCAGCTATTTTTTTACTTCACCCTCAGCTGCTGCCTAAGCGCCTGTGGGGTCAATAAACCACATCCTACTTCGGACATGAGCCCGAACATACCGACATCCACCTACAAAGCGCCGGAATTTACAGACGCCGGGCGCCTGGACAAAATCAAAAGAGCAATTCCCGAAGTCGAAAAAATATTTCGCGAATTCGCCGAAACCAACCACTACCCCGGCTATGCTTACGGCATTGTATTGGATGGAAAACTCATACACACCGGGAGCGACGGCGTCATCAATATAGGCAGCAAGCAACCAGCGACAGCTGCCTCTCTGTTCCGGATTGCCTCGATGACCAAGAGTTTTACTACCATGGCCATTCTTAAATTGCGGGAAGAAGGCCGCTTGCAACTCAGCGATCCGGTCGCAAAATATCTGCCGGAATTAGCCGGTGTGCCGCCCCTGACTCAGGATGCGCCGCCACCTACCCTGCACAACCTGATGACCATGACTGCCGGATTTCCGGAAGACAACCCCTGGGGCGACCGGCAATTGGAAGACACCGACGAAGAATTTGAGGCTTTTTTGCGCGGCGGGTATGCTTATTCCACTGTGCCGGCTTCCGGTTTTGAATACAGCAATATGGGCTACGCGATGCTGGGCGCTGTCATTACCCGGGTTTCGGGGATGCCTTATCAAAAATACATCACTGAAAACATCTTCAGGCCGTTAGGCATGACCAACACGCACTGGGAATACGAGGGCCTTCCTACCGACCGCTTAGCGCTGGGCTACCGCTGGGAAGACGAACAATGGAAGTTGGAACCGATGCTGCACGACGGCGCTTACGGCGCAATGGGCGGAATAATTACTTCGATCGAAGACTTTAGCAAATACGTAGCGTTCCTTTTATCGGCCTTTCCGGCAAAAAATGGCTCCGAAACCGGCCCGGTGAAGCGCAGTTCGGTTCGGGAAATGTGCCAGATGGTTGCGCCCCGACTGATCCCGAATGCAACAGATGCCAACGGCAACCCATGTGCAGCAATGGCTGGATACGGCTATGGTTTGGGCGTCCGGAAGGATTGCCAGGGGCTGACCAGCATCGGCCACAGCGGCGGTTTGCCGGGCTTTGGCAGCAATCACAGCTTTTTTCCCGACTACGGCATCGGCATCATTTCTTTTGTCAACCTGACCTACGCGCCGGCCAGCGCTGCGAATGTCAAAGCGCTGCGCCTGCTGGTGCAACAAGCCGAATTGAAACCCCGCCAGCTCCCTGTTTCTGACATTTTAGCGAAGCGAAAAGAACAGGTAGTGGACTTGCTCCGCTCCTGGGATTCAGCATTGGGCGATGAAATTTTGGCTGAAAACTTTTACCCCGATTTTTCGCGGGAATACCGGATGCGGGAATACGAAAAGCTGCTGGCGCAATCCGGGGAAATTTTGTCGGTTGGGCCAATTGTTCCGGAAAACCAGCTGCGCGGCACATTTATTTTAAAAGGGGAAAAGAAAGACATTTCGGTGTTTTTTACGCTGTCGCCGGAACGAATTCCGAAGGTGCAGGCGTTGGAGTTAAACTTGCTTGAAAAGTAAGTTCACCACATGCCAATATTCGAAGTGTTACAAATAGGTCAGTTTCACACCAATCACTGTGAAGATTTTCTGATTTCGTGCGAAGTCGGAGCGAACCGGCATTTGATTGCAGTCATGGATGGTTGCTCAATGGGCGTTGAGAGCCATTTTGCGGCTACCCTTACGGGGAAAGTGTTTCGGAAGGTCGCTAAAGAATGGTATTACAAAGAATTCGTCAGCAAAACACAATTGGATCTGCCGCAACTTTTGCAGGAAGTTTCCAAAAGTTTGTTCGAACAACTGAAGGCGCTGAAAACACAATTGGCGCTGGGTCGAGAAGAATTGCTGAGTACGCTGATGCTGGGCATTCTGGATGTGGAAACCCACGCAGCGGAAATATTGGTGGTGGGCGACGGTTTGGTTTGCTGCGACGGCGCCCTGACGGAGTTTGAACAGGACAACAAACCTGACTACCTGGGTTACCATTTGGAAAAAGCGTTTGAAGACTGGTACCCAGCGCAGCATCAACGCCTGTCTTTTAACAACATAGAAGATCTGAGCATTGCCACAGACGGCATTTTTACGTTTAAAAAATATGACAACAAAGCCTGGCCTGAGAAGCAGGATGCAGACCTCATCCATTTTCTTTTACTCGATAGCAGCGGGAGCGAGCAGGAAAATATGCTGAAGAAAAAAATGATTTTCATTGAAGAGGAATGGGGCTTGAAGCCGACGGATGATTTAGCGGTTATTCGGGTGCTGACCACTAATCGGTGAGGTTTATGCAGGTGATTCGCTGAGGTAGCGCAAAAAAATAAAAGAACAGCCAAAGTCTCATTCAAATTTGAGCCAAAATCCCTTGGTCGTATTTTCATTGATTTGAATGGCTCTGTCGGTCCCCAGCGCCCTGACTTCGTCTAAGGATATGGTTATTTTGTTGTCATTTAATGGGACCAGATTGAAGGGAGGGATTTCAATACTTGTATCATGTAACAGTATTTTTATGGGTTCCCATTTTTCATTCGGTGTTTCTAAATACAGCACCAATCCCGGGAGGTTAAAAACCCCTTCTTGTGGGCCATCCGAATAAGGCAGGGTGGGCGCAAACCAGGCCGTAGTCGTACCCTGCTCTGAGACCGCTTTTGTACAGGTTATTCCGGCAATTTGCTTTTGTTCCTGCGTGATTTGCCATTTATAATTCCTGTTTTCAGAAATGTAAGACAGTTTTTTAGAGACGGCATGCCCTTGCTTATAATCACCACTGGATCGTATCCACAAATCTTCGTTGTAGTTTTTATAAATATGCTGAAAAGGAATTACGGATTGTCCGCCATTATAGGGATACGAAGCAATATACATACTATCCCTCGAAAACCTGGATATACTGCCATGTATGGTCAGGCTATACCGGGTTCTGATGTCTTGTTCGGAAAGGCTTGGTACTTCCTTTAGCACTATATCGGGATAACGGGTCATCTTATATTCATAAACAACGGTTATCCCTTGCGCATTTCCCTGAATTTCGGCAAATAAAATGATAGCTAATGTTGCCCAGAGGTTTTTCATTTTGGTTAAAATTTTGGTGACGATTTAGAAAGGTAGTATGGTAATAAAATCGAAAAAGTTTTATTTAGTTACACCTACCGCTTTGCGCCAGGGCAAGAGTCGGCCATATTCAGTTGCAAACTCCTGATCGCCGAGGTACAGCACCGTGCTGTTGTCAGCCGAAAACCCGGTTGTTTTCTGCCACCAGGACAGGCCGGAAAAATGACGGGTATTGAACGTCTTCGAGGATTTAAATTCCACGGCTGTTACTTCGCTGCCCTCTTCAATGAGCAAATCTATCTCGTTGCCGTTGCTGTCGCGCCAGAACCAAAATTGGGGACGGTTTCCGCGGTGGGTTCTCATTTTATACAGTTCAACAAGGAGCATGTTTTCCAGAATATTTCCATAGAAGTAATGTGTTCCTAATTGTTCCTTACTATTTATGCCCAATAAATTACAAAGTAAACCCGTGTCCGTAAAATATAGTTTCGGGGTTTTTATCAGCCGTTTATTGAAGTTTTCATAATAAGGTTGCAAAAAAAAGATTAAATAAGATGCCTCTAAAACGGATAGCCAGGACTTTACCGTATTGACAGACATATCGGCGTCTTTAGCCAGTGTAGAAAGGTTGAGCAATTGCCCTGCTCTGCCTGCGCACAGGCGCACAAAGCGATTGAACTGATTCAAATCGCCCACATTTTGCAGCAACCTTACGTCTCTTTGCAAGTAGGTTTCGAGGTAGTTTGGGAAGGCTAAATGCGGCGGTGTTCCACGATCGTACAGCATCGGAAAACCACCCTGCCATGCCCATTGTTCAGGACTGAGTGTACTTGATAAATCTGTGGGGAGTTCCTCCAGACTTAACGGTAAAAGGGTCAATATCCCTACACGGCCGGCAAGCGACTGGGTGATTTTTTCCATCAAAAGAAAATTCTGCGAACCGGAAAGGATGAAACGCAGGTTTTTATTTGCGTCCACAATTCCCTGAAGATAAGAAAACAGCAAAGGTGTACGCTGGGCTTCATCTAATATAGCGCCATCAGGAAACGACTCCAGAAACCGTCTGGGATCCTGGCTAGCGAATAATTGCGTATCCGGGTTTTCAAGACTGGCGTAGGGTAAGTCAGGGAAAAGATGCCGTATCAAAGTCGTTTTTCCCGACTGTCTGGGGCCTCCCACGTATACTACAGGAAAATATTTTATCAGTTCACGGACACTTCCGGCAAGCAGGCGAGGAATCATTTTATGTAATTTTGCATTCCGAATGCAAAATTACATAAAAATTTAAAAAGCGGGCAATTTGTTCCAAATCCATCATAGTCCAAGAAAATTTTGCAAACGCCGCCATCTTTTTTCCAACGTAGGCGAAGCGATAAGCGTCAGGTAATTGTTCAGCCGGGCAAGGTTGAGTTGTTCGGTAATTTCTTCCTGATTAAGCCGAAATCCTTCAAAATCAGGTGTTTCAATTAAGTCTGGGTTAAAATAAAGCAGGTCGAGCAGGGTCTTTTCCGGGTCAGCCATATTAAAAGTCAAGTTTTGTTCTTCCACGGGTTGATATCCAAAAAACAAGCGTGGTTGCACCGAACGGTAAACAAAATGCCCATACTACCCCCCCACCTTCACGTACCTCCCCGGCTCCAACTCAAACTTGACCTTACACCCATCACAACAGAAATACACCTTCTCGCCTTTGTATTCCACCACGTGTCTGGGATTATTCATGTCCACCGCCACGCCGCAAACCGGGTTGATGTAAATCCTGGGTTTGGCGGCTTCATGCCCCGAGTTTTCAAATCCGGCGAAAGCCATACCGAGGCTGGTGCGGCGCATCAAAATCATTTCCGCTAAGATGCTGACTGCGACTTCATCGGGGGTCTTGGCGTGGATGTCTATGCCCGCAGGCGATTTGACGGCAGCAATGGCTTCCGTATCCAACCCTTGCTGTTGTAGAAAATCCGAAACCGACGCCTTTTTTTTGCGGCTGGCCACAAACCCGATGTACGCGTGCGGTTTGCGCAAGGCCTGTTCCAACGCCGCTTCGTCCTGATTGCCCTGCGTGGCGATGACGATGCAGGTAGCGGGCGTGGTTTTCACCTGCGCCAAATTCATTTGCGTGATGAGTTCGTCCACTTTTTCAAAAGTGCCCAGGTCGGCGTCGGGCGCTACGGCGGTCACGCGATACCCCGCAGCTTTGCTCATTTTTACGACCGCTTTGGCAATGGCAGTTTGGCCCATGACCACCACATGCGGTGGCGGCAAAACCGGATCAATGAACACCTCGACGGCGCCGTCGCTCTGGCAGGTCATTTTGTATTCCATCACGCCTTCTTCTTTTGTGGTTGAGGGGGCATATCCGATTCTGACTAAGCGGGCCTTTCCGGTTTTCATGGCAGCCTCCGCTTCTTTTTTGACAATAGCGTCCACGCAACCGCCGCCAACCCATCCCATTATTTCGCCGAATTGGTTGACGACCGCTTTGTCGCCCGTTTTTCCGGAGCTTGGCGCTTCCCTGCGTACTACCACCACTGTGGCAAACGGTTCGTTTTTTTTGCTCAACGCGCGGATATTTTCCAAATACTGTTCAAGCATCGCTTAGTATATTTTCGAGTTCGAGCAAACTTTCCAAATTGTGGGCCGACTGAAACACGTCTATCCACGGCAGGGCCGCCTGCATGCCTCCTGCCAGCGGTTCGTACCCTTTCATGCCTTTGAGGGGGTTGAGCCAGATGACTTTTTTGGCACGTTTTTGTATTTTAAATAAAGCTTCACCCACGAGATTCGGGTCGCCGGTATCGAGGCCGTCGCTCAGGATCAGCACAATGGGCGAGCCGTTCAGGGTTTGTTTGCCGTATTGTTCAGCAAAAGTTTCTAAACACGCCCCAATTTTTGTGCCGCCCGACCAGTTATCTGCCTGCCGGGAAATGGTGGTCAAAACCAATTCCAGCCGGTTGGGTTGCAGCAGCTTGCTGATTCTGATCAGCGACGTACTGAATACAAAAGCTTCCAACTGCCGGAAATGTTCGCGCAAAGCGCAGACAAAACGAAGCAGATAAAAGCTGTATTTATCCATAGACCCGCTCACGTCGAGCAGGACGATCAATCGCTGCTTTTTCGGGCGATGCGCTTTTCGAAAAAGGTCAATGGGTTCGCCGCCATAACTGAGGCTTCTTCGGATGGTTCGCCGGAGGTTGATGGGGCCGTTTCGGCGGGTTTCTTTCCTGCGCCGCCGAAGCCTGACCGCCATTTCTTTAAATAATTTTCGGGCGATGGTTTCCAACGGATCTGCGTCTATCTCTCCAATTTTTGAAAAATCGGTGGTTTTCAAGCGCTCGGTTTCGTTGGCGCCCGACACATTTTTGCCGGCTTCTGCATCTTCGTCGGTTTTGCCCCTTCCCAGCATAACGATGGAAGGGTTGGCTTTTTTTTCAACCGCGCCCTGCACCGTCGTTTTGTTTTTTCTGACAACCAGATCAGTGGGGTTGGTTTCCCAAAACAAAACAAAAAGCCGGTCGAACAGCCGCCGGTCTTCTGGCGAAGCGCAAAAGATGGTTTTTAAAGCGTTTTTAAACAAAGCTGCATTGGTCAATAAGGCGCCTGAGACGGATTGCAGGGCATCCTGCGTTTCCTGGATCCCAACATTCAGGCCGTGGCTTCGCGCAAACTGCGAAAAAGCGACGATGCTTTCGGTGATGCTTTTCGTTTCAAACGCCTGCTTTTTCATACCATTTTAGCTAAAAGCTCCGATCCCTTCTGACCGCACCTGGCGAATGTCTTCCGCTGATTTCAGGATGCTGCCCAGCGTTTGTTCAAATGCGCGGTCATTGACTTCGCGGTATCCGAGGGCCATGAGGGATTCTGCCCAGTCTATGGTTTCAGAAACCCCAGGCATCTTGGACAATTTGAGGAGGCGGAATTTTTGGACAAAAGCAACGACCTGTTCCAACAGTTGCGGCTCTATGTCCGGCAGTCGTTTTTTTACAATCGCCATTTCTTTAGCTAAGTCGGGATAATCTATCCAGTGGTACAAGCAGCGCCTTTTCAGGGCGTCGCTCAGTTCCCGCGTTCGGTTGGACGTCAACACGACATAGGGTTTGTGGGTGGCTTTGAGGGTGCCCATTTCGGGAATGCTGACCTGAAAAGCCGAGAGCAATTCCAATAAATAAGCTTCAAATTCTTCATCAGAGCGATCCAATTCGTCAATCAGCAGCACAGGCGATTTTGTTTCGGCTGTGATGGATTGCAACAATGGCCTTTTCAGCAGATAATCGTGGTTGAAAATGTGCTTTTCTTTTTCCTGAATCGAGCGGTCGCTGCCTTCCTGCAATTTGATGCTTAACAACTGCTTCTGATAATTCCATTCATAAACGGCCGCATTCACGTCCAACCCTTCGTAGCATTGCAGGCGGATCAATTCAGTGTCGAGCAGCTCGGAAAGCACCAGCGCCGTTTCGGTCTTCCCCACGCCGGGCGGGCCTTCGAGCAGCAAAGGCTTCTGCAATTTCAACAATAAGAAAAGCGCGGTAGCCAATTCTTCATCAGCCACATAATTGCGTTCCGCTAATGCCTGGATGATCACATCAGGATGTTCGAATGCTTGCACGTATCTGTCTGTTTATTTTCCGAATATTCCCTTGAGCATACCGCCCACAATGGAGCCAGCGCTTAAATCGTTGTCCACCGTCTGACCGGCCAACTGCCCTTTGAAGTTGTTGACAAACTGGTCGAATACCTGGTTGGTCACGTCGTTGATGAGCCTGGAACCAAACTGCGCCAACATACCCGTCACGCTGACTTCCATGGAAACGCTTACTTCGGTGCCGCCGTCTTTTTCAACCAGATGGCCGTTCATTTCCATATCCGCGCCGCCTTTGCCTTTGCTGTCGGTGCCCACGCCTTTCATGACCATTTTTCGGGCGGCGGCATCTCTTTCCAAAAAGGTAATCAAACCGGCGTACTTGGCTTTTACCGGGCCAAATTTTAATTCTACCTCGCCTTTGAAATTGTCTGCGTCTACTTTTTCGGTCAATGAAGCGCCGGGTACACAATTGACGACTTTATCGGGATTGGTCAGGTTGTCCCAGACCGCTTCTATCGGAAAATCTACCTGAAATGTTTTTGTGATGGTGGTGGTCATGGATTTTACTTTGTTGATGAATGTTAACTTATTGAAGGGGCAAATTGGCAAAGTGCAAAATTTGCCAACTTGCACTTTGCACCTTGCCAATTTACCCCTTCCCCTTCCTAACTCATATCGCCCCTTTCTCCTTCAACGCCTTCCAAACTTTAAAAGGCGTAATGGGAATATCGAGGTGCGTAATGCCATAAGGCGACAACGCATCCACAATGGCGTTGGCGATGGCCGGCGGCGCGCCAACGGTGGGCGATTCGCCGACCCCTTTGGCCCCGATGGGGTGGTGCGGCGACGGCGTAACCACATGGCCCGTTTCCCAACTCGGCGATTCAACAGCCGTGGGCACCAAATAGTCCATCAGCGTGCCATTCAGGATATTGCCGGCTTCGTCGTAAATCAACTCCTCGTACATCGCCGGAGCAATGCCCTGCGTCAGACCTCCGTGTACCTGGCCCTGTACGATCATGGGGTTGATGATGTGCCCGCAATCGTCAATGGCTACAAACCTGCGCACGTTGATGCCGCCGGTTTCTTTGTCAACATCCACTACGCAGATGTAGGCGCCTGACGGGAAAGTCAGGTTGGGCGGATCGTAGTAGTGTGTCGCTTCAAAACCAGCTTCCATGCCCTGCGGGTGGTTGGTGTAGGCTGCAAAAACGATTTCCTGGATCGTCTTGACTTTTTCGGGGGCGCCTTTCACAAAAAACTTGCCAGGCTCCCATTCTAAGTCGGCCTCACTCACTTCCAGCAGGTAAGCGGCAATTTTGCGCGCTTTGTCCCGGAGTTTGCGGGCAGCCATTGCGGCAGCGGCGCCGGCGGTTGGCGTACTCCGGCTGGCATAAGTGCCTAAGCCGTAGGGCGCTGTATCGGTGTCGCCTTCTTCTACCTGGATGTGTTCGGCAGGAATGCCCAACTCTTCCGCGATGATTTGCGCGTAGGTCGTTTCGTGGCCCTGGCCCTGCGATTTGGTGCCAAAACGGGCAATCGCTTTACCGGTAGGATGCACCCTGATTTCCGCGCTGTCGAACATTTTGATGCCCAAAATATCGAAATCTTTGGAAGGGCCTGCGCCTACAATTTCTGTAAAAGTGGAGATGCCAATGCCCATCAGTTCGCCTTTTGCCCGCTTTTCGGCCTGTTCCTTGCGGAGGCCAGCGTAGTCAATGGCGTCCATCGCTTTTTTAAGACCGGCGTGGTAATCCCCGCTGTCATAAGTCCAGCCAGTGGGTGATTTCCAGGGAAAATCTTCTTTCTTGATGAAATTCTGCATCCGCAATTCGGCCGGGTCTTTACCCACTTCGAGGGCAAAGCGATCGGTAATGCGCTCAATGGCATGCACGGCCTCCGTTACGCGGAATGAACAGCGGTAAGCCACGCCTCCCGGTGGTTTGTTGGTGTAAACGGCATCGGCTTCCATATAGGCTGTGCCGTAATCGTAGGAGCCGGTGCCAATGGAAAACAAACCTGTAGGAAATTTGGATGGGTTGGCTGATGCATCGGTGTACCCGTGATCGGCTAAAACTTTGAAGCGGGTGGCCAGTATTTTCCCATCCTTGGTACCCGCCATTTCAGCGGTGATGTGGTAATCCCGGGCAAAAGAATCGGCCTGCAGGTTTTCACTCCGGTCTTCGATCCATTTTACAGGAGCGCCGACTAAGAAAGAAACCGCAATCGCTATGACGTAGCCGGGATACACCGGAACTTTACCGCCAAACCCGCCGCCGAGATCCGGCGAAATGACCCGGATTTTTTCCTCCGTCAGGCCTACATGCCCTGCTACCAATGCAATAACGGTGCGGATGGCGTGCGGCGCCTGGGTAGTCATGTACATGGTGAGGTGGTTGTTCACCTTGTCGTAGTCGGCAACGCATCCGCAGGTTTCAATAGAAGCTACGTGGATGCGCGGGATGTACATGTCTTGTTTGACAACAACCTCTGCTTTTGCAAAAACTGCTTCCGTTTTTTCTTTATCGCCCACTTCCCAGTGCCAGATGTGGTTGTCTGTTTTACCCGGTTTATCCGGTCTGAGCACCGGCGCATTGGGCAATAGCGATTTGTAAGGATCCATCACCGGCTTCATCGGCTCGTATTCCACCAGGACGGCTTCGCGGCCATCGCGGGCAGCATAGCGGCTGGTTGCAATCACTGCTGCGACTTCCTGGGCCTGGTACATCACCGTGTCGGTGGGTAAAACCATTTGCGTATCCGACATCAGCGTGGGCATCCAGTGCAGGTTGTATTTTTCCAGGTCTCTGCCAGTGACAACCGCCACCACGCCCGGAACCTTCAAAGCCGCCTCGGTGTCAATATTTTTTATTTTGGCGTAAGCATACGGGCTTCTTACGATGTCCATATACAACATGCCGGGAAGTTTGATGTCATCCACATAATGCCCCTTCCCCTGAATGAAACGGGCATCTTCCTTCCTTTTCATGGAATGCCCCATTCCTCCAATTTCCTTCGATGTTTTACATTGAATCATATAATTGAAAATTGAATGGTTGTTGAATGAATTATACAAATTGCGGCTCGGTGGAGGCAGGTTCTTCCCCCCTCATTTTGGCGCCGGCATATTCTATGGCCTTTACAATGTTGTTGTAACCCGTGCAGCGGCACAGGTTGCCCGAAATTCCCCAGCGGATCTCTTCTTCCGTTGGATTGGGGTTGTTGGCCAGCAATTCGGTGGCGCGCATGATCATGCCCGGCGTGCAAAAACCGCATTGGAGGGCATGGTTCTCTTTGAAGCCTTCCTGGAGCGGGTGCAATTCCCCGTTCTGAATCATGCCTTCGATGGTGGTGACGGATTTTCCATTGGCTTGTACCGCCAGAATGGTGCAGGATTTTACCGACTTGCCGTCGAGCAAAATGGTGCAGGCGCCGCAACTCGACGTATCGCAGCCAATATGGGTGCCGGTGAGGTTGAGTACTTCCCGAATCAAATGCACCAACAACAAACGGGGTTCTACCTCAGCCGTGTGTTGGGCGCCGTTGACAGTTACTGTGATCTGCTTAAGCATATTGTAAGAAGGATTTTAATCATTGAATGAGTTTAAGACACTATTTCACGCCAGCTCTTTCGAGGGCTTTGTGAATCATCCGCTTCACCAGCACGGCAACCATCGCCCGCTTGTATTCCTCACTGCCTCTCAGATCGGAAGAAGGGCTGCAATCTTCTGAGGCGTACTGTGCCGCTTCAGCGATGGAAGCTTCGGTAATGGGTTTGCCCAGCAAAGCTTGCTCAGAGCGGGCAGCCCGCAGCGGTGTGGGGTTCACATTGGTCAGGCCAATGCCCGCAGCCGTGCAGTTGCCGGATTGGTCCAACGTCAATTGAACCGCTACCCCGGCGGTTGCATAATCGCCTACTTTTCGTTCTAATTTGTGGTAAGCATTGCCGGTATTACCTTCCGGAATAGGAATTTGTATTTCGGTGAGGATTTCATCCGGCTGAAGGGCCGTCATATAAAAACCAAAAAAGAATTCGTCAATGGGAATGGCCCTTTCGCCGTCGGGGCCGGTGGCGATGACCGTTGCATTGAGGGCCAGCATCACGGCAGGGTGGTCGTTGGCGGCGTCGCCATGCGCCAGATTCCCGCCAAGGGTACCGCGGTTGCGCACCTGCGGGTCGGCGATCAGCTTGGTTACATCGCCAAAAATGGGGAAGTGTTTTTTCAATAAATCAGAATGTTCAACTTCGGCTTCCCGGGTTAGCGCGCCAATTTTCAGCACGCCGCCCTCTTCTTTAATGTGGGATAAACCAGGAATGTCATTGATGTCAATGAGGCATTCCGGGGTGGCAAACCTCAATTTCATCATGGGAATCAGGCTATGTCCTCCTGACAGGATTTTGGCTTCATCGCCATACTTCTGCAAAAGAGCAATTGCCTTTGCTAAAGTGTCCGGAGCCTCGTAATTAAACGATTGAGCAATCATAAGCAATTCGTTTTAAGTATCAACAAAAGATAACGGCCTGGTGTAGCACCAGGTCCGAAGTTGGTTTATTTTACCAATGATTAATCTGTTATACGACTCCCAAACAGGAAGGCGTTTATTTTTTCGAGGTAATTTAACAGGCTGGCATTGAGCCAGATACCTGTAAAAACCACGGCAACGCCACTGTAATAAAGCCACGGTTCTAACCCGATTGTCATACTGTACAATACCAGAGCCATACCCGTTAAGGCCAGCGAGAATGCGTAAATTGTTCTTTTGTCGCGAAAATTAAGCAGGATACAAGTTAAGGTAATCACGCCGATGGTGGCCGTGATCGCTATGGTCAGTGGGGAGACATGGACGGGCCCGAATGAAACGGTTTTTCCACTACACAAGACCATCGTACTGGAATAAGCCACAATGCAAAACGGGCATTTCGGCAATACTGCCAAAAAAATGCCCATCAACACCCCCGCTTTTTGTTTAGCCGGAGCTTTGATTTTATGCCCTTTGCAGGGTGCGCACTTGTGAATTTGACCTTCAACAAGCATTGGTTGGTACAATTATAACAATGGTGAAAGCGGAAGCAATTGAGCTTGCTCAAAGCTACAACAGTCACAATGAAAAACCAAGATAATTGTTCAAGATCAGGCGTAAAATCAGGAAAAAAAGGCGAGAACGGGTGGTTTGGTCAAACTTTATTTCTGTAAATCAGCTATTTGCAGAAGATTCCGGTGTTTACCTTTTGACTTAAACCTATAAGTTTTAAAAACCTTATAGGTTTGGCGGCCATGATTACCCGGCCAGGTCGTACGCCCGTTTGATCCATGCAAACACTTCCGCATCAATGTCTTCCGCTTTTTCGATGCGGATTTTGTGCGTACACATGCCGCCCGGCGGACAGGTTTCCACTTTGCCGGAAGCTTCCACGTTTTTCATGTTCAGGCCCAATTCTAAACGGGTTTTGGTTTTGGGTTCCAGGAGGCAGAATTGCTTTTTGCGGCGCAGGCTGACGGAGCTGTTTTTGGGCGCCACTTCAATATCGTCGCCCATAGGCAAAATGCCTGCCATCAGCGTTTCGTAAAACGGGCGCAGGTTTTCTTTGCCTTTGTATTGGTTTTCAATTAATTGGCTTTTGTCGTCAGCAGAACCGGCGTCGGTGCCCAGCGTTTTATGCACCGCAAAATTGGCAAAGCCGTGCCCCAGTCCAAACTCGTCTTTGAGGTATTTGACCATTTCGCCGTGTTTGGACAAACCACAGGAAGCCACAATGGCTTTCCATTCGTCGAGGGTTTTGCCGGTGTTTTTTTGAAAGTTTTCGATCATGTTGAGTTCTACCTGGTCCATATTTTTAGATTTTGTTAATTCAACGTGATATGGGAAGAAATTTCCCGCATGAATTTATTTCCCGCAAAGTTCGCAGAGGATACGCAAAGTCCGCAAAGCGTGATGCCAGCTTAGCGCCCTTGGCGGAACCTTAGCGAACTTTGCGGGAAACTACTCATCGCCAAAGGCCGAGGATAACGCCCATCACCACCAAAGCCACAGTAACATACCCCCCATTGATCAGCATATAACGCGTACTCCGGTATTCGAACAACCCCACCATAAACAACCCGGAAGCCGCCCAGCCAAAACCAGCCAGAAACCCGGCTAAGGTAGCAAAAGACAGGGTAACGCCATCGGCGGCAAGAAAAGAGGCTAAGTTGAACGACATCACCAGACTCCAGAAAAAGGCGAAGCCAAAAATCCGGGCGGCGCCGCCTTTGGCTTTCAGCATTTCTTCCGTAAATCCGTTTTCTTCCATCCAGGCTTTGCCAAACAACAAAGGCGAATACCACAAGGCGCCAAGCGCGAAACAAGCCAAAGCTGCGACAAATACAGCGGGAAAATTAATGAGTTCGGGTTTCATTCTTGTTGATTTTTGATTTTAATGATTTTCAACAAACATATACCCGAATACCCGAACTTTGCCGCACAACTGCCCGAAACCGGAAATGGGGTGCCCGAAACCGGAAAATGTAGAGTTGAGATGAATGTTTTTTACCACATAGCCCACATAGAGGTATTCACATAGGACACATAGACCGGGGAGCCGCCTATGTGATCTATGTGAAAAAAACTATGTGAACTATGTGGTAAAAAAAAGACCTATGCGGTAAAATATGAAGAAGGACATCGGCGACATCCGCATCATGAAATGGATTGTCCCCTGGTTTGGGGTCATCATCCCCAATCTTGCGGGGTTGTTCGGCGATTTGTCGTGGCGGGATTGGCAATATTGGATCGGCTATGTCTATTTCATCGCGGCGGCATTTGCCATCTGGTGGGGCAACCGCTTCATTTACCTGCGCCAGCGCGACTACTACGACTGGTTTAGCCGGCCTTTCATGCGCATCATCACCATGTTGTTCGGGTTGCTGTTTTATACGGCGCCGTTCACGGCAGCCATGTGCGCGTTCTGGTTCTGGTGGTCGGGTGTACCGGCAGACAACAACGTGATCGTCACCACGGAGTTGGTGAATGTGATCGCGGTTATTTTTATCACCAATATTTATGAAACGACCTTCCTGCTCAAGGACTGGGAAGACGAACGCCTGCGAGCCGCCAACTTAGAGAAACTGAAAGTCACGGCGGAACTGGAAGCCCTGAAAAACCAGGTGGATCCGCATTTTATGTTCAATTCGCTGAATACGCTGTCGCATTTCATCGGAGAAGACCCGAAAAAAGCGCGGCTGTTCCTGGAAAACTTAGCGGATATGTACCGCTATATCCTGAAAAGCAAAGACGTGGAATTGGTGCGGCTGGAAGAAGAAAAGCGGTTTTTGGAAAGCTACACGGCCCTGCTGCGCATGCGTTTTGGCGCGGCGTTGTCTCTGGAATGGAACGTACAATCCGAATCAGAGGAGTGGTTCATCCCGCCGATTTCGCTACAAATTTTGGTAGAAAATGCGGTCAAACACAACGAACTCAGCGAAAAATCGCCTTTGTCCGTGCGCATTTCGCTCGAAAACGGCTACATCCGGGTGGAAAATGTGAAATCAGTAAAGCCCGTTTTTGCGCAAAATTCCTTAGCGGTCGGGTTGAAAAATTTGGATGAGCGGTTTCAGTTGGTTACAGGGAAAGGGATTGAGGTGGTGGATGAGGGGGGCGTTTTTCGGTGGGGTTGCCATTGGTGCGGGTTGGGTGAGGGGGAATTATTTGTATCGGCGAGTAGAAAGAAAGTTGGCAACTGACCGTTAATTTTGAGACACTCCGTGGAATTTTTGATCAATTTTCTTTATTTTTGTTAGAAACAAGCCATCATGGAAAATACGTCCGTCCAATACGACGCTGAAAAATACCCGAATTTCAAGGAATACCTGTGGTTTAAAGACCACGAGGAGGAATTGATGCGTCGGTATTACGGACGCTTCGTAGTCATTAAAGACGAAAAGATTTGGGGAGATTTTGGAACGTGGCGCTTAGCCTGGACGAACGCGCGCAAACTGCATGAACCTGGTACCTACATCATTCAACAGTGCATTGAGCGGGATCCACGGTGGGCGCCGCGCTTGATTGGGCATAAGTTTACTTTTGTGGAAGAAAAATGAACTCCCCGAATACTATGAATGCTTTCACCAAGGTCCACGACGGTATTGCGCCTAATATTTTTACAAATGCGGGTATCTGCGCCTTATCACCTTTTGAGGAAAGCGAAATGCTCACACCGGACGACAATCGTTTCCAGTGGAGAAAAGCACTTTGGGATACTGGCGCTACACAAAGTTGTATTTCTGACAGGCTGGCACGCGATCTTGCCCTCGAATTAGTTGGATTTGTGGAAATCGGCAGCGCTGTGGGCATACACAGCGTCCCAATTTACTACGCTAATTTGGCCTTGCCCAACCGCCTCGTGTTTCATGAGATAGAATTGGTTCAATTTACTTATACCGGCGATGACTGTGACCTTATCATCGGTATGGACATTATGACTCAGGGTGACCTTGCGCTGACTAATTTTGAAGGGCGCACTGTTTTTTCTTTTCGTATTCCTTCCAGGCATGTAGTTGATTTTGAGGCGGAAGAAACACACTAAGTTACTTGATTATTATCCCCATAAGCGTCTTCTACGGCTTCTTTCCAGCGGCGGTGATCAAGCTTCACCACTATGATCATCCGATTTTGGTTTCGCTTCCACAAATTGCATGTTTTTCAAAATATTTACTTTCTCTTCTGCTAACCCAGGATAGCAACAAAACTCACTTTGAAGGAAATCAGCCAGCCCTCTTTTGCCAGCAGGGTATTTAAGAACCAGTGCCCGGATGGCATGTTCAAGCTCCACTTCTGGTGTTTTTGTGATGGTTAAGCGATACAGTAGCTTTAATGAAAAATTGAATTGATCTTTGGGTTGTTTTTCCAATGCCAAAAGGCAGTATCGTTCAGCTTCGTCGTATTTCTCTTCCAATCCATTCAATACTATATTTTTGGCTAATAAAGTCTGAATCATAGGGTAAAAATTAGTTGGCGCCTTAGACATTGCTTTTTCTAACCAAATTTCGGCCTGCTGCGAGTCTATAGAGATATAGCTGTCTCCCATTGTTTTTTCATAATTCCAGTCTTTTTCTTTCAGCGCTTCAGCTAAAGCAATGCGATGCTGCGGAATTTGGAGATGATCGGAAAATAAGCGGATGACATCATCTTCCCGTTCCGAAATAATAGTGCCGTATTCCTCAAAGAATGTCTGGTCCTCCAATATTGGCAAACATACTTTCACAAAAACGTAATTCAGTGCCCGGTTTTCAAATAGGGGTTCTCCATATTCCTTACTCAAAATAATACTACAAGCTTCATCTATATTTAAAAGGGCAATTTTTTGAAGGGCGCCTCTTGTCGCTACATTGGGTTTGAACGCCGCTTCGTGCATTTCCGACAGCAGTTGGCGCGCTTCCGCGAAACGGCCTGCCTTGTTAATTAAACTGTTGAATGTGAACTCGTTAGGATTTACCCCTGCTGCTTTCATTTCCGACAGCAGTTGGCGCG
>JALHRK010000032.1 GCA_022841505.1 Saprospiraceae bacterium | reverse complement strand
AAGACGCCTCATCGAAATATTTCGTCGGGCAGGTCACCTCCGCGATGGCGAAACCGGCGTAGATGATTTGGGAAAGCATTTCGTTATCGAAAACAAAATCGTCGGAATTCTGATTGAAATTGATGCCTTCCAGCACTTCGCGGCTAAAAGCGCGGTAGCCGGTGTGGTATTCCGAAAGTTTGTAATTGACCAACAAGTTCTGAGTCAGCGTAAGGAAGCGGTTGGCGATGTATTTGTAGAGTGGCATTCCCCCTTGCAGCGCGCCTTTCCCCAGGATGCGTGAGCCCAGTACCACCGGATACAACTCGTCGCCGATGATGTTCACCATGGCGGGGATGAGTTTGGGCGTGTACTGATAATCGGGGTGCAACATGATGACGATATCGCCGCCCAGTTCCAGCGCTTTGTTGTACAGCGATTTCTGGTTGCCGCCGTAGCCTTTGTTTTGTTCGTGTACGATGATGTGCCTGATGCCGATCTGCTCTGCAACCGCCAGCGTATGGTCTCGGCTGGCGTCGTCACACAGGATCACGTCATCCACAAGATCGAACGGGATTTCGCGGTAAGTCTGCTCTAAGGTCAGGGCTGCATTGTAAGCAGGCAGCACCACAATCACTTTTTTGCCTTTGTACATGGACTGTTTTTTTCTAAGAAGGCGCAAAGATAGCAACCTCTTTATAATCTGGCAATGAGATGCCCAATTGCCTGCTTATTTGCAATCAAAGTGCTAAAAAAATTACACGCCCTGTTCCATCCCTTCTTCCTGATGCCGCCACAACTCCTGAAAAACCTGACTGTATTGCCGCAATTCTTCAAAAGTGCCTTCTTCCACGATATGGCCGTTTTCCATCACATACACATAGTCGAAGCGCGACAACAAGTGCAGGCGGTGCAGGGAAGAAACGATGACCTTGTCGGAAAAAGCCTCGAACAGTTTTTCGTAAATTTTGGCTTCCGTTTTGGGGTCTACGCTGCTTGTGGGTTCGTCCAACAGTACAATATGGCTGTCTTTTGCAGCAAAAATGCCGCGCGCAAGGGCTAAGCGCTGCTTTTGACCGCCGGAGAGGTTGACGCCTTTTTCCTGAATATTGGAAGCTAAGCCTTTCGGCAATTGGGACACGACTTCCGAAAAATGGGCGATGTCGCAAATCGCTGCAATTTCCGCCGCTTCGCAGGGCAAGCCCAGCGTAATGTTGTATTCGATCGTATTTTCAAAAATTTCAGGCTCCTGGGGGAACAGCGTCACATAGTCAGCAAGGGCGCTCAAACCTTTCCCGTCCTCGCTGACGGCTTCTTCGTCCACCCAAACCGAAACGCCGGGCTCGCCTGCGTACAAGCCGCGCAACAGCGCCAGCAAGGTGCTTTTACCGCTGCCACTTTCGCCGATAAAAGCAATGCGTTTGCCCCGGGGCAGCCGGATGGCTATTTGGCGCAAGCCCTGCACCGCTTTCCCGTTGAGGGTTTCCTGGTGTGAAAAATTCAGGCCGGCAATCCGGATTGCTTTCCAGTTTTCCGGCAGCGCCTCGGTTTGTTCCGAAAGGTGCAGGTTGTCGTATGTTTCCGTGATGTTTTGGGCAGTTTTGACGTCCGTATCGTAGCGTACAATTTGGTTGTATTGCCAGGCGATGTCGTGGAAAACGCTGGTGAAGCGCTCCACATAGGTCATTAGAATGACCAACCCGCCGATCAGAAAAGTTTGTCCGGGCACCCAGTTTTGGTAAATATACCCCACCAGAATGACGCCGTACATGATTGCTACGAACATGTCCACGGTGAACCATTTCCACTCATTGACTAAGATCTTTCGCCGGAAAGGCGGGAAAATTTCGGCAACTCTGCCCATCAGGCCCGTTTCCATGCGCTTTTCCAGCCGCAGGGTAATGACGGTGATGATGTTGGAAAGGCTGTCGAACAACGTGGAAGACACCACGTGCTGTTTTTCATTGACCTCTTTTTGGGCAGCAATGAACGGTTTGTCAAATTTAAAAATGATGAAAACGATCAGGACGCCAATCAATACGGCCACCGACCCAAACAGGGGTGAAAAATAGATCATGGCCGCGAAGGAAAAAATGAATTTTGCTAAGGCATGAACGTACATAAAGCCAGTGTCGAAAAACTCCTTCAACGCTTCGTAAGCCATGCGGATGCGGTTGATGGTAGCCCCGCTGTGGTGATCCTGGTGCCAGCGAACCGGCAGGTGCAGCGCTTTGTGGTAGAGTTCCTGCAAAAAATTGCGGCTGAGGTGGAAGGCGAGCGTGCGCTCCATGATGCGCGCCGTGCCATGAAAAAGCCACTCGCCTAAATGGATGGCCAAATAAGCCAGTACGTACTTCCAGGTAGAAGACAACACCGCAATGCCCTGTTTTTGCAATTCATTGATGTATAAGCCCCAGATAATCGGCTTCAAAGCCGTAATGAGGTTGCTGACGACAAACATGGAATATACCAGCAGATAGCGGGACCGCTCGCCGCGTGCGTAAACCCAGGCGGTTCGCAACAAAGAAAAATAGGGATTGCTGAACAACGATCGTTGGATGGACTGCATAGGTGCGCCGGGTTTTAAGGCATGTGGAATAGGAAAGCAATTAAACGACCTTAAAGGGGATTCGGTTCCATCTAAAAGCAGTTTAAGTTGTTATATTTTTTTGCTTTAAGTGACGTAGATCACTGACCAGCATTCCCAAACCCCACAACTTTGTACCGGTTTAAGATTATTACGTTAACCAATTAAAATCCACTCCATTCATGTACATCGAACAAATCTATACCGGTTGTCTGGCGCACGGCGCATACTACATCGAAAGCAATGGCGAAGCTGCGATTGTTGACCCACTCCGCGAGGTGCAACCGTATATTGATCGCGCAACAAAAAACGGAGCCAAAATTAAATACGTGCTGGAAACCCACTTCCACGCCGACTTTGTATCCGGCCACCTTGACCTGGCGAAAAAAGCCGGATCAACCATCGTCTACGGCCCAACCGCCGAACCAGGATTTGACGCTTATGTAGCGAAAGATAAAGAACTGCTGAAAGTGGGCAACGTGACCATTCAGGTGTTGCACACGCCCGGCCACACGATGGAAAGCAGCTGCTTCCTGCTGAAAGACGAATCCGGAAAAGACGTTGCCGTTTTCACCGGCGATACCCTGTTTATTGGCGATGTAGGCCGTCCCGACCTCGCACAAAAAGCAGGAGTGCTGACGATGGAAGACCTGGCTGGATATCTCTACGACAGCCTGCGCAACCAACTTATGCCACTGTCAGACGAGGTCATCGTTTATCCGGGCCACGGCGCGGGTTCCGCCTGCGGCAAAAACATGTCGAGCGAAACAACTTCAACCATTGGCGCACAAAAAGCGAGCAACTACGCATTGCGCGCTAATATGACCAAAGCGGAATTCATCAAAGAAGTCACGGACGGCCTTACCACGCCGCCGAAGTATTTCCCGCTGAACGTAAAAATGAATAAATTAGGCTACGAAAGCTTCGACACGGTGATGGAACGCTCCGCGCAGGCACTTTCTCCAGCAGGTTTTGAAGAAGCGGTGAATGCTACCGAAGCGCTGGTACTCGACGTGCGAACAGCACAGGAATTTGCCAAAGGCTTCATTCCGAACGCCATCAACATCAGCTTAGACGGCCAGTTTGCACCCTGGGTAGGCGCCCTCATCATGGATGTGCAACACCCCTTGGCACTGGTTACACCGGTTGGCCGGGAAGAAGAAACCATTACCCGGCTTTCGCGGATCGGCTTTGACCATGTTGTCGGTTACCTCAAAGGCGGTATGGAATCCTGGATTGACGCCGTTAAAGAAGTGGATCAGATCCGCTCCATTACGCCTGCCGAATATGCAGAAGAAGCCAAAAACGCCAGCCTCAACCTCGTGGATGTGCGCAGAACGAGCGAATACGAAGCCGAACACATAAAGGACGTGAAAAACTATCCTTTAGATTATATTAATGACTTCATCGGCGAACTGGATCGCAACAAAACGTACTACTTGTATTGTGCCACCGGCAATCGTTCGATGATTGCAGCTTCTATCCTCAAATCGCGCGGATTTGGGCACGTGGTGGACCTCAAAGGCGGCATCAAAGCCATGCAGGAAAGTGGTTTGTTTGAACTGACCAACTACGTTTGCCCAAGTACGCTGAAGGAAACGGTTTAGCCCCCCGACCCCCGAAGGGGGAGCAGGGTGCAAGAGGCAAGTTTGCAAGGGGCAAAAGGCAAGTAGGTAAAGTGCAAATTTGCAAGGGGCAAGAGGGCAAGTAGCGGATTCGCTTACTTGCCCTCTTGCTTTTTTGCCTACTTGCCAATTTGCCTACTTGCTCACAACCGTAATCATATTCCGCCCCAACTGCACCAGCCCCTGTTTTTCCATTTGCTTCAGCAGGCGCGAAATGGCCTCTCGGGAGGCATTCAGGTCGGTAGCAATTTCCTGGTGCGTCACTTCAAGCACCGGTGAGCCTTTGGTTTTGGCTTTCGTTTGCAGGTATTTCAGCAGCCGTTCGTCCATTTTTTGAAAAACGAGGCTGTCAATGGTTCTGATCAACTCCAGCATCCGGTTGTCGTAGGAAAGCATCACGAAATTTTTCCAGCTCTGATAGCGGTTCATCCACTCGTCCACATATTTTAGCGGGATGCCGAGCACTAAAGTGTCTTCTTCCGCTTCGGTGCGGATTTCACTTTTTTTATTCAGCATACAGCAGGTGAACGACATGGTGCAGGATTCCCCCGCCTTGATGTAATACAGTAAAATTTCAGTGCCATCGTTCCCTTCCCGGGTCACCTTGATGCTGCCTTCCAGAATCAGGGGAACGAATTTCACATAGCTGCCGTAATCCATCATGATTTCACCTGCTTCGAAGCGCAACAGCTTTCCCAACTGCAAAATTTCTTCTTTTAAAGCCTTTTCCCCGAGCTGTGGATAAGCCCGGTACAGCAATTGCTGCAATTCACTTTGAGGCATCTGTACGGTGTTCATTGAAGATCATTAAATTTGTACCAAAATCAATACGGATTGTCTTAATCAAAAATCAACCAATGTCCATCTCCTCGATCTTTCCCGCCGGGAACAGCCCCCGGTTTAGCCGCATTCGGCGCCTGGCGCTGCCGGTTTTTGCCGTGGCTTTGTTCCTGCAATTGGATTGCAGCAGCCCTGCACCGGTGCAAACGCCCATCAAAATTGATTACGCCGACGCCGCTGAAGGCCGTTGGGTAGACTCGCTGTTCAACTCGATGAACGAAGCAGAGCGGCTCGGCCAGTTGTTCATGATCCGCGCGCATTCCGACAAAGGTCCCGACCATATTCAAACAGTCGAAAATTTGATTAACAAACACCACGTGGGCGGTCTTTGTTTTTTTCAGGGAACGCCGGAGAAGCAGGCTGAATTGACCAACCGCTACCAGGCTTTGTCGCCAAAGGTTCCGCTCATAATTGCAATGGACGCAGAGTGGGGCCTGGGCATGCGCATGGTAGCAACCACGATGAGCTTTCCGCGCCAGTTGATGCTGGGCGCCATTAGTGACAATCAACTGATCTACGACATGGGCAAAGAAATTGCCCGCCAGCTCCTCCGAATTGGCGTACAAGTCAACTTTGCCCCGGTTGCAGATGTGAACAACAACCCTGCCAACCCCGTCATCGGCTTTCGCTCCTTTGGCGAAGACCGCGACAACGTTGCCGCTAAAAGCATGCAATATATGAAAGGCATGCAAGAAAACGGCGTACTGGCTTGCGCCAAACACTTTCCCGGGCACGGCGATACGGATGTGGACTCACACTTCGATCTGCCCGTTATCCGCCACAATATGGCGCGTTTGGACAGCATAGAACTCTACCCTTTCCGGGAACTGATCAAAGAGGGCATCGGCAGCGTCATGGTGGCACACCTGCACATCCCGGCGCTAGACGATCGCCCCAACCGCCCGACGACGCTTTCGCGGAATACAATTACCACCCTGCTCAAGGAAAAAATGGGTTTTGACGGGCTGGTTTTCACCGACGCGCTCGAAATGGAAGGCGTGGCCAAACACCACAAGCCCGGTGTTGTGGAGGCAGAAGCCCTGTTGGCGGGCAACGATGTGCTGGTGCTCCCGAAAGATATAGAAGCCGCTTTGCGCGAAATCAAAGCCTACCTCAAAGATGGCCGCCTGCAGCAAAACCAGCTCGACGCCAGCGTGAAAAAAGTCCTGCGCGCCAAATACCGCGTAGGCTTGACGCGCTTTTCCCCCATCCCTTCAGCGGGCATAAAAGAAGACTTGCACACGGCATCCGCAGAGGCGCTGCGCCGGAAACTGATTGAAAATGCGTTGACCCTCGTCCGCAATCAGGACACCCGATTACCTGCGCCCAAAGCCGGAAATATTGCAGCGCTGAGCATCGGTGCAAAAGAAAAGCCCGTTTTTACGGACTTCTTGACCAAAGGCAATACGACCCTCAAAACTTTTGCCGTTCAGGCAGATCCTTCGGAAGCGGATCGGAACCAGGTGCTGAAAAGCCTGAAGTCGGCGTCGTTGGTCATCGTCAGCCTGCACGGCATGACCAACAGCATCAAAAAAGATTTTGGCCTTACGGCAAATGCCCGCGCGCTGGTTGCCGAACTGAACAAGCAGAACAAAGTGGCTTTGGTGGTTTTTGGCAACCCCTACAGCCTGAAGTTTTTTGATGAAATTGGTTGCGTATTGGAAGCGTATGACGAAGACACGCTGACGCAGGAAGTGGCGGCGCAGGTCGTGCTCGGGCAGCTTCAAACCAAAGGCAGGTTGCCGGTAACGGTTTCTGCGCTGAGCAAATATGGGGTAGGGGAGTAAGTGTTTGCCCATTCAGCCTGGTGTCTGCTCTTTAGAGTTCGAGAGCAAGGCATGCGAAGGCCCAAAAACGGGAGTTTACTCGCGTAAATGACCGATTTTAGGCCTTCGCATAACGCAGCTATCGGACTATAAAGACAGACACTTCATATTCGTACCCGGCGCGCAAAATAATCCCCTGGACGGTTGCGAATGGCAATAGCCATCGCTTCTATCCAGGGGATTCCGTTTTCAAGAAATTGCGCGGTTTCCTGCGCGGAAAGTTCAATCACTAATTCATAAATGCCCACCGTGCCACAAACCACCTCCAGCAGGTAGCGGTCACCATCCTGAGAAAGGGTATAAAACATGTACTTTTGGGCGATTTCTTTCACAGCTATTAGTTTTATTGCTTTACAAAGCGTTCCACTGCCGTTCCATTTTCGCCGAAAAGGCGCAAAACATAAACGCCCGCCGGCAGCTCCTGAACGGACACACGCTGATCTCCATTGGCTGCGCGGCGTAACACTTTATTCCCCCGGGCGTCGGTCACTTCACAGGTGTTCCAAAGCAAGTCGGTGCGCAAAGTCAGCACATCAGTTGCCGGGTTTGGAAAAACAGCAAGCGCCGTCAATTCCGTTTTCGTTTCAGTTACGTCGTTCACGTTGCGCACATCGAACGCAATGTTGCCCGGCGAAACGCCCGCCTCAAAGCTTCCGAGGATATTGCCCGCTGCATCATAAATAAAAACCTCTCCGAAGGTCACATAATCCGTTTCGGCAGCATACAGAAACGGGCCGGTGGGATCGGCAGCCATGCCGTAAAAAACTTTGCCGAATTCATTGAGTGCCACCGTGCTTTGCGATACCGGGTCAAACTTACCCACCTGGGTGTTGCCCAATTCCTGGTAAAGAATGCCGTCTTCAAACAAAGCAGAAGTACCGCAACCCGAAGAAACCGCCGAAAGGTTGGTCGTGATTAGCCCGGCGCCGTTGAGCGCAAGGGTAGAAACCGAACTTCCGCTGAAATCCTTGTTGTTCAGGGTGTACAGTTTTTCGCCATCGAACATGAGGTTGTCCGGGTTTTTGCCATCGGGCCCCAGGTTGTAAATATTTTCGACCGTATAATCGGCAAGGTTCACCACGGCCAGTTCACCCACTTCATTGCCAAAATCAAACCCGTTGTTGATGGCGATATATGCTTTGTTGTTCACAATCAATACGCCTTCTGAAGGGTAAAAAATGCCCGATTCCGTGGTGGTCAGTTCGCCTGAAAAAGCCAGCGTTTCCGGATCGAAAAACTGAACGTAAGCGTCGAAATCAACTAAATATTCGCCGCGCGTAACCACGATCAACGCGTCAGAAACGGCAATTTTGCGGATACCCGGCACCGTTTGCGCCGCAACTTCGACGTGCGTATTGCGGTCAAATTTGAGCAGTTGGTTGTCGGCAGCGACGTAGTAAAAATCGCCGGCCACTTTTAGGTCGGAAGCAAAACGCGCCCCTTCGATGGTGTTGACGGTTGTATACACGTTGGAAACCGGGTCATAGCTGCCCACTGTAACAGGTGTCTCAATCTGATTTGTCTGGAAATTGAAATAGCCTTCATTGAGTATTAACACCTGGTGGATGTAAGCTTGGGCAACGCTGAATTGCACGGCAGTGGCCAATACAACGCACAGAAACAGGATACGGGTGATGTTTTTTTGCATAAGAATGGTGATTTTTTGTACCGCCGAACTCCGATTCGGCGGGGATTTGCACCGGGGTTGTGTAAAGGGGCAAAAGGCAAGGGACAAGGGGCAATTTTGTTTTGTAATGGTTGATGTTCTTGTAATTTTTTCTGATTTGATTACGAAAACATCAAGATTTACAAAATTATTGCCTTTTGCCTTTTGCCTTTTGCACCTTATTACACAACCCGGCCCGAAAAAGAAAACCCAAAACTACGAATCACCCCCCGATTTTTCCTTCAAAATTACTTTAAATCCAATCCAGCCGCTGACCAGATCTACTAAAGCATGAACCAGAATCGAAATCAAAATCGAATTGGTCAGGATGTACAAAGCCCCGAATGCCAGCGAAAATACAAAAATTTTCATGGCAGCCACGCGACCCTGATAAACGTGTAAAACTGCAAAAACTGCTGCTGAAACGACCATGCTCTGGAACTTGGGCGATCCGTAGGACAGGGCTTGCAGGTAGGTCATCAAAAAGCCGCGAAACAGGATTTCTTCACAAATTCCGGCGGTTAGGGCCATCCCAATGAACGGGAAAAATTCCCGCAGATTTGCGGGCATAAAAGGCGTCTTGTTGTGCCATTGCGCGCGGGTTTCCTCCAGCGCTTCCGGCGTGCCGATCTGTCGCCAGGTATTCCAGGCATAAGCGCCCCAAAACAACAGCGTCACGGCTATCACCCACGGCCAAAGTTCGAGATTCGGTAATTGCAGCCCCATGGCGGTGAGCGGGTGCCCCTGGAGGACCCACGCGATTATCACGACCACCACGATGCCCCACTGAACGAGGCTATTGGCAAGGTAAAGGCTGGATTTTTGAGCAGAATTGAAAACCATCCCCTCCATACTCCGGGTGCGTCGCCGCATCAAGGTATACATCGGCGCAACAATCATCAGTATTGCTGCAATCAGGTGGTCGGTAAAATGAATGGAAGTCATCAGCTAACTTATGTATCGGGCAACAAGTATCGGAAATATATGTTTCAGAACTACCTTTGACTTTGAAATAAACTCAATATGGAACCTGAAACTTCTGATATCCGCCTCACCATGCTCAGTCATGGCACGGGCTGTGGTTGTAAAATTGCAGCCGGTACCTTGCACGAAATCCTGGCGGGCAGCGCCGCAAGCGGCGTACACCCCCAACTTTTGGTGGGCAATGCTCAAAAAGACGATGCCGCCGCCTGGGACCTGGGCGATGGCAACCTGCTGCTGAGTACCACTGATTTTTTTATGCCGATTGTGGACGATCCTTTCGACTTCGGGCGCATCGCGAGCGCTAATGCGCTGAGCGATATTTTTGCGATGGGCGGGCGGCCCATTTTTGCCCTGGCGGTGCTGGCATTTCCGGTGGATAAATTGCCCATCTGGCAAGTGCAACGCATCCTTGACGGCTGCAAATCGGTTTGCGAAGAAGCCGGAATTCCGTTAGCCGGTGGCCACAGCATTGACAATCCGGAACCGATTTTCGGCTTAGCCGTCAACGGCTTAGTCAAGAAAGAAAACCTGAAAAAAAATGGCGGCGCCAAACCTGGCGACCTGCTCTATCTCACCAAACCCCTCGGCGTGGGCCTGCTGACGACGGTGGTAAAAATGGGCCTGCTGCCAGCTGAAGACCTGGGGCCTGCAGTAGCCCTGATGACCAAACTCAACAGCATTGGCGCAAAAGTGGCCACTTTACCCGAAGTGTCGGCTATGACGGACGTCACCGGCTTCGGCCTGCTGGGGCATTTGTTTGAACTTTGCGACGCATCCGGCGCCAGTGCGCGTTTGTTTTGGGAAAAAGTGCCCGTTTTGGACAAGGTTGACAATTTTCTCTACGCTTTCTGTTTGCCGAAAGGCGCCAACAACAACCTCGCTGCATTCGGCCACGCGCTGGTGGAACCAACTGACGGGCAGCGCTTCATCCTGGCTGATCCGCAAACGAGCGGCGGTTTGCTGATTGCGGTGACCCCGGACGGGCGTGAAGCGTTGGAAGCGATGTTGGGGGAAGCGGGGTTGTATGCTGAACCGATTGGGGAGGTTGTGGAGCGAGCAGAAGAAGCGGTGCAGTTGTTTTTATAAATGAAATTTTATTATTGGCAATGGATCAACAATTTCAATACATCATCATCGGCGCGGGCTCTGCAGGACTGCAACTCGCAAAAGCGTTGTTGGACCTTCCCGGAGACGCGGTGAAATCTGTACTCTTGCTGGAAGCCAATGAAAACCACCAGGAAAAATCATGGTGCTTTTGGTACGACAAAAATCATGTATACCGGGATTTGGTTGAAAAAGAGTGGAATCAAATTGGATTTAGGGCGGAAGGATTTTCAACCACAAAAAGCATTGCTCCAGGAAGTTATCAGTACATCAACAGCGCCAATTTTGCAAAGTACCATTTTGACTATTTTAAAACCGATCCTCGGATAAAAGTTGTTTTTGAGGAGGTGATTGAGATTACTTCATCAAATGGCATGAATTTCGTAAAATCCTCCAATCAGGGATTTAAAAGCGAATACGTTTTTTACAGCCATCCAAAAATAATGCATAAACAAACCGAAAAACCACCGGTTTGGCAACATTTTTTAGGATGGAAAATCACAACGGATAAAGATTGCTTTGATGCGGATCAAGCCATGCTCATGGATTTTGATTTAGGCGACCAACCCGATGTGCGGTTTATTTACGTCCTGCCTTTTTCAAAAAACAGCGCCATGGTGGAATGTACCATTTTTTCGGCTGAAATATACGATTTGGAGAATTATGAAACCTCGCTCAAAAAATACATTGAAAAGAATTTTACAAAAAACTACACCATTGATTTAATTGAGCAGGGCCAAATCCCCATGAGTCTGACAAAATTGCAATCCGGCAACGTAAACAACATCATCCCCATAGGAACCGCCGCAGGGTGCATCAAAGCTTCAACCGGTTATTCCTTCATCAGGAATATGCGGAATACCCAAGCCATTATTGACCGGATTAAAAACAATGAAAAAATAGAAACGCGGGTAACCACCCGAAAATACCTTTTCTATGATTCATTGCTGCTGAGGATTATCCTGCACGAACCTCAACTGATCAGAACCATTTTTATGAAGCTGTTTAAAAACAATCCAATCAACCGGGTTTTGAGTTTTTTGGACGAAAAGACGACCTTGTGGCAGGAAATCTGGATTGTTTCCCGCCTTCCCCAGGTTCCGTTTCTAAAAGCTATTTTCAGAAAGTGAAGGTACAGGTGGATACAACTAATCTGTTGTAAAGCATGTGAGAAGAGATGTTTATCAAAACAACCAAAAATTTTACATAATGACAAAAGAAATCACTGATTCGACGTTCCAATCTGATGTTCTTGATACCAACCAAGTCGTCCTGATTGACCTCTGGGCTGAATGGTGTGGCCCTTGTAAAATGATGAATCCGGTAATAGAAGATCTTTCCGATGAATATGCAGGGAGAGCCGTAATTGCCAAAGTTAATATCGATGACAATCCGGAAATTCCTACTAATTACAATATACGAGGTATTCCGACCTTCCTGCTGTTCAAAAATGGCGAATTGAAAGAAAAAATCGTAGGCCTGCAAACAAAGGAATATCTGCACAACAAAATAGAGTCATACCTGTAACAAAATACTTGATCAGCACGGGCTTAGTTTTTTATAGCCGGGCTGGAGCCCGCAGTTTTGATCCGTTGACTACCGGAAGTAGTAACAAGCGAACAATTTTGACAGATGAGAGATTGGCCGCGAGCGGGGAAATCAGGGCGACGAAGCTGTTGGCAGAACGGGAATGGGTGGTGCGTAAATTGGAGGCATGCTGACAGGTGTCGGACACTGCCAAAAGTGTCCGACACCTGTCAGCTTACGAAAGCATCAAATTTCACGAAATAAAATTGCCCCTTGCCTTTTGCCTCTTTACCCCTGCTACCCCGCCCAGCCCTCCCGATCCAGCGTCCTGAAATGAATCGCTTCCGCCAAATGCTCAATTTTTATTTCCGGACTACCGGCCAGATCAGCGCAGGTGCGGGCAACTTTCAAAATCCGGTCGTAAGCGCGGGCAGAAAGCTGAAGCTTTTCCATCGCTTTTTTGATGAGGGTTTGGCCAGCTTGGTTTATCGCGCATACTTCGCGCACCATGCGGCTCGGCATTTGGGCGTTGCTGTAAATACCGTTCAATTCCTTAAAGCGTTCGGCCTGGATTTCGCGGGCGCGGACCACGCGGTTCACAATGTCTTTGCTGTTTTCCGAAGGCGGGCGTTGATTGGCCAGTTCGTCGAACGAAACCGGCGTCACCTCCACGTGCAGGTCAATGCGGTCGAGCAAAGGGCCGGAAATCCGGCTCAGGTAGCGTTTCACTACGCCGGGGCCGCAAACGCAGTCCTTTTCAGGGTGGTTGTGGTAGCCGCAGGGGCAAGGGTTCGTTGCATAGTTGTCAAATCCAATTGAAAGGCAAAAGACCCTCAAATCCTGCATATCCAGAAGAATTGAATACCCTCGGGGATCATCTTCGGAAGGTTCGCCTTGACCGTGGATTGTCTCAACCCGATGTGGCGAATGTCCTAAAAGTATCAACTGATATGGTAACTTGTTGGGAACTGAACCGTAACCAACCGACTGCCAAGTTCGCAAAGGAAATCATCAAGTTCATAGGATATATTCCTTTCAAAGTTGATGACTGTTCCATCGGCAAGCAGTTGTACTATACCAGGCTCATCACTGGGAAAACTCAAAAACAGGTTGCTGAACTGATCGACTGCGACGTTTCAAATTTGAGGCACATTGAACTGGATCAAAGGAGGCCTGGAATGGAGACAAGGGAGAAAATAGAAGGGTACATTAAGTCAGCTTGTCAGTATTTCAAACCCAATATGGTGAGTCGTTGATTTAATCGGATTGTTCGTCGTCCTCGTGTTGACGACAAATTTAACATTATTTGCCCTTGACAAGCTAAATAATCCAGCCTATCTTTGAACGCGTCAAAAAAACCATAAGCCATGAAATCTCTCTCCATACCAAATTGGAATTTTCGAGTTTTGAGTATTTTCAAATTACTACTGTCTGTTTTTTTGTTTTTAAGTTATCCTTTCCTGCTTTTTGCGCAACCGCAAAATACCCTTCGTGAAGTAGGATCACCTGCGCCTACTGTTGCCTCGCTCGGTAAATATGCTGATATTCCAGTCAGTCACCATACCGGGGTTCCAAACATTTCTCTGCCGCTGTATGCGGTCAAAGACGGTGACCTGGTGCTGAATATCACGCTTGATTATCACAGTTCAGGTGTCAAAGTAGAGGAAATTGCAAGCTGGGTAGGCCTGGGATGGAGTGTGAATGCAGGTGGGATGATTACGCGCACCATTATTGGCGCGCCGGATGAAGGGAATCAAAACACCCATCCAAGCCCCCGATATTCCATAACAGGCGGAGAAGGCTGGTTTGAAGATAACGGATTGAACCCTATCTTTACTGACTATCCAGTTTGCATAAGCAATCCTAATTATTTAGTTGATCCTAATGACCCTGGTGGACCAACAGGTCATAACTTGGATCCAAATTCCTGCTACGCACATTATTTAGATGCAGGACGAGGAAACATAGATACAGAGCCAGATATTTTTACATTCAATTTTAATGGATACAGTGGTAAATTCATCTTTAATGAGTCAAGACAAGTTCATGTTTTGCCTGATCAGGATTTGAAAATCGAGCCGCTGAACTATACCTCCGGAAACTTTGACAGTTGGCGCGTAACGACGCCAGACGGCACAAAATATTACTTCGGTGGGATAAATGCCAAAGAAACCGTTTATTCCGACCCGGACGGGCTTGGGGCCATCCTTGATGATTACCGCACCTCTACAACCTGGTACCTCACCCGAATAGAATCACATGACGGCTCCCACTGGATCAATTTTACTTATGTACCTGAAAAATACAGTTTTCCGGATAGGTTATCCCATTCTGGTGTTTTAAGTAATACTTGCGTACCACAACCTACTTACGGATTGCAATATGGTCCTGTAGGTTTGATGGTGAATAGTGTAAATGGTTACCGCCTGAATCAGATTACAACCAGTAAAGGTTATGCCACGGTTGATTTTATTGCAACTACGCTTCGGCAAGACGTTACAAAGTATAGGAACATTTACAACAACAATGAAGAAGCAAAGCGTCTGGAGCAGATAAAAATAACTTCGGGGGCATGGATTAAATATTTTGATTTCAGTTATTCTTACTTCCAAAGTACAGCAGTTACTGGTACGGATTACGACCTGACGACCCTTACGGACAAAAAACGACTCCGCTTAGATCAAGTGCAGGAACGCGGCGGTTCTGTTACTCTGCCTCCTTACCAATTTGCCTATAATCCACAGGCAATAGGTCGCCGCCTTTCCTGGGGGCGTGACCATTGGGGGTACTACAATGGCGCTGACCAAAACGTTGGCCTTATTCCTAACTTTACTGCTCCTTGCGATCCCTCTTATCCTGGATCCAATCAGACAGGACTTGCAAACCGGGCTCCAAATGAGGAAAAAATGAAAGCCTGTATCCTGGAAGAAATTACCTATCCGACCGGAGGCAAAACAAAGTTTATTTATGAAGCGCATAAGGAAAATCCTAATTCTCCAAATATAGTGGGTGGATTACGCGTAAAACAGATTACAGACACCGATGGCATGGGAGGCGTGCCTGTGGTTAGAAATTTTGAATATAGTACCGGGATTCTTTATGCCGGAAATCCACAATATGTTTTCAACCCTAACAGTAACCCACTTTTACTCAATAACAACATTGAATTTCTGGGGTACCTGGTTAACAGTTCTCCTAATCCACCAATGCGCAATACGCAGGGTTACCATATTGGCTATTCTGTCGTCCATGTGGTATATCCTGATAATGCCAAAAGCACTTATCGCTACAATAACCTCATTCCTACACCTAACTATTATTATCCGCCTGCTCCTACTCAGCAGGTCATGGGTTCCGGCACGCTTCACAAAGAAGAACACTATAATGCTGAAAATAACTTAGTTAGAGAAGTTGCCTATACTTATCTGATAGAAACTGACAATTTGGTGCATGCAAAAAAGGTAGTCGTAAATAACATATTCGATGTACCGGGATGCGGTGGCCCTCAGTTTCCGGCTGACCCGGTTTGTAGATTACGAGTAGTTTATGCTCCATATTCAATACCATTGGGTCGGGTGCTGTTAACACAAAAACAAGAACAAACGGATGGGGTGACTACCACCATGACCTATGAATATTCACTCAGTCGAATTCACTTGAATCCAATAGCAGAAAACGTTAACAACAGCGATGGCAAGATCCACCGTTCGGAATACGATTTTGCGCATGAAGCTTCCAATAACTATATGATTACTGCCTATATGGTGGGTATTCCCATCAAAATGAGGCGAAAAGTGAATGGCGCTACAGTAGGTGGTTATGAAAAAACCTATACGAATGGTTATCCAACGCTTTATAAAGAAATTTTGCCCGGTGGTTCAACACTTACTCGTAGTACTATTGGTAGTTATAGTGGCGGCTATCCAAACACTTTTACTTCGATGGGTTTTCCAAGTGAAACTTATACATGGCAAAATGGTAAACTCACTGCTAGGGATTACTTAGACTGGGATCGCTCCTATAGCTATTATCCACAAAGCCTTTTTCTGAAAGAAGCAGTAGAAATTGACGATCAGACCACTGAATATACTTATGACGGCTTAGGACGCTTATCCAGTATTACTTCACGACAAGGCAGGATAAAAACTTCCTTTACCTATATCTACGGGTTACCAAGTCAAGTAATTACAAAAACCGTTTATGAGACTGGGCCTCCGCAAACGAAGATAGAGGAGTTTGACGGACTTGGGCGTATAATCCGGAATAGACACAATGGTGTTGTCAAACATGAGTTTGTGTATGATGCCAGAAGTCGGGTTTTCAAAGAAACCTATCTCCCTGGTAATTTTGTGACTTATTTGTTCGACAACTCCCCGCTCAACCGGGTGGTAAAGACCATTATGCCGGACGGAAATGCCACGGAAACCCTTTACGGATCGGAAGGCAATTATTACAAAATAACCGTTATTGATGAAAAAGGAAATGAAACCGACCAACTCACGGATATCTTAGGTCGCCAGTATAAAACCCGCAATGCCATTGATGGTGAAACCACCTTCCAATACACCGATCCGGGTAATGTAGAACGGGTAATTCCCCCTACAGGCGATCATTACGTTTATACGTATGACTCCCGCAACCGGATGGATTCCAAAACTATACCGGGCGGAGGAACGATGCGCTACCGCTACTACGATGCCAATGACTTGTTGAAATATACTATAGATGCCAATAACAACCGCGTTGACTATATTTACGATGTTTATGGCCGGGAATTGCAAGTATTGCTGGCAACGCAGGTCAGTGGTGAAGGGACGCCGGGTGCGATGATCAAAGAAAACACCTATGGCGAATCTTCCGGCGGAATTTTGACCGGTAAGTTGCTATCCATGCAGGCAAAGATGTTTGGCGCATCTACTACTTTCACACAGACTATTTATGGTTATGACCTCTTTGGCAGAGTCGAAGGGCAACAAGATAACTATACCCTCGATGGCATTGCCATGAGTGATGTCTATCTTTTCGGCTACAACGACGCCGACTGGCTTTCTTTTACTTCACGTGTGCATAGCGGCCCGCAAAGTGTAACAACGAACAGTGTTTATCACTATGACGAATTCGGGCGGGAAATCATCCAAAGCTTTGGTTCCAATGCACCCTATGCCGCAGCAGTTGCCAAAACCTGGAACGACCGGGATGAGCTTATCGTGAAGAAATTAGGCTCTGTGGGCGGAATAGAGTATCTCGACCGCATCCTTTACAGATACAATGAGCGCGGCTGGGTTACTGAAATGAACCGACCAAAAGCAGAGCTTTCTGACAAGCTGACTTGTGATAATTCGCTTACGCCACCGGAAGAATTTGCCCAAATAGAAGAAGAAGTAACGCTAAACGAATTGCTGGAACTCATCAGCAGGGGCGAAGATGTCGTCATCCCGGAGCTTGATCCTTGTTCCGAAGCAATTTGTTATGAAGAATTGGCTTCCTATACGGTCATCATGGACTACAAAGCAACTGCGAAGGGCGTTATCACTGCGATTACTGCGCTTGACAGTGTATTGCCCCTTCCTAATTATCCTTACGTTGGCTCAACGCCTCAGGGCAGGTTAGCACTGGAAAACGACCTGAAACAATGGCTCACGGCAAACGGCTACCTCTATGAATCGGTGGCTTATGAGGTCTTCCTTACTACTCGGGGCGAAGAAAAAGCACGCCTGCGCATTCTACAGACCAATCTGCGATTTAATAAAGTGGCCAGCATAGAAAATCAGGAATTTCGTTTCGACCGCTACAATGTCAAACTTGTTTTGTGCAAAAACCTGAAAGGAACACCTACCGGTGATCTGTCGCAACAGGCGGCTTCCTTGGCTCAACTTGACGCATTTATGAACAGCCGTACACTTACGGGGTTTCCTTATCCGAATGTGTTGTACCAGGTCATTCTGGCGAATGGCGCCAAACGCTGGGTTTTCCGGGATGAACTCCATCTTCTCAAAGGCCCATATACCCGGACAGACCGTATCCATATCAGCAATGCCAATCAAACTTTTACCGTCACCTTAACGAACAACACCAAAGTTACCAAAAACATGACCCAGTTGTTAGCCGACCGCAACAGCGGAACTGTCGTGAAAGTTTCGCCAAATGCCGGTCCGCAACCCCCGCCTGAATGCGACCTGGAACCGCTCGGATGCACACCTTTGCAAGAAGAGCAACAACAATTGTCGGTGGCGCAAATCCTTAGCGCAATGGCCGGCCTGGATGTGTTCAGTCTGACCTTGCCCATCAACCTTTATTTGGTACAACTGTGCGACGGCTCCACCATGTACATCCTCGGCGACGCCCTGCTGTCGCAGCTTGAAGGGCCGCATTTGGTGTTGGATCAATTGCAGATCACGCACCTGCGCAATCGCATCAATGTGGTGATACGCGAACGCAAACCGCTGTTTTCCATGAGCTTCCAGTACGAGCCCAATGGCAACATTGAAAAAGCGCGCTGGAAAGTCACCAATCGCAATATCAAGTTTTATACCTATGCCTACGATCCACTTAATCGTCTGGTGGATACCCATTTCGGTGAAGAGTTTTTGGTAGAAGACCCGCCCGGCGCGCTGAACTATTTGACCAGCATTGGTGATACTTACAGATCCTATGGTTTCCAGTACGACCCCATCGGCAATATTCAGGCGCTGAATCGCTACGGTGCCATCCCCGACCCAACCGAATGTCTGCGGTTTGGCATCATAGACCAGTTGAGTTACACCTATGGTTCCGGGCGATTGCAGGAAGTGAAAGACAATGCCCCCGCCGAGTTTCGTGACTATGGCTTTAAGGAAAATTCTTCCGCACCTTATGTGTATGACAACAGTGGCAACCTCATTCAGGATCCTCACAAGGGGCTGAGCATCCAGTACAATTTTCTAAACCTGCCGCAGCGCGTTCAGAAAGTAAACATCAACCTCGACTTCACCTACGATGCCACTGGGCGTAAATGGCAGAAAAAAAGCAGCGCAGGCAACCGCTACTACCTCAACGGCATTGAATACTTTAATGGAAAGGTAGAGTCCATTCATTGGGCCGAAGGACGCTTGGCGGCTGTATACGATCAATTTGGTGTAGTTTTGCAGTCTTACCGCTCAGAGTATAGCCACAGAGACCACTTGGGCAACACACGATTAACATTCAGTGATCTGAACAATAACCGCCATATTGAATACGGAGCTACCCCAAGCGAAATCATGCAGGAGGAGCATTATTATCCTTTTGGGTTGAATCAGGTTGGAGACTGGTATGCAACGACAGCGCCGGAAAATAAGTATCAGTTTAATGGGAAGGAATTGAATGAGGAAATGGGGTTGAACTGGACGGATTACGGGGCGCGTTGGTATGATGCGACGCTGGGGAGATGGAATGTACTGGATCCTGCAGCCGAAAGTTTTTCTGATTGGTCAGTTTATTCCTATGCGTTCAATAACCCGATTAATATGATTGACCCGAATGGAGCCTACCCAACTTCAGCGGATAGTCGTATTTCGCAAAATTTTTATAACACTTATTTTGCTACGCCGATGGAAAGGCGGCAAGCTGAGTGGGATAGTCAGGAGGGGGGAGAAAGTCTTCCGAATACACAAGAGAATCAACCAGCAGCATCGAGAGAAGATGCGGATATCAATGCTTACATCGTAAATGGTATTTCGGATAGGCTCAAGGATGATAAGGTATCTTTATTAAGAGCACTTACCCATGCGACAGATATTTATGTAAAGAATGGTATTGATAACATTAGATACATTATATTGACTCAAGCACAGGGTGATGCTCTCTCACTCAAATGGTATGATGTTTTTATTAGGATTATCTACCATGCCGAATCGCGAAGTGGTGGTGCGGTTACCAGTACAAGTGGGGTACCTGATAAGACTAATTACGTGAATTATAATTATCATGAATTACATGGTCGCAAAAAGGAATCCAAAGAATACGGTCTTGGTTATCTAATTGCCCATGAAACGCTTCACTCTTTACTTCATCAGACTTATTTTCATTATACACGTGACTACTATAAATACAACTCGCAAGAAACTACAGCTCACTTCAATAAATATCAGAATTTACTAATGGATGGAGAATTTATGCGTAAAAATTATGGCGGGATTCCCAAAGGGCCACTTCCAAAAAACAAGCTACATCCTGCGGAACACATAATATTTGAACATTCGTGGTGGGTTAAAGCATGGTCTTACATCCCTAAAAATTAAAAAGCATGAAGATCGAGCTCATCATCATTGTCATACTTAGTATTCTTGCAATAATGTGCCGCAACCAGGAGAAAGAACCCGATGCTACAAGTGCAAATAAAATTGCTCAATGCCAAATAATCGGCCCTATTGAAATAGACACTACTTTAGCTTCTACTGGCGATTTATATGGGAAGTACATCCTCGTCTTGAGCAACGCTGTTGACACTTTGCGCTATTCGACTGCTCCAAAAGACACAACACTTTATCAACCCTCTTTTATACAATATATGAGATTTATAAAAGAGGATTCAATTGTATGGACAGGCAGTCGAATTGACCAGTCTTATCAAAAATCCTGCATGATAGTACCCGGTAAAAAGTATTATTTTCATTTTTCTACTCTATTGCTAGAACATCTGCATGCAGATTCAATGTCTTTTCAGTTTAGATATAGCAAGCAATTGAATAGCGAAAATCAGGAAAGCTTCGAGGTTGGGTTGAGGATTGAGTAAAGTCAATATTTCTGAACCTGCCGCAGCGTGTTCAGAAAGTGAACATCAACCTCGACTTCACCTACGACGCCACCCGACAGGAAATGGAAGAAAAAAAGTAGTGCGGGTAACCGTTACTACCTCAATGGCATTGAATATTTCAATGGGAAGGTAGAGTCCATTCATTGGGCCGAAGGACGCTTGGCCGCTGTGTATGATCAATTTGGCGTAGTTTTGCAATCTTATCGCTCTGAATACCACCACAAAGACCATTTAGGCAATATGCGCTTGGCTTTTAGCGATTTAAACAATAATGGGCGTATTGAATACGCCGACAACCTTGCGACGCCAGCCAACGAGAGCGAAATCATGCAGGAGGAGCATTATTATCCTTTTGGGTTGAATCAGGTTGGGGATTGGTATGCAACGACCGCGCCGGAGAATAAGTATCAGTTTAATGGAAAAGAATTGAATGAAGAAATGGGAATTAACTGGGTAGATTTCGGGAATCGCTGGCAAGATCCTGCGCTTGGCCGGTTTATGACTATTGACCGGTTTGCTGAGAAATATTATGCATTAACCCCTTATGGGTATGCCGCAAACAATCCCATCCTATTCATAGATGTAAATGGTGATTCAATAAATGTTTCAGACTTAAGAGAAAAGAGCCCTGACGATTATGAAAAGCTTGAAGCGGATCTAGAAAAAATCACCGGTTTAATTCTATCTGCGGATGATGATGGGAATTTAACTTATGAAGTACCAGAGGGGAAGCTGGAAGGGAGCAAACGGGCCAGGAAAATGCTTATGAAAGCGATAGATAATAAGGAAACTGTTAATGCCAAAGACAATCGAGGTATGGGAAGTAACGTTCCTATGGAAAGCGCTGATTCCGAAAAACAAAATGAGCTTAATTTTGATTTTGATCAAGTTGATGCCTTTGTTAAAGGGACGTCTACTGATTTAAATCCACAGACGTATGGTTCTGGGATGAATTTTTTACATGAATTAGGCCATACTCGTGTTGGGGGAAGAAAATTGGATTGGCGGGCAGGTAATGTTCATCTAATTGGCAATAATATTGTAAATGAAAACAGAATTAGACGCCAATTGGGGCGAGATTATGGTAAAAGAGTAGATTATACGGGGTATAATGTTAAGGGCGACGAATCTTATATCTATTATGCATTTAGTAAAGCTACTCTTCGAAGTTTGGAGCGTGGCATTTTACCTGCATCAAGTTATATAAAAGTACCCAGACGCTGACAAGCTGAATTTTGCTTTTGTTATTGTGTAATCATTAATCATGACGAAATGACCTTCAGTAATCAAAA
This sequence comes from Saprospiraceae bacterium, assembly GCA_022841505.1. Classification (GTDB taxonomy): domain Bacteria; phylum Bacteroidota; class Bacteroidia; order Chitinophagales; family Saprospiraceae; genus JABWAJ01. Next base: position 5,931 of record JALHRK010000032.1, on the reverse strand, counting down.
AAGAATCTTGGTTTTACGAGTAATGTTTATAATTGCTCCACTATGCATTTTACCAAATGGAGTTTATGCTCAAGATTCCATTAACAATAAATATCTTGTTTCTTTGATCTACTTAAAGTCAAATAAAGCCATCAATTTAGAAATAAAAAAAACATTCCCTCACGCAGTAAAAAAAAGAGAACAGTATATAGAATTCAATCTCCGGGAAGAGATAATGTTTTTGCCTATTTATTTCTTTGAAAATCAATTAATAAAAAAGAATTTTCGTATTGAAAAAGAATTTATTACAACGCGATCACTATATAATAAACGATATGGTTTTTCTTCTTATCAATATCCATTATTTGGAAAACTATTAGAAAAATCTGATTCAAAAATAGTATTAACCTTTTCAGAGCCAATTGAAGACTACCTTGTTGCGGAGATGTTGGATGCCCGTTTAAATCTTGGCTCAGCGATAAAAATGGGGCCTGCAATTCAGTTTTTATTTAAGTTCAATGATGCGGGCTTAATTGAAGATGTTCTAATTGCTTCTTGCGTTTATAATTAAGCGCTCTAGTTTTTTCAGCGGTCATCATGTACCCTCCCCTAGGCAGCAACCGGGTAAAAGTAGAAATCCTTGGTTAAAATTTCATAGTTCATAGGGGATAAATACACCAGATTTTCATGAGGCCTGATTTGGTTATAGGCCCCCGCTCATAAGGGGCTACCCCAAGCGAAATCATGCAGGAAGAGCATTATTATCCTTTTGGGTTGAACCAGGTTGGGGATTGGTATGCAACGACAGCGCCGGAGAATAAATATCAGTTTAATGGGAAAGAACTGAATGAGGAAATGGGGTTGAACTGGACGGATTACGGGGCGCGTTGGTATGATGCGACGCTGGGGAGATGGGGGCAGATAGATCCGGCAGCATCAGAATATTCTAATTTATCGCCATATAATTATGTGGCTAATAATCCCATATTATTAGTAGACCCAGATGGAACCCGGATTGATGTAAGCGCTTTATTGAATAATGGCAATGGGGGCGTTAATAAGGATGGAATATGGTTGCTTGCAAATTTAATATGGGAACTGAATGCCATCACCGGCATGCAGTTCAGAATTGAAAACGGCAACCTTGTTGAAAACAAAGAAATAAAAGCAAGAACAGAGGGAACCAGCAAAAGTGCGAGAGATTATGTAAGGGGAGTTATTGGAGATGATAAAGTGGTGAATGTCAAGGTTGGAGAAAATGAAAGTTTCGCAGCAGACGGGGAAAATGTTTTTTTAAGTACGACTCAAATAGAAGGCCAGATGAACTCTTTGGAAGAAAAAGGTCTCAATTCACTTTCTTACGGATATGGCATGACGTTTCTGCATGAATCTTTACATACATATGCCGGAGCAAAACAATATGGAGAAAGTGAGCTATTGCATGATCCAAATCCCTTCGGAGAAGGAACGAGCATAGCCGGCCCAGTTGAAGAAAAGGTTAATGTTTTCCGGCAAGAGTTAAGATTACCACAAAGACTACAATATTCTGATTTCCCCAGGGGCCTTAGGGGAATCGGCCTTGAGTGGCAAAAGCCTAATGGTGAAAAAGTTGTTACCCTTCAAACCAGCAGAGAACAATACAGTAGAGAGCGACAAAAATGGATTAACTTCTTCAAAACCAATATTGCTCCTACTTATAAAAAAATGATTAGCAAATGAGTAATAGCATGTATATAAAATTATTGGTACTTATTTGCTACAGTGTTGTGGCATGCCAGAATAAAGATAAGGATGAAACTCACCTTATCCAAAGAGCCCAAATCGCCATTGAATACCTAAAAACCAACGATACAGTCACTACTTTCATTGAATGGCATACAGGTTCCAAACCTTTTTCTTACAAAGTGGATGATTACAATATTCGCCCAATTTTATTGGAGCTTGAATCAGGTTTCTCTATAGAGTTTATTGATAGTTTAAAAAATAGTTTTGTGCCGGAAAAGACACGTGGCCTTTCACACCTTTCAAATTCCTGGTTCCCAAATTATAAGTTTTACTTTACCAAATTACCGGAAGACAAACTCTATTGTCAATTATTTATTAACCCCAAAACATATTCTTCTACTAAAAAAAATGAACCATTAAGAATAGGTAGAAGTATTATAGCCATTATTTCATTTAACGAGGCTAATATAATAAAAGATGTTAATATCCATGAAGTAACGTATAATTAAACTTGTCGCAACGTTGTTCTTATAATAGGGGTGCATTTGGTCGGCATATAGGCTTGGAATGGCAAAAACCTAATGGTGTGATGAGCGTCCTAAAGTTATGAAATAGTTGTAACACTCGCCAGTAGTCGAAATCATTACAGTAGTGAGCGGCGACAGTGGATTGAATTTTTCAAAACCAATATTGCTGCTATTTATAAAAAATGATTAGAAAATGAGTGCAAACATGTATATGAAATTATCAGTGCTTATTTTCTACAGCACCGTGGCATGTCAGAATAGAGACCAAGATGAAACTCACTTTGTTCAAAGATGCCAAATGACAATAGATTATTTAAAATCTTCTCAAAAGGTTAGTTCTTTCATCGAAAGACATACTGGGCCTGAAAAAAAATTCAAGTACAAAGTTAACCCATACAGTATTTATCCTGAGTTAAGTGCAAACGACAGGAATTATTTTAATGACAGTTTATACAATAATTTTAAGCCACAGAAAAAACCGGGCATTTCAGTTTTGTCCAATTCTTCGTTCCCAGATTATGTTTTTTTCTTTACAGAGCTTTCCCATAATAAAATTTATTGTGAACTATTCTTAAACCTTGACACCTACTTTCCCATCAACAGGAATGGACCACAGTATATGGGAGAAAGTATTAATTGCATTATTTGGTTCGATGAGAATAATAAAATAGAAGGGGCGAAAATTAATAAGATATTTAATAATTGAGGATAGTAGCCCGCACGTGAGGAGACTCCGCTACTTTCCCAGCTCGTGCTGAAGCTCCAACCCGTTTTACCCAGCCCAACCCTCTCGATCCAGCGTCCGGAAATGAATCGCTTCCGCCAAATGTTCAATCTTGATATCCGGACTGCCAGCCAGGTCGGCGCAGGTACGTGCAACTTTCAAAATCCGGTCGTAAGCGCGGGCAGAGAGCTGAAGCTTTTCCATCGCCTTTTTGATGAGGGTTTGGCCGGCCTGGTTTACGGCGCATACTTCGCGCACCATGCGGCTGGGCATTTGGGCGTTGCTGTAAATACCGTTCAGTTCCTTAAAGCGTTCGGCCTGGATTTCGCGGGCGCGGACCACGCGGTTCACGATGTCTTTGCTGTTTTCCGAAGGCGGGCGTTGATTGGCCAGTTCGTCGAACGAAACCGGCGTCACCTCCACGTGCAGGTCAATGCGGTCGAGCAAGGGGCCGGAAATGCGGCTCAGGTAGCGTTTCACCACGCCGGGGCCGCAAACGCAGTCCTTTTCAGGGTGGTTGTGGTAGCCGCAGGGGCAGGGGTTCATCGAAGCAATGAGCATAAAACTGGACGGGTATTCGATCGAAATTTTAGCCCGCGAAATGGTCACCCGGCGCTCTTCCATGGGTTGGCGCAACACTTCCAATACCGTGCGTTTGAACTCCGGCAACTCATCGAGGAACAACACGCCGTTGTGCGCCAGCGAAATTTCACCGGGCATGGGATTGGAACCGCCGCCGACCAACGCCACGTCGCTGATGGTGTGGTGCGGTGCGCGGAACGGACGCGTGGAAATCAGCGCCGCATTGGCCGGTAAAATGCCGGCAACCGAGTGGATTTTGGTGGTTTCGAGCGCTTCGTGCAGGTTGAGTGGCGGCAGGATGGTGGGCAGGCGTCGCGCCAGCATGGTCTTTCCGGCGCCCGGGGGCCCGATCAGGATGGCATTGTGGCCACCCGCCGCAGCAATTTCGAGCGAACGCTTGATGTTTTCCTGGCCTTTTACATCCGAAAAATCTACGTCGTATACGCTCTGGTTGTCGAAAAACTCCTCGCGCGTATTGACCGTCACCGGAGTCAGTTGCAGGTCGCCGTTCAGGAAACCCACAGCTTCGCGAAGGTTTTCCACGCCGTACACCTCGATGTCGCTCACAATGGCGGCTTCCCGCGCATTGATTTTGGGCAGGATGACGCCCCTGAATTTTTCGCGCCGCGCCTGAATGGCAATTGGCAAAGCCCCTTTCACGGGCCGAAGACTGCCGTCGAGCGATAATTCGCCCATCATCAGAAACTTATCCAAATGTTCGCTGCTGATCTGGTCTGTTGCCGCCAGATAACCCACCGCGATGGGCAGGTCGTAGGCCGAACCTTCCTTCCGGATGTCGGCAGGCGCCAGGTTGACCACCGTTTTTACGCGCAGCATGTTGTAGTGGCTGTTTTTGATGGCCGCTTCGATGCGCTGAAAGCCTTCCTTGACGGCATTATCGGGCAGACCCACCAGAAAATAAAACTGGGTGCCCACGGTAACGTTGCCGCCGGTATTGATTTCTGCTGTGATGGTGCGCGCATCTACGCCATGTACTGCGCTGGAGTATGTTTTGACCAACATTTCTATGTGAACTATGTGAAAACAACTGTTGTGAACTAAGTGGTAAAAAACTACCGCTAAAGTAAGCAATTTGGGGAATGATGCACGCTGATAAAACTTGTCGCAAATATGAACATTTTTTTGTTTAAAAAAAGAACATTTGTTAAATTTGCATCAAACTATGGAACACGATGGATGCACGATTATCGCCCGGACTCATCGGGAAAAGAATCCTGGAGCTTAGAAAACTGAAGGGGTTGTCTCAGGAAGATATAGCAAAATTCCTGGAAATTCCCCGGTCGTCGGTTGCCCAGATGGAATTGGGCAGGCGGAATGTATCCATCATGGAATTGATCCAATTGTCGGAATTGCTGGGTTTTTCGTTAGACAAATTTTTGGCAAAAGACTTTCAGGCCATGGAAAAATTGAAGCCGGAAAGCACAGGAACGCCTGCCAAAACGGAAGCAAGGATTGCCGTACCCGAATTTAATGTCAATCGCTTCCAGAATATTTTGCTTTACATCCTGGAGCGTTGTGCAGGGAAACCCAATGTTGGAGAAACGGTTTTGTATAAATTGCTGTATTTCTGCGATTTTAATTATTATGAAAAATATGAAACCCACCTTACCGGGGCCCAATACCGCAAGTTACCGTATGGGCCGGTTCCGCAAAAATTGGACAGTATCCTTTTCCAGATGATCACAAACGGGCATTTACAACGCATCAAAACGGAATACCACGGCTATCCGCAAACCCGGTACCTGCCCCTGAAAAAAGCAGATTTGACCCAAATGAACGCCGCCGAAAAAGAAACCATAGACCAGGTCATCGAGCAGTTTTCTGATTGGTCAGCTGCCGCCATCAGCGAATATTCCCACCGCGATATGCCGTGGAAAGCTTCTGAAGAGGGCGAAATTTTAGACTACGAGCTGGCTTTTTACCGGGAAGCACCGTTTTCTGTGAGAACCTATAACGACGAACCCGAACAACCATGACTTTTGACGAATTGGACGAATTTCGCAGGGATCTGAAGCAATTGCTTAAGCGTTACCAGAGCCTGCACGATGACCTGGCCGTGGTTAGGAAAGTGTTAAAAGTAGAACCGAACGAACGGCCGCCTTTCAGTTTCCGCATTGACAGCCTCGGTATCGAAACCTGCGTCATTAAAGTCAAAAAAATTGCCTGTAAAAGCCTGAAAGGCAGGGGCGTAAATTCCGGATTGAGATTGGTTTACGCCTGGTTTGAAACGGAGGCCCGGATTGTATTTGTTGAATTGTACCACAAAAGTGATCAGGAAAATGAGGATCGGGAGCGGATTTTGAGGTACTTTGGGTAGTTTTTACAACATAGGTGGATGATTTTTTTTACCACAACTTGTCCCGCAAAAAGCGG
>JALHRK010000031.1 GCA_022841505.1 Saprospiraceae bacterium | reverse complement strand
AAGCGTATTATGAACAGGACAATTCTACTCATCATTGCTGCACTGGGTTTGCTTCCTGCAATTTCAACTGCGCAACAAAACCAGCAATACGGCAGCCGCCGCTACCTGCTCAACCTGAATGATGCTCAACTCGATATAGGATTGCAAACGGCGACCATCTTTGCCTTAGACGACCGCGCCAGCCTCTCTTCCAACCCGCATTTCCAGGCGATGTGGAATTTAGTGAAGCTGGGCGCCACCTTGGAAACGCTGTTGCGCGGCGCCAATGAACCGCTGAACGACATTGACCTTGGGCAGGAATTTGGGCGCAACGGCTACAACAAAACCGTGGTGATGCTGTTTGTCCGCTACGGCTTTGGCGAGTCGTCTGACCTGAAAATCCAGCGGCATTTTCTGGAATTTGGCATCAGTCCCGGCTATTTCCGCGAAGGCAAAAAAGGCACGCACCTGCATTTAGATTATCAGATGAACTTAGCCAAAACGGATTACGGCGCAGGCGCGCAGAGCATCGGGCGCAGTTTCGACTATGAAATATTCGGCGGCGCCCGGGTGGGCTTCGACGGTAGTTTTGCACGTTCGGAAAGCGAGTCGGGTTTCTTTACCCACCTGAACAGCGAAATCCAGCGCATTGCTACCGAAAATGATTTCACCGCAACGCAATTGGTGTCTTTGCTGAATCTGGCCGAAACCAGCCGCATCCTGCTGCCGGAAGACGTCGGGGGCAACTCGTTTCATTTTGGCCCCATTTTTGGCGCACGGGTATCTAAAAATGTATTCCGCAACAGCCGGATTTTTGCCAGCGGTATGGGTTTTTATGACTTGATGGATGTAGCCTCTCCGAAGCAAGGGGAAGAAAACAAACGCAGCCAGCACATCATTTCGCTGTCGCTGGGTTTTAATGTGACGATAGGCGCAGAGGGGAAAGCAACTGGGAATGCGTTTCAGAGTTTTTTTTAGAGGAATTTTCCCGTTCTACGTGTCGGACACTTTGAAAGTGTCCGACACGTAGAACGGGAAAATTCCATTCCCCAAAGTATCTACCTGGCATTGCGTTCTTCCCGATTAGGTATTTCAACTTTTTTGACCGGAATAGCGTGTTGATTCAGAAACCTTAAGTAAGATTTTCTCTTTTCTAAGAAATCAGGATCGGCAGATTCATCTGCCGCAATTTATTGTTCCAAATCACACCCGCCCTAAACTGCACTTTCCTACCTTTGCCAGCTAAATAATTCCAGGATCCGCCAGGTAATCACCCAACATCACATGCCACTCAATATCCTGCTTCTGGTCCTTTTTTCGTCTTTTCTCCACGCCGGCTGGAATTATTTAGCCAAAACCGTCCCCGGCGGAGGACTATTCGTCTGGCTGTTGGCGCTGGTGATGTCGCTCATTCTCCTACCCATCTCCATCGGGCAAATCTGGTATTTCGGATTTGAATGGAGCTGGATCAACGTCTTTGCTTTGCTCATCACCGGCGTGCTGCACACCGTTTATTTTTTGGTGTTGCAAAAAGGGTATCAGGAAGCCGATCTCTCAGTGGTTTATCCGTTGGCGCGGGGCACGGGGCCTGTGTTTTCAGGCCTGGGCGCGTTTTTATTTTTGCAGGAAGCCATCCGGTACCAGGATGTACTCGGGTTGCTGCTGGTGGGCGCAGGGGCTTTGGTCATCGGCGGATTTAGTTTTAAGCGCTTGTTGAATCCCGGCACTGCGACGCAGCAGGATGCGCGCGTCGCCAAAGGTATTTTTTATGGCATTGCGACGGGCTTTTTGATATCGTGCTACACCATTTTTGATGGTTATTGCGTCACGACGCTGGCCTTGGCGCCGGTTTTAGTCGAATACACCGCCCACCCCATCCGACTGCTGCTTTTAATGCCGCTTGCGCGAAAAAACCAGCCGGAAATCCGGGCAATCTGGCGCGGACATTGGTTGAAAATATTGATCATTGCAACGGTCAGTCCCTTTGCTTTTATCCTGGTTTTGTACGCCATGAAAAGTGCGCCCATTCATGCGGTTGCCCCGGTTCGGGAGTTCAGTATTGTCATTGGCGTACTGCTCGGCGCCCGGTTTCTGGCAGAGGAGCAGGTATTTACAAGGTTGATTGGTTCGGTACTGATTTTATTGGGGATTTGTTTACTGGCGGTGTATTAGAGCTTGTTTCGGCCAGGTTATTCATTCCTGAATAACCACTTTTACAGAAGCTTGCTCCACCTCAGTCTCTAAAGTTACAATACAAGCCTTACCCGCCACCGTTCTTTTCAATTCCCGGGTGACCCTGTTCTCTCCTGCTACCAGGTTTTTTAAAGCCTCCCGGTCAATTATTTTACCGTTCATATCTGAGATGCTCAACCAGACTGGTTTGATTTCAGGGAGTTGAAATTTGACGCTGAACATGCCACTGTTTGGGTTTGGGAACACCTTCAGCTGCAGGGTTCCAGTACTATGAGGGTTCAACTCATGGGTAGAAGTTGGCGTATTCACCACAACAAAAACCTTAAAGATCTGGCTGGTAGCGATACTTTCCGCCCCCGTATTGATCCAAAAAATATTGGATGCTGAGCTGGCGATACCGCCGTAAATGTAGCCAACGTGGAGGGTGTCCCCGGACAGTTCATCTAATTTAAGTACACCGTTTTCATAAACGGGGAGTCCTTCGAGTGGGATAAACTCAGCCCCCGCGCCAAGCAAAGCAGGCATTTCAACGGGGAGTTTATACTCTGCCATCACGCCGTTAGCATTGCGGGTAACCCGGGCTATCGTCCTGACAAAAGGGACGTTGTTGTCCTGTACCAGTGTGCCCAGGCTGTCGTAAAACTGGGCAATTCCGCCAAAAAAAACGGTATGCATTTCGTTGGCGTTGAGCGAATAAAGCGGTAAAAACGCACAATGATAATGGTTGTAATACTGGGAAAAATCATTATTTACTGCATACCCGCTGCTGTCTATATTCACACAATTGAGGTATGGCAAATCAACCGTTTTTTGGAAAACACCCGAAAAGGCCGTAATGCCTTCTTGTCCATTGGGCAAAATTTGTGGAGCAACATTGTAGTCGCGGCGATGCAACTGTTCCGGGTCCGTCAGTGCTGGCAAATGGGTCACCGAAAGCGTGACCCCATCATCGTTGATCTTAAATTTTCGGATTTGTTCCGTGTATTCCTGCACAAACCCGGGGCCGTGATTGGGTCCCATCGGGTTGTATCGGCCTTCAAACCTTTGTCCGCCTACTAAGTAATACGTGTCATAAATTTTGGATAAATGCCCTCCCGTGACGGCAAATTGCGCATCCGTTATTTGGCGGAAATTTGAGCCGAAAGAAGTCCCATTGATGATAGCCTCAATGACCGCAGGTACTTCCACCGCAGTGAGTTTGTCGTAAGTGACGTGATCTCCAGCAGTGCTGCTATACCCATAGCCCCCGGTTAGGTAAAGGTAGTTCCCCTCCTGAAAGAATTGCATGTTGGTCGCACTCAACTGTTCCTGCATCGGTTGCGGAAGGGAAGTAAGCGGCGCCGACCATTTTTGATGGGTAACCGGGTCAATAACGATGAGTTGGTTATTGTGCCCGGCCAGGTCAAAAGTAGCAAACGGTTGCCTGCGGTGTAACCCGTCGAGCCGGCCTCCAATGACCAGCCATTTGCCGTTGTACTGACCGAAAGCATAAGCTTGAAGCCCACCCAGACCGGGCACAGACATGGGTTCAAGCAGAATATTGAAAGGGCTGGCTTGAGCGGACGCTGACCATGCCAGCACCGAAAGCGCCAATGAAAAAAAGAGCGACTTCATCTTATCTTTTTTATTTTACTTCCTCAAATTCAACGTTTTCAACTTTGTTTCCAGCAGCTTTAGAAATTGGCACTGCGCACCCGGCTGCCCCACAGCATCCGGTATTGGTAACCGCCTGGAATAGGAAAAATGTCGCAAGGAACCCCGCAAAAGGGTCGGAGGTTTGAATGGCCTGCACGGCAATAAAAACCCCCAATCCGAGGCGTAACCAGCGCATGAAATTCCAGCCGGTAAAAAGCATTTGATTGATCATAAAGAATGGATGGTCAATTTGTTAAAACAGAAAAAGCATACCTGCATCGGTTGCGCGATGCTCCGCTGCAAAGGTACCGGGCTTCCGACGCGCATTTGGTGATGACGATCACATAAGTCGTACAGGATGTTTACGAACACTCAATCGTCATCCCCTCCCCGCTCTGCTCCTTCTCCCTCGCTCGCACTTTTATGGCACGAAACGCAATCGTTGATTTTGTAAATCCCTTCTTCGTTGTGCTCAGCGAGGATATTGGCAGGCGTATGCTCGTGGCAACCATAGCAAGTATAGGCGCTATAATTATTATTTAAGTGGCAGGTACTGCATTTAGCATTGTGGTCCTCATCCAACATAAAATAGGCGGAATGGTCAAAGGAAGAAGGAACCCATTGTTCGGTGCTGTGGCATTTGATACAGTTGTCTTTTAAGGATTTATGAAAAGCATCGGCAGGCGTTTGATGGCACGAAACGCAATTGTTTTTAGCCGACGACCCGAGCATATCGTGATTAAAATCTGTGGTATTTTTCCAGTCGCTGGTATTGTGGCAACTGTTGCACGCGGCTGTTATTTGCGTATGCAGGTTGTCTGAGGGCTTTTGGTGGCAACTCACACAATTGTTCAACGTATTTTTAGGCAATATTTCGTGCTCAAAAGTACTTAAAGTTATATTGGCATTCAGGCCCGCGTGATCGGTATGACAAGCCGTGCAAGCTGTGGTGGAAAGGTTTTGATGAAATAATATTTTTTCTTTTCCAATAATATTATTCAACAAACTGTCTTTTCCTATTTCAGTTAACTCATGGCACGAAATACATTTATTATTATCAACGCCGCCAAATGGCTGATGGCAGGAAAAACAGTTGTGATTCAAGGACTGATGTCCTTTAGCGAGGATGCCCGGGTTGAGCATCGTATCTGGAAATTGCACGATCAAAACAACCATGACTGCCAGAAATGCAAAACCAATTAACTTCATCATTTTCCAAACAGGGTTATGGTGATGATATGAAGCATGGACAATATGCCAAACATCAACGCAATCGGGAGATGGATGGACCTCCACTTTTGCATGAGCGACACGGTAACTGCATCAAAAAATAATTCTTTAGCAGCTTCTTCTTTATTCATGCCTGAATCAAGCAATGCTTTTTCCTTTAAACTCAATGATTCCCCTGATTTTTTCAAAAGGAATTTGCCTACCAATCCGCTTGCTACATTAATCAGCAACATAAAAATTGCAAGCCAGGGTAATACTGCATTAAAATGGATACCGGCATGCACCAGCACCATTACTGACCCAATCCAGGCCAGGTATTCGTGCAGCATCAGGTATTTTTTCGGAGAACCAGTGGTAATCACCCTGCGTTTTCGCAGCGAATAAAGGAAAGAAATGAGGATCAAAAATGTCCCAACATACCCAAGGTAAAGCCCAACTGAGGTTAATTGAAAATAGTGAAGGATATAATCAAGAACGATTGTAGCCAATATCATCAGGGCATACCAGGCGGTGAAGGGCAACACATATTTGATCAGGAGCGGCTGTTTCATTTATATCCAGATTTGTCGGATTTCTATGAATCCGCGTGTTGGAACACAGCGCATAAAGACGATAGAATCCCTTTCAAATATGAAGCAGTTTTGTTTTTCCTTAGTTGATATCAATCACAGAGGTTGCTGATTTCCATCAACAAAAAATTAGTGTTTGTCTTTATAGCCCGATAGCTGCGTTATGCAAAGGTCCAAAACTGGTCATTTACGCGACCAATATTGCAGGGAAGGCTTCAAATCGTATTGCTCACGTCAGGATTTCCGATCAGGTTCGGTAACAATACCTCGGCCCAATCCGGTAAAAACCTTCCCGCTCATAAAAACGAATCGTTTTGGAAAATTCATCGCCGGGCGTGGTGAGTTCAATGCGCTTCCAGCCTAAATTTTCCGCCAGCGCTTTGACCTCGTCCACCAGCATTTTGCCGACGCCTTCCGAGCGGTATTCGGGCACTACATAGAGTTCGTTGATCACGCCGTATTTACCGCCCGCAGAAATGGAGAGGCACTCCACAATGGTCACAATACCCACAATGTCGTCATCTTTGTCCAAAGCCAGCAGCGTTGAATGGCTGTCGTCCTCCTCCATTTCGGCAAAAATTGCATAAATTTCTTCGGCCTCCGGGCTGCCTTCAACTTCTTCAAAAAGTGCGGCAAGCAGCATTGAAATAACAGCTGAATCGGATGCGTCGGCAATGCGAAATGTGATCATGAGTGGTGGCAGGTTTTGAATTCCCGGTAAAAGTAAGCGTTTGTTTTCGTAAACCGAATCTAAACCTCCCCGGGAATTTGCGCACTATCACCCGCCGAATCGGAGTTCGGCGGTACACTCACTCCAAAATCTTAAACGTCGTCCGCCTGTTCGCCTGGTGCTCTTCTTCAGTACAGCGGGCGCAGAGGCAATTGATCTCCAACTGGCTTTCCCCGTAGCCGCGCGCACTGAGGCGGCTCGCGTCAATGCCCTTGGTGATGAGGTAGTCCACAGCAGATTGGGCCCGTCGTTGCGACAATTGCTCGTTGTAGCCTTCACCGCCGCGGCAGTCGGTGTGGGACGACAGCTGGATGCGGATCAGTGGGTTCAGGCGCAGGGTTTCCGTGAGGGCGTCCAAAGTGGGTTTGGCGTCGTTGCGGATATCCCATTTGTCATAATCGTAGTAGATGTTTTCGAGGCGGATTTCCTGATCTAAATAAATCCGGTCGAGCACAATCTCCACTTCAAAGCGCTGCACAGGGTTTTCCGGGTCTTTGCCAATGCCTTTCGTGGAAAACGCAGCTTTGTTGTTGAGGTAATTTTCGGCGGAAGCCAAAAAATTGTAGTCCGTATTTTCGTTCAGTTCCAGCGTAAACAGGCCGTCTTCGCCCACCGTTACCGTTTTTTTCTCCTTGCCGAAGCGGATGTCCACTTTCGAACCCGGCAACGGCTTGCGGCCCAACACGCGGCTGTTGGGATTGCCCGGTTGTTCAAAGATTTTTTCCACGACAAAGCCGTCGAGGATCATTTTGTAAACCAATGCCTTCAGCTTGGTCGAATCCACAGGCGGGGCAGGTGGAGGAATGCGCTTCTCAAAGCGGTAAATGTCGTCGCTGCCAGCGCCGCCTGGGCGGTTAGAGCTGAAATAGCCCTTCAGCAGCACGTCTTTCCCGAGGTTTGCGTTGCGGTCAATGATAAACCCGAAATCGTCGCCCCCTGAATTAACCGGCAGTTTCAGGTTATAAGCAGGCGCCCACGAGCCGTTGTTCATTTTATAGGTTCTGAAAATATCCAATCCGCCCATGCCAATGTGGTGGTCGGAAGAAAAATAGAGCGTATCGCCATCTACGGAAGGAAATTTTTCATTGCCCGGGGTGTTGATGCTCCTGCTCATCAGTTCCCCTTTCCCCCAGCCCTCGGCGGTGCGGGTAGAGACCCAAATGTCATAGCCACCCCAGCCTTCGGGGTGGTTACAGGAGAAATAAAGCCTTTTGCCGTCGGCGGAAATGGCCGGCTGACCGTAGTTGAGGTTTTCCCCTTCCAACAGGTCTAAGGGGCGCGCAGGCAACCAGGCGCCATTTTTGATTTCGCTGAGTAAAATTTTGCAGTACGCATCTTCCTTTTTCCCGCCGTAGCAACGCGTAAAATACACTTCGCTCTGGTTGTCGTTAAATACAGCAGTGCCTTCGTTGTCGGTTGTATTAAGGGTTTCACTGAACCCGCTCACCACGCTGCCCGAAGCATCGGCGATGTAGAGGTCTGAAAACGCGTTGCCAGTCCAGTTGTAGGTGTCCTCGCCGGTGCTGTTTTTCCGGTCGGAGGTGAATACCAGCTGGTTGTCTTTGAAGAGGGCCGGCGCGTAATCAGCCACCGGCGAGTTGAAGGGCAACGGCTCTACCACGTATTCTTTGGTTTTGGTTTGTTTCCAGCCCAGCGCGTTTTCACAGGCGACGATTTCGCGGCGGTATTCGTAAGGACTGCCGATTTCGATGCCGAGGTCTTTGAACGCGCCCATTGCTTCTTCGTATTGCTCAGCCTGCTTAAGGGCGAAGGCGTATTCGCGCAAAGCGTCCAGGCCGGCCTGGTTGTCGTAGGCGGTGCGGAACCATTGGATGGACGCGTCGCTTTTGCCCAATTCTTTGTAGGAAAGCCCCATCAAATAGGCGATTTTCCCTTTTTCGAGGCGGGTTTTGGCTTTGTTGTATTCTTTTTGGAGCAGGCCGGTAGCCACGGAATATTGCTTGCGGTCGAAGGCGGTGCGGCCATCTCGGATTTTTTGTGTGTAATTGCAGGCTACCAAAAGAGCCAGCAGCAGCAGAACGAGGAGGCGTGTAGTTTGTACGGGCATCTGGTAAGGATTTTGAACCTTGAAGATATTGAAAATAACGCTTGGTGTGGGGGCTTTGTTGCTGAGTGAGGAATGGAGTTATTACTGTCAGTCAACGGGCAGACATAAGAAAAAAACAAAGCCGCCTTCCTGATGTATTCAGGAAGGCGGCTTCATTATAATTTCAAACCCAACCAGCTAATTACTTTGCTTTAGCGGGCGTTCTTGTGGTCGTTTTTTTAGGCGTATGCACGATTTCAGCGTTTTTGTCGCGGGTGAAGTCGTACATCAGCGCCGTTGCTACATAAACCGAAGAGTAAGTACCTGCAAGGATACCGGTGAGCAAAGCAAAAGCAAAGCCTTTGATGCTTGCGCCCCCGAAGAAGAACAGCACGATCACCGTGAACAAAGTCGTTGCAGAGGTAAGCGACGTACGGCTCAGCGTGACGTTCAGCGAGCGGTTGATGATTTCTCTCCGGCTTCCCTGCGTGTGCAAGCCTAAGTATTCGCGAATCCGGTCGAATACGATCACGGTATCGTTGACCGAATAACCGATGACCGTCAGGATGGCCGCAATAAACGCCTGGTCAATTTCCAGCGAGAAGCCGGCTATCCCATGGAACAGCGAAAACAAGCTCAACACAATCAGGGTATCGTGGAACAAAGCGGCCACGGCGCCCATACTGTATTGCCATTTGCTGAATCGGATAAAAATATAGAGGAAGATCAGCAACAGGGCAGAACCCAAGGCCCAGAAGGCGCTGCGCGTGATGTCGTCGGCGATGGTCGGTCCTACTTTGCTCGAACTTTCGATGTGCGTACCCACGCCATCCGGAGCTTTGAATTGTGTAGAGTCCACCGTACCCCCTGACAAGTTGTTCACACCCTTATAGAGTTGCCGCATAACCATATCTGCCGGTTCAACACCATTGATGGGCTCGGTAGCGTTGATCAGGTAGTCCGTGACAACGTTGTACGTATTTTCTGTATCAATGGCCTTTACCAGCGGTGCTTTGCCGTCAAATACCGGCGCTAATGCCTGGCGCACCTGTTCGGCTTCTACCCTTTGGCTGTTGTCGAAAGTAATGTTGTAGGAATAGCCGCCTTTGAAATCAACGCCCAATTCAAATCCCCGCGTAAAGAAGGAAACCAGACCGATGAGGGTGAGGCCAGCCGAGAACATATACGCGTATTTGCGATAGCCCAGCCAATCGAAATTGACTTTGCTGAGGGCGTTTTTAGTTACGGGTGTTGAGAAACTGATGGACCTGCCTTTGCCCACCCAAATGTCGAACATGAGGCGGGAGATCAACACTGCGGTAAACATGGTGCAAAGCACACCAATGATCAGCACCACCGCAAAACCTTTGATGGGGCCAAGACCGAAGTAGGCCAGAACCATTGCGGACAAAATGGTGGTCACGTTGGAGTCAATGATGGCAGAATAAGAATGCCTGAAACCTTCAGAAACCGCAGTCGCCAGGGCTTTGCCCTCCCGAAGTTCTTCCCGTATCCGCTCGTAAATGATTACGTTGGCATCCACCGCCATACCCATGATGAGTACAATACCGGCAATACCCGGCAAGGTGAGTACAGCGCCATAGGATGCTAAGGCTCCAAAGATGAAAAAGACGTTCAGGAACAAGGCAATTACGGCAATGATACCGCCGCCGCCATAGTAGAAGATCATGAAACCCAGTACGATCAGGAAGCCGATGATCATGGCCGTCATACTCTTGCTGATGTTTTCAGCGCCAAGCGACGGACCCACCAGGGATTCCTGGATGATTTTCGTCTCTGCCGGCAAGCTGCCGATTTCGAGGATGCTGGCTAAGTCGGTCGCTTCATCAATGGTGAAGTCGCCGGTAATTTGCGAATCTCCGGAAGGAATCGGGTTTTGAACACCCGGCGCCGACACGATTTCGTTGTCGAGCAGGATGGCAATTTCCCGATTGTTATCAGCAGCAGCCTTTTCTGTCATTTTTCTCCAAATGGTGACGCCTTCGCCTGCCATTCTCAGGGAAACACTCATTTCGTTGTTGCGCTGGTCGAGCGAGGTACCGGCCTGGCTGATGTAATCGCCAGTGAGCGGCGCTTTGCCGTTCGGTTCCATTTTCAGGGCATACAACTCGTATTCCTCTGTTATTTCTTTCGTTTCAAAGTCTTTTACCGGTTTGCGCCCCCAACGGAAGAATACATCACGAGGGAACAGGTTCTTGATGTCTTCGCGGTTCAGGAAGGTGTCAATGCGGGCGCGGTCGTTTTCCAGCGCCGTTCCCATTACTGCCTGACCGTAAGCGCGCGGACCTGCGCCATTGAGCGTAAAGCGCTCGAACAGCGGACCGCGTTTCAGGGTGTTTTCGGTTTTGAAAACCGTATCTAAGCGCTCGATTTGCGCAGGGGAAATGGCAACACCAGCAGTGTCTTTCGCGAAAATGGTGTCAATACGCTCGACTTCTCGTTCAACCGGCTTGTTACCGCCTTCGGTCACAATCAAGCGCTCGTTCGCCGCTAAGAATGCTTCCTGGATACCAGGGTCGCCCATGCGGTAAACGTTGTAGAACTCCAGTTTTGCTGCTGCCTGCAGGAAGTTGCGGGCGCGTTCCGGGTTGTCAATCCCCGGTAATTCCACCACGATGAGGTCGCGCTCAGAATCGAGGAATACGTTCGGCTGGGTTACCCCGAGTTTATCAATCCGTTGCTTGAGCAGCTCGAATGTGCGGTTTACCGCTTCATTTGCGCGGGTGCGCAAGGCTGAAATTACATCGCCGTCGCTGCTTTCAAAATTGATTTCTTCGCGAAGTTCCGCGTTCTTATAAAAAAGAGAAGCCAATTTTTTACCATTTGCAACTTTGGCGTATTCGCGGGCAAAGAGCGTGATGTAGTCGGCCTGATCCGCTTTTTGCGCATTAGAGGTATTCGTCAGGGCCTGCGCTAACGCAGGATCCTGGCTATTGCCGGCCAATGCTTTAATGAAATCTTTCAGATCCACCTGCATGATGATGCTCATCCCGCCTTTGAGGTCAAGACCAAGCGCCAGCTGACGGGCTTTGAGCTGTTGGTAGGTGAACGACAACAGAGGCCGCCAGTCTACAACCAGTTTATTGGAAATGGAGTCCAAATACTCCGCGCGTTTCACCTTGAACACCGCCTTCTTCTGGAGTTCATCCTGAATGTTATTGGACGCTGCCTGCGCATAGGCATCTGCTTTTCTTTCTGCCCTGGAAGTAGGGTAAATTAAAGCGTACTGCACTAAGGTCACCAACGTCATGACGATGAGGAAGAACTTCACAATCCCTTTGCCTTGCATGACTTATCGTAATTTTACATTTTGAAGATCAGGGGGCGCATTCTGTCTTTCCCGCGCCTTCCCTCTGAAAAAACTGCGCAAATATAGAATTTTTGCGGTAGCGTAAAGCACTTTTTTAATCTTTAACCAAAACAGGGGCTGAATTCCTTGTTTTCGGGTCTCTGTTCATTCTACATCATCAATCATCATTTATCAATCATCTTTCATCAATGCCCCTTTTTTTTATTGATGATTGATGATTACATGATTGATTATTGATAATGTGTGAATGCCACATACATCGGAATTTTTACCACCCCATCCTGTCCCGAAGCCCCTGAATATGCGCCAAATGGTGCCGGCTATGCCAATCGTAGAGCGCCAGAATGCTGTCCACGCGAAAAGCTCGGGTGTAAGCCGGGTGTAAAAATTCGCGTTCCCATTGTCCCTTATCTAAACCGCGCAACAACATCGCCCAGCGCAGGTGCAGGTATTTCAGCAGTTCTAAAGACCATTCCACCGGGGCGGATTTCCCGTCGGGCAGCTCGGCCCAATGATTTTCTTCGTAAGGTTTAATGGTGGGCACGTCTTCCGTCAGCGCCAGCTTGATGCGGATATAGGCGTTCATGTGGCTGTCCGCAACGTGGTGGATCAACTGCTGCACCGTCCAGCCGCCGGGGCGATAGGGAGTATCCAATTGCGTGTCGGACCACCCGGCCACGGTGTCGCGGATTTGTTGCGGCAAAGCCTCAATGGTGGCGATGTACCGTTCCAGATCCTCCGCAGTTACTTCCGCCGGCCTTTTAAAGCGACCGATCGGGTAGCGTAGCGGTTCTAATTCCTGTTCATTTAAAGTTACCATTGCTCTTATATTACTGAATAGGGAGGTCAAATTTCAGGAAAAAATGGCAAATTTTCTACTTGACTTTTCAATAAAAGGCACTTACTTTTGTAAGTGCCGATGTAATTCAACAAAGGTGCAAAATAACAAGGTATTGTCCTGCCTTTGGGCAGATGGATGCAACAGCGTAAACCTTAATTTTCTCTTCAGCGTCTGTTTTGCCCGGAGTATAGAGCCGGTATCCTGCCGGAAAACAAAAAAAGGGTTTCAATCATGCGGTTGAAACCCTTTTTGTTTTCCTGATTGGTATCTGTCTTTACCGTTCGAGAATCTGTTCAGCGTGAGATTTCGACTTCACATTGGCAATCACCTGTTCGATTACCCCTTTCCCATTGATCACAAACGTGCTGCGCAACACGCCGTCGTAGTGAACGCCAAACAGCACTTTCGGGCCCCAGGCGCCGTAAGCCTTGGTGATTTTCAGGTCTTTGTCAGCCAGCAACGGGAAAGGCAGGTTGTATTTTTGGATGAAATTCTGGTGCTTCTTCTCGCTGTCCGGGCTGACGCCGAGCAGTTCAAAGCCTTTTTCGCGCAGCAATTCGTAGTTGTCGCGCAGGTTGCAGGCTTCCGTTGTGCAGGTAGGCGTGTTGTCGGCAGGGTAAAAAAACAGGATCAGCTTTTTGCCTTTGTAATCGGCTAAAGATATTTTTTCGCCATTTTCATTGACGCCTGAGAATTTTGGTGCCTTGTCGCCTTTTTTTAATGTGATCATGGTATGGGTATTAATAGGTAAAAGTTGGCAGTTGGCAGGAGAACAGTTGGCAGTTTGGGGTTCACTTTGGATGAAAATTTAGAGGCCAAAAAGATTTGGCAGTTGGCAGTTTTACAATTGGCAGAAACTCTTCCTTGAATAACCAACATCATGAAATACATGAAATTCCTGCCAACTGCCACCTGAAAGACTGCAAACTTTTACCTGTGAATAACCAACATCATGAAATATGTAACACTCCTGCCAACTGCCACCTGAAAGACTGTAAACTAACTAATTGTCTGCCCACTACTTCGCAAACTTCCCCTCAAACACCCTTTCATTCCCCAGCGCATCGCTCACATGAAGGCAAAGCTGGTGCTCGCCCTCCGGCAATTTCCCGTCGAACCAGTGGTACAGCAGGTTGCTTTTGGCGTCGAATTCCATCAAGATCCATTTCCCGTCTACATAAGCTCGGTATTGGAGCCCTTTGACGTTTGGGGCAACGGAGTAGTTATCGCTGATTTTGAACGACATGCGCTTAAGCGTTTTCATGTCGTACTGGAATTTAGAGGGTGTGATCCAGGGTGGCACCGTGTCGGTCATGATGCAATAATCACCCAGACTGCGAATTTCAGTATGTATCCAGCCGTCAGATTTCCAGGTTCCGCCGCAGTTGGTTGCTCCGCCGTTGCTGCGCCGCTGGCCGATGAAGGCTTTGCGCTGCAAATGCGCCGGCAAAACAGAGTCGGGGCGCAACGCAATCGGGAAAAAGTCGTGTACCGGCGTGCGCGCGCGGTGCAGGTGGTGAAGCGCCGAATAGACATTCTTCGCAGCAACCCGGCTTTTGTGGTATTTGAAATAGACATTTTCATAAAAGGTGCCTTCCCGGAAGCGCACCTGAATGCCATCAGATTCAAAATCAGCTCTTTGGTGGTAAGGCAATTTTTGGGCATAGTCGCCTTTTTCGGGCGTAGTAGCCGGCGCTTTGTATTTTACCCAAAAGATCAATTTCGAGCGGTTGCCTGCAATATCTGTGGCGATAAGCGTAATTTTGGTGGCTTTCCCCGGGCGCATAGCTACCACGCCGTCGTTTAAACGCTGTTTGTAAATGGGCAGGCAATTGCCCGGCAAAACGTAGCTGCGATAAAAATAACTGTTTCTGGCAATCTGCTCTTCGTAATCCAAATGTGCGTTCAGATAGCGGGTATCGTTGTAGCTAAAGTTTTCCATGTCAAAACGGTAGCTGAGGGTATCATTCCGGTAAAGCTGCAGGCTGTAGATGCCGTTTTTATTGTTCATGCCATTCATAAAATCGTACACCTTCAATCCAAAAGCTGCCCGGGGCGAAGTGACATAGAGCGTGTCGCCTTTGACTTTGTAATTTTTGGCGCCTTTGGGCTTGATGACTGTTTGGATTTTGCTGTTCATGGTTTCGTGCTGCGAGTTGAGTCCGTAAGTTTTCAACTCGTACATACGCGGCGCAGTGGTGTCGCTGACTTTAAAACCGAACAGCATGGGATTCACCAATTCGTCCGTTTTGGTGTCCCGGATTTCAAAATGGAGGTGCGCCCCACGCGACCCGCCTGTATTGCCGGTAGCGCCGATGCGGTCGCTCTTTTTGAGGGGAAAAACTGCACTGGATGGCCGCAGGTCAACTTCAAAGCGCTCCTGGTCGTACTGCATTTTTTTTACATAGGCTGCGATTTCGGGACTGAACCGGCTCAGGTGTGCATACTGGCTGGTGTAACCGTTGGGATGGGTGATGTAAATGGAATTCCCGTAGCCGCTGGCCTGCACCCGGATGCGCGAAACATAGCCGTCTGCAATGGCATACAGGGGCGTGCCTTCCGGGCCGCGGATGTCCAAACCTGCATGAAAATGGTTGGGCCGCAATTCGCCGAACGTAGCCGTCAACTGGATCTGCCCGTCTATCGGAGACCGAAAATACCCCACGGGATACAAACTGTTTTCGGAGTTCCGAAAAGCAACGGTCAACGCGCTAACAATCAAAAGGAGCGTGATTTTAAATCGCATAACAAGGATAATTTTCAAGACGGGGAGGATGTCCCCGGGTGAAAAAAGGAATCATTGATGAACGATGATTGATTAATGATGATTGATGATGTAGAAGCCCACATCATTTGATGTTTTTGGGTCGTTTCGTGTCCATCATCAATTATCAATCATGTAATCGTCAATCATCAATAAAAAAATAATCTACCTCTCTGTCCTATACTCAGAGGTAACACCTTTTTAGAAAGGTGTCACCTCCAGCCCACCGTCTAACGTCCACTTCCCAATCCACGTTTCTTCTTTTTCATTTATTTTCAGTAAATCCAAAAACTGTTCGCGGTCTATGGCACGTGCGCCGAGGCTGCCCAAGTGATTTGTTTCCTGTTGGCAATCAATCATTTGAAACCCTTTTCTATCCAAAAATTGAACCAAGGTAATAAATCCAAACTTGGATGCATTGGCTTCCAGCGCAAACATGGACTCTCCAAAAAAAACCTTGCCCAGGGATAGTCCGTACAAGCCTCCGACGATTTGATCACCTTTCCAAACCTCTACGGAATGTGCAAAACCCATTTTGTAGAGGCGGGTATAAGCCGCAATCATGTCTTCAGAGATCCAGGTTCCGCCGCTTCTGCCCCGGTGCCCGCTGCTTCCGCAAAGCCGCATCACCGTTTCAAAATGCTGATCCAGGGTAACTGTAAATTTTTTTTGATTAAAATAGGGCCGCATGCTGCGCGATACCTTCAGCTCATCGGGAAACAACACAAACCGGGGATCCGGCGACCACCACAAGATGGGTTCGCCTTCATTAAACCAGGGAAAAATGCCCATTCGGTACGCTTCCAGCAAGCGCGCTGCCGACAAATCGCCGCCCACTGCCAAAATGCCGTAATCGTCGGTCAACGACGGATGCGGGAACGCAATGGTTTTTTCAGCAAGATAAAAATAGGGCATGTCGGCGCTTCTGACAATTACTGGTGATTACTGTTCCTGCCAAAAATATTCGTTATTTTCGGAATGGCGCCATCTTTTTTGAATTTTTGACAAGATCGAAGGTATAATAAGATTAAAGTAGAAAGTAGAAAGACGGACACGTTTCATGATCACGCTCAAACTTCATATCCAAACTTTAACTTTGATCCTATCCACTTTCTTCGTTCTACTTTCTACCTTGTACTTTCTACTTTAACCTCTCCACCATCATCTTCGCTGCGCGGGCAGAAGCGCCTGCCGTGCCGAGTTCTTCACGCAATGCTGCGTAGCCCGCCCGGATGGATGGGGTGGCAGCCGGATCCAGCAGGCGGCGCAACTCAGTGCTGATGTTGCCGGCGTTGCAATCGTCCTGGATCAGCTCCTGCACCAATTTCCGGTTGACAATCAAATTGACCAACGAAATATAGGGCACGTTCACCACGCGGCGCGCAATCCAGTAAGAGAGCTTACCGCCCCGGTAACAAACGACTTCGGGCACCCCAAACAAGGCCGTTTCCAGCGTAGCCGTGCCGGAGGTGACCACAGCAGCCTTTGCTTGCCGCAATAAATCATACGTGCGATTCTGGATCAGGGTTACCTGTTTGCCCGCTTTTGTTTCCGAAAGCAGCTGGTGGTAGAAATCTTCGGGGATAGCAGGTGCGCCTGCAATGACAAAATGATAGTCAGGAAATTGAGGAATAACTTCCAGCATCAGGAGCAGGATGCGGCTGATTTCCTGCCGCCGGCTCCCCGGCAAAAGGGCAATCAAAGGCCGGTCAGGTAGGTAGTATGCTTCCCGCAAATCGGAGTGGTGCGGATGTTGATCCACCACGTCCAGCAACGGATGGCCCGGAAAATCTACTTCGTAGTTGTGTTTTTGATAAAACGACTGCTCGAAAGGCAGGATGACGTACATCCGCTCCACGGCGCGCCGGATGATTTTCACCCGGCTGCTGTGCCAGGCCCAAAGTTGTGGCGAGATGTAGTAAAAAACCCGCAGGTCCTGCGTTTTGGCCCATTCGGCAATGCGCAGGTTGAAACCAGGGTAGTCAATCAAAATGAGCACATCGGGTTGGTATTGCAAAATATCACTTTTGCAAAACCGCATATTCCGCAAAATGGTCGGCAGGTTTTTGATGACTTCCACAAACCCCATGAACGCAAGGTCGCGGTAGTGCTTCACCACCGTGGCGCCTGCCGCCTGCATCAGGTCGCCGCCCCAGGCCCTTATATCTGCTTGAGGGTCTTCTGCACGCAGCGCCCGGATCAGGTTGCTGCCGTGCAGGTCGCCGGAAGCTTCGCCTGCTATCAGGTAGTATTTCATGTGTAGATAGACATCCGATTTGAAGCTTAAACCTATAAGGTTTTGAAAACCTTATAGGTTTGTCGGCAAATCTTCAAATCCTCAAATTTTCAAATAAATTACTCTGGTTCAAACCCGAGAATAATGTTAAAATCTCCCATGTTGCGCAAGCTGCGTTCGCCGCCTTTGTCGAAACCGATGCCGTAATCGAAGCCCAAAACGCCGAACATGGGCAAGAATACCCGCAAGCCCATACCTGCTGATCTCCGGATGTCGAACGGATTGAAATCGCGCGTCGTGCGCCAGGAGTTTCCGCCCTGCGCAAACGCGAGCACGTAGATTGTAGAACTTGGATTGAGCGATAAGGGGTAGCGCAATTCCAGTGTAAATTTATCGTATAACGGCGTCGCAGAGGTGCCGCCGGTCGGGTCAACGTTTGCCGGCAGGTCTGCAACTTCATAGCCGCGCAGCGAGATGATGTCTACGCCGGCAAAGCCGAATTGCTGGTTGTTGATGCCGTCGCCGCCGAGTTGGAAGCGCTCGAAAGGCGAGGTGCCGATATCGCTGTTGTAAGACCCCAAAAGCCCCATTTTTACGCTGGCTTTCAAGACTAATTTGCCCACAACCGGTTGGTACCACTCCGCATTAAACGTCCACTTGTGGTATTCCAGCCACCGGAATTTTTCCGTTTCCGGCAAATCGCTGTAATCTTTTTTATTGAACAGCGAATAGGGCGGCGTCAACTGTACCGACAACGAGATGCTCGATCCTTCGCGCGGGAAAATCGGGTCGTTGATGGTAGACCGGGCGATGGTTTGTTTGATGCTGAAGTTGTTGTAATTGCCTTCTGAAATGACCGTGCCGCGGTCGGTGCGGAACAAGCCCCGCGCCCAGTTGGTCAATTGCAGGGTCTGAATGTTGATGGCCGTGCTCGACACAAAGTTGTCATCCGGCCATTTCAGGCGGGTTCCGAGGCTGATGGTTCCCTGAATGATGTTGAAACTCTGGTAAAAATCGGTGCCCCGGGTTCCATAAGCAAACCGGTTGTAGAAGCCGGCTACCGTAAGCGAAGTCGGTTTTTTACCGCCCAGCCAGGGTTCCGTCAAGGAAAGGTTATAGGACTGGTAGAAATCGCCGTTGGTCTGCGCGCGCAGGGAGAGGCGCTGGCCATCGCCTTGCGGCAATGGGTGCCAGGATTCTTTTTTGAAAAAATTCCTCAACGAGAAGTTGTTGAAGGACACGCCGAGGGTGCCGATCACGCGGCGCTGACCACCCCACCCTGCCGAAAGTTCCAACTGGTCGGAAGGTTTTTCTTCTACTTTATATTCGATGTCCACCGTGCCACGTTCCGGGTTGACGGGGGTATTGATGCCCAGCGTTTCCGGGTTAAAGTAGCCGAGGTTGATGATTTCGCGCTGCGAGCGGATGATGTCTGAGCGGCTGAATTTATCGCCGGGGCGCGTGCGCAATTCCCGGCGGATGACGTGCTCGTGGGTGCGGTCGTTGCCTTTGATGATCACCTTGTCAATGGTGGCCTGCGGACCCTCAAAGATGCGCATTTCCAGGTCAATCGAGTCGTTTTCTACTGAAATTTCGGTTGGGTCCACCTGGAAAAACAGATAACCGTTGTCCATGTAGAGCGTACTTACGTCGCGGCCATCCTGACTGAACCGGAGGCGGTTTTCCAGCAATTCCTGGTTGTACACCGCGCCTTTTTCGATGCCGAGCACCGAAGCCAAAGTTGGCGTATCGTAAATGGAATTTCCTTTCCACTCAATGTTGCGGAAATAATAGCGTTTGCCTTCGTTGATCGTAATGTGGATGCGCAGGTCGCCGTCTTCTTCGCGCCAGATGCTGTCTTTGACAATCACGGCATCGCGGAAACCCAGCGTATTGTAGTATTGGATCAGTTTCTTTTTGTCTTCGGCGTATTCGTTCCTCAACAGCTTGGAAGAGGAGAATATTTTGCGCTTCACCTTAGTCTTTTCTAACTTCTTGCGCAGTTTGCCGGCTTTGACATTTTCGTTTCCGCTGAAGGTAATGTCCTGAATTTTAATGCGATTGCCACGATCCACATTAAATACCAAGCCCACAGCATTGATCCGGGAAGTATCCGTTTCTTCCAGCACCGTCACCCGGGTATCTAAGTAACCTTTCTCAATAAAATATTTTTCGATGCCTTTGCTGGCGTTTACTTTCACGTTTTCAGTCACAATCCCGCCTTTCAGCAGGTGTTTGTTGACTTCTTCATTCAGGTCGTCGTGGAAGGATTTTTTGGTTCCGGTGAAGGAGTGGCGGGTCAGCCTGGGGCGCTCTTTCACCACAATTTCCAGAAAAATTACATCACCGATGGTCTTTTCTTTCAAAATTTCCACGCTCTCAAACAGGCGCAACTTCCAAAGCGCTTTGATGGCTTTGGGGATTTCGGGGCCGGGTATGCGCACCTTGTCGCCCACCCGAAGGCCGGCAATGCTGATGATGGCGTTGTCGTCGCTGTAGTCCGCGCCGGTCACTTTTACGCCGCCCAACTCGTAATCTTTAGGTTCGCTATAATTGAACACTTCTTCCTGAGCAAAGGAAAAAACGGGAATGAGCAGCAGGCTCCAAAAGGCAATGACTATTTTCTTCATCCTGGTATGTATGCGTTGGTTTCGCAAAACGCGCGGCAAAGGTACTTAGAAACTGATTGAAAACCCCTTTCAGTATTCTAAAAGTGTCTTTTTGCTAACAAGTCGCCATTTTGCAAAGGTTTCAGCGAATTGATGCACGGTGGAAAGAGTGTGGACTTTTGGGAAAAGTTGTACGCCTTCCGGAAAAAGTAAGCGTTAATGCCGGCTATGGAGTTTAAATATTCCATTCCGGCATTCCAATTCCATTTTTTATAAAAAAATTAAAGTCTTTCAGGTATTAGAATATTACATAATTTTACTGCTCATCCTAAAAACAATAAAATTACTGCTTTATGAAAAAAACACTGACCTTATGCTTTTGCGTATTAGCAATCAGCGCGTTCTCTCAACCGGCCATTGAATGGCAACGAGTATTCGGCGGCAGCAACCGCGACCTTGGCTCTGAAATTCAGCCCACAGAAGATGGAGGATATATTGTGGCAGGGATTACTTATTCTTCCAACAGCGGCGACGTAGGCTCAACACAAGGTGATGGCGACTGCTGGGTAGTAAAAATAGACGCCGTTGGTACGATTGAATGGCAGCGGACCCTGGGCGGTAGCGACACAGATTGGGCACGGACTATTCACCAAACTACAGACGGGGGTTATATCCTGGGAGGACAAACCGAATCCAACGATGGCGATGTGTCAGGCAATCACGGCAACGAAGATTTTTGGATTGTCAAATTGAGCGCAACGGGCGCCATTGAATGGCAAAAGGCGCTTGGTGGAACCGGAAATGATTATTTTGGATCTGTGCGGCAAACCACTGATGGCGGTTATTTCGTTTTCGGCACCGCCGGTTCCTCCAACGGCAATGTGTCAGGCAATCACGGGTTGACTGATATGTGGGCCATCAAGTTAAACGCTGCAGGCGCCATTCAATGGCAAAAAGCCCTTGGCGGCTCTAACTTCGACGGTGGCAGCGATGCCATTCAAACTGCTGATGGCGGATTTTTGTTGGCGGGCAGTACCAGCTCCATAGACGGAGACCTCTCCTTTAGCCTGGGGGAAACGGATGTCTGGATGGTCAAATTAACGGCAGAAGGCGCCAAAGAATGGAGTTACACTTTCGGTGGAAACAAGGAAGAGGTGCCGGCGTCTATTATCCAGTCCAGTGACGGGGGCTATGTTGTTGCCGCTTTTACCTATTCTTCCAACGGCGACATCGTTGGTGCCCTTGGCGGAGGCGATGGTTGGGTGCTGAAACTGAGCGCCACCGGCCTTCTGGAATGGCAACGTACTTTGGGGGGAAGTAATGCTGATAATCCTTATTCCATCCGGCAAACCAGCGATGGGGGATATATTGTGGCTGTAACAACCTATTCAAACGATGGCCAGGTTACGGGTTACTATGAAAATCAGGATTGCTGGGTCGTCAAATTGGATGGCTCCGGCAATATCACCTGGGAAAAAATCCTTGGAGGCAGCGGCGAGGATCAGATCGCAGGAACAGAACAAACTGCTGATGGCGGTTATATTCTGGTCGCCTATTCAAATTCTACAAACGGCGATGTCAGCGCTAACCTGGGGGGTGAGGATTTTTGGGTGGTCAAACTCAGCTCCGGCATCACCGGCGTGGAGGATGCACCTGCACAAGAATCTTCGGCTTTGAGCGTTTTCCCTAATCCAGCTTCCGGCCTTGTCCAGATCGTACTCGATCGGGAGGCCACTCCGGTGCAGGCTGTTCTTTCGGACATGAGTGGCAAAATGTTGTACGCAAAAAACATTGACGCTGCGGGTTATCTGGATGTTGCTGACCTGCCAAATGGTGCATACCTGCTTACCGTCACAGATTCCAACGGGATTCAGTATTCAGAAAAAATTCTAAAATTGTAATTTTGCAAAAACATAAAAACGCATGAAATACCTCCTCTCTGCCTTCACGTGCCTGCTGACGATTAGCTTGTACGCACAGCCTTCTATTTTATTGGTAGATGATTCTAAGGACAATTTCGGGAATACCGCTTTTCTGGCGCTTGCACTCGACTCAGCTGGCTATGATTACACAGTTTTCGACGCAGCGGCAGGCGGCGGCAGTCCGACCTCCGAAGTGCTTTCCCAGTACGATCTGGTCATTTGGCATACTTCCACCGATGGGGTTGGCCTCCAGTTTTGGGACGGAGGCGATCTGGACAACGGCCACCTGATGAGCTACCTGCTCGACGGGGGCAACCTTTGGCTCATTGGCAACGATTTTTTGTTTGACCGCTACGGCGCTGCGCCCGATACGTTTCAGCTGGGCGAGTTCCCGTATGATTACCTCGGTATTGACCGGTACATCGCGCAGGCTTATGGCGATGATGGCGGCCTTGGAGTGCCGGGGGTATCGCCTGCGCCCGGACAACCGGCAGACGGCCTTGGCCCGCTGGACTGGAATTTTGCCACGCTATGGTGGGCAGACGCCGTGTCGCCCCTGCAGACGGCCGCTCCGGTTTACCTGATGACCGGCGACGCCTATCCCTTAGCGGGAATGCCAGCAGCCGTGTGGTACAACGAAGGTGATTTTCGCGTCATGAGCTTCTTTTTCGATTTGGTGCTGGTTTCCGATTTTCAATTGGCCAAACAGACCGTGGCTTCCGTCGTAGGGTTGTTTGAAAACCTGATCAGCGACACAGAGTCACCCTTGCTGCCCGGAATTGATCTGCGGATCGCGCCCAATCCATTTGCGGAAAGCGTAAAACTATCTTTGTCGCTGGAACGGAAAGCCTCTGTCAGCATCCAGGTGGTTGACCTGATGGGGCGCAAAATTGCCCAGCCATTGACAAGAACTGAGCTCTCCTCAGGGTTCCACAATTTTCAGTGGACTCCGGAACCCGGACTCCCGAACGGCGTTTACCTCGCCCGCGTGGAAATTGATGGAAAATCAACCGTGGAATACCTTGTTCTGTCCAAATAATAATGCTTACTTTTGTTGTACTGAGTTGTTGTTTTAACCGATCCGCTGAACTTTCTTTGCGATCCTGCGGTTTTGGAGGTATTGATTTACTTTGCTTAACAAAAAAAGAGGACTCTGTTTGAGCGAAATTATTTTAACCATTGACAACGTTGATCTCGTCGCCCTGTTCGGCGAGAACGATGCTAAATTAAACTTACTGCGAAAGGCATTTCCAGAAGTTACCATCACCTCGAGGGGCGATAGCCTGAAGCTCGCCGGTGACAAAAAATACACACAAAAAGCCAAGTCGAAATTTGAGATCATGGTGCGCCTGCTGAAGGAGCACGAGGAACTGCCTTTGAACGTTGTTGAAGATTTGATGAACGGCAGCAACCCTTTTGAAACCCGGCTTGGCAGTGGCAGCGGCAACAAAACCATTGTCGTGGGCGTGGATGGCAAAGACATCAAAGCCAAAACACACAACCAACGCAGGTTGGTGGAGGCTTCCGAAGGCAACGATATTGTTTTCGCCATCGGGCCGGCAGGTACGGGTAAGACCTACACCGCCGTCGCGTTAGCCATAAGGGCACTTAAAAATCGCTTAGTCAAAAAAATCATCCTGACCAGACCGGCTGTAGAAGCCGGGGAAAGTCTGGGATTTTTGCCCGGCGATTTGAAAGAAAAAATTGACCCTTACCTGCGTCCGTTGTATGATGCGTTGGACGACATGGTTCCCGCTGAAAAATTGGCGCATTTCATGTCTACCCGCGTCATCGAAATAGCGCCGCTGGCCTTTATGCGTGGACGAACATTAGACAATGCTTTTATCATTTTAGACGAGGCGCAAAACTGCTCCACCATGCAGTTGAAAATGTTCCTGACGCGGATGGGGCCTTCTGCCAAGTGTATCATTACGGGCGACTTATCGCAGATTGACCTGCCTTACCACCAAAAATCCGGGTTGCAGCGGTCCATCAACCTGTTGAAAAACCTGGAGGGCGTTTCAACCATCTATTTAGATGCAGAAGACGTAGTTCGCCACCGGTTGGTAAAAGAAATCATCAAGGCTTATGAACGGGCCGATGAAGCCGCGCGGAAAAGATTTGAAGAAGAAGAAGAGGAAATCCATAGAAGGAGAAGTCTGAGAAATGGATCCGTTCCCCCCGAGGAACAGTCATCACTTGCAGGGTTGGACAACGCTGAAGAAGCGCAGCCGGCAGAAATTTTATAACCTGTGGAATACGCTGTACGCATTAATCCGGAAAAGCAGAACGAGTTTCTGCAATTGCTCAAAGCCTGGCAAAGCTTGGGTGTAGTCGAATATTACGAAGTGTTGAAAGAAGGAGCGCAACTCCTCTCCGGCCATTCGGCTGCCACCAGCGGGGTGCAAAAACCTGACTGGGCAGATCATTACCGGGATTTAGTAGACTGATTCTTTTAAAGATTTTAGATCTTAGGTTTTAGATTTTAGACTGCGAGTTTACGCAATGTCTGATGTCTGGCATCTAACGTTTTTTAACACACATGACCCGAACAATAAGCAAATCTGATCGGACCGTTCTGGGCTCGATTGAACTGGCAAGTTCCAAAAGTATCAGCAACCGCATCCTCATCATCCGCGCTTTGAGTGAAGCGCCTTTTACCATCCACCGGCTCGCCAACGCCAAAGATACCCAACTACTCGAGGGGCTTTTGAATTCAAAAGCGCCTGTTTTGGATGCCGGCGCAGCGGGCACGACCTTCCGCTTTCTAACGGCCTGGCTTTCCCTGCAGGAAGGTGAACAAGTGTTAACCGGCACCGAACGTATGAAGCAACGTCCGATCGGCGCCCTGGTGGATGCCTTGCGGAAAATCGGGGCCGATATTCAATACGTTGAAAACGAGGGCTACCCGCCCTTGCGCATTGGATCGCCTGCCGGGATGGGAAAAACGAACGCATTGAGCGTGCCGGCCAACATCAGCAGCCAGTACATCTCTTCTCTACTGCTCATTGCGCCGTCGCTGCCCAATGGCTTAGCACTGACTTTAGAAGGCGAGATCGTATCCCGGCCCTACATCGAAATGACGCTGCGCCTGATGGCGAATTTCGGCGTGACGCACCGCTGGGAGGGCAATACAATCCAGGTTCAACCACAAGCTTACAAAACTAAAGCCGCTGACACGGGTTTTACAATTGAGGCAGATTGGTCAGCCGCCTCCTATTACTATGCCTTGGCGGCAATAGCAGAGGAAGCGGATATCCGGTTGGGAGGCTTGTACGCAAACAGTTTGCAGGGTGACGCGGTACTGGCGGATATCATGGTGAAGTTCGGGGTGCAAACCCATTTTGAAGCTTCCGGCATCCGGATTGTAAAGACGCCGGGAACGCCGCCGCCGGCCTTTTTTGAATACGATTTTGTGAAATGCCCCGATATTGCGCAAACCTTAGCCGTCGTTTGCGCCGCTTTGGGGACACAAGGCCTGTTCACCGGTTTGGATACTCTGCGCATCAAAGAAACGGACCGGATCGCCGCTCTCCAAACGGAATTGCAAAAGACGGGAGTGTATCTGAGCAAACTGCCTGCCCGTTTTTCAAACAAAACGGAAAAAGAGTACTACATGATTGAAGGAAAATCGGAGTTAAAGGGCACGCCGGTTTTCGATACGTACGAAGATCACCGCATGGCGATGGCTTTTGCCCCGCTGGCTTTGCTGGGACCGGTAGCGATTGCTGACGCCGGGGTGGTGGAAAAATCTTATCCGGATTTTTGGGATGATTTTCAGAAACTCGGATTTGTTAGTTTAACATGATATGGGGGTTTATTTGATGAGATCCTTGCGTCTAAAAATTTCCCGCAAAGAGCGCAAAGGTCTCGCAAAGGACGCTAAGTATGGCGTCCTGCTTTGCGTACTTAGCGTATCCTTTGCGCCCTTTGCGGGAAATAGAACTCTTTGCGGGAAACAGAATCCTGCGAAGGACTAAAAAACATAAAAATGCCTAAACATAAAAAATCAAAAACCGCGGGCGAAAAACTCAGCGCCAAAGACCTCAAGAAGGAAGTGCTTTCCCTGTTTCGCAGAGAACCTAAAAAACAGTTGAACCCCAAGCAGGTCATCCAAAAACTAAAATTAGAGACCAACAAGGATGCGGTAGCGCATGCCCTGAATAAATTGGCAGAAGACCAGCAATTGGTAGCCCTGCCGGATTTCAGATATCAACTCAATCGAGCCTTTGCAGCGGAACAAGCTTCCGCCCGAAGAAGCGGAAGTGGCGGCGGCGGCAATGTCCGTGTGGGCGTAGTGGATATGACCCGAACTGGCGCCGCCTACATCGTATCCGAAGGCAAAGAAGCCGACGTGTACGTGCCCGTCAAATCCATGAATACTGCCATGCACGGCGACCGGGTAGAAGTGCGCGTCTGGACCCCTCGGGGTCGTTCGCGCGAGGAAGGCGAAGTGGTGCGGGTACTCGAACGCGCCACCGAACATTTCCTCGGCACGCTGTTCCTCAACCCCAAATACGGCATCGTTTCGGTGGAGGGCAAAATGCCCATTGACATCATGGTGGATTTCAAGGATTTAAAAGAAGCGAACGAAGGCGATAAAGTCGTGGTAAAAATCACGAAATGGCTGAGTGGAAGGTTCCAGCACCCGGTCGGGGTTGTGACGACCGTGCTTGGCGCAGCGGGCAGCCACGACATCGAGATGAAAGCCATCCTCATCAACAACGGCTTTAATATCGAATTTCCGGAAGAGGTCATTGCCGAATCGGAGGCGTTGTCGGAAGCCATTCCCGCCGAAGAAATTGCGCGCCGCCGCGATATGCGCGGGATCACCACCTTCACCATTGACCCCGATGACGCAAAAGACTTCGACGATGCGCTCTCTATCCGCTACCTTGAAAACGGCGACTGCGAAATAGGCGTACACATTGCCGACGTATCGCATTACGTGAAGCATGGAACTGCTTTGGACAAAGAAGCGTACCTGCGCTCGACCTCCGTTTACTTAGTGGACCGGGTCTTGCCCATGCTTCCTGAAAAACTGTCCAACGGCCTGTGCTCGTTGCGCCCGAACGAAGACAAACTCACTTTTTCTGCGATTTTTATATTCGATCAAAACGATAAAATCAAGGAGCGCTGGTTTGGCAAAACCATCATCCACTCCGACCGCCGTTTTGCGTACGAAGAAGCACAGCAAATTATGGACGCCGGCGAAGGCGATTTTGTAGAAGAGCTCAAGCACCTGAATAAAATTGCAAAGCGCCTGCGCGCCGTGCGGTTCAAAAAAGGCGCCATCAACTTTGAGTCGGAAGAGGTAAAATTCCGTTTGGATGAACACGGGGCGCCCATTTCGATGTTTGTCAAAGAACGCAAAGAAGCCCACCTGCTCATCGAAGAATTCATGCTGCTGGCCAACCGCGAGGTGGCCACCTTCATCACCAAAAAAGCGGAAGGACAGTTGGAAATCCCTTTTGTCTACCGCATCCACGACGAACCGAATATGGACAAAGTGGAAGACCTGGCGCGGTTTGCGCTGGAACTGGGCTTCCAGATGAAGATCAATACGCCAAAAGAAATTGCCAATTCCTACAACCGTTTAGCCGAAGCTGCTTTAGCCGATCCGGCTCTGAAAATGCTGGAGCCGATCGCCATCCGCACCATGGCCAAAGCGGCTTACAGCAGCGACAACATCGGTCACTACGGCTTAGCTTTTGAATACTATTCGCATTTCACTTCGCCCATCCGCCGCTATTCGGACGTGTTGGCGCACCGCATTCTGGAGCCCAACCTGGCGCCGGATGCTTTCCTCCGCGTCAAAAAAGACAAGCTGGAAGAGCAGTGTAAACACATTTCCAAGCAGGAGCGCTGCGCCATGGAAGCCGAACGCGAATCGGTGAAATACAAGCAGGTGGAATTCATGGACAAACACATCGGCGAGGTGTTTGAAGGGTTCGTTTCCGGCATCGGCGAGCGCGGTCTTTACATCGAACTCAAAGAAAGCCGCGCAGAAGGCATGGTCAGTTTTGACACGATGTCCGAACCGTTTGAATTTTCCGGCGGCAGCCGCCTGC
>JALHRK010000030.1 GCA_022841505.1 Saprospiraceae bacterium | reverse complement strand
CGTTGGAGGCCATCAACTCGTTGAGGTACAAGCCCGAACGATCAGGTCGCAGGCTGTTGGCTGCACCCGGCGTGCCTAATAAAACATAGCTTTCCCGCCAGTCGGACACCTGATTGCCTTCTTTTTGCTGGTCTAATTCCACTGTTGCGCCAAGCCCGTCGGCCAAGGGCGGCCAGGGCTGGAAATCAGCATACCGCATGCTGTGAACTAAGCTTCCACCAGAATCATACAGGGCAACTTTCCCGGCCTTATTGCTCATTTCAAAATGCAGGTTTCCAAGGTAGTTGGTCGCGTCGGGGTGTTGGGCTTTAAACAGCACTGTGTCTTCGCATAGAACAAGGTAGTCTCCCGCTGCAATGTTGGTATTCAACGGAAAAACAAACTCATAGCTGCCATGCGCAATCGTCCACTCACTCAGGTCAATCGCCTCACTGCTTCGGTTGTGCAACTCTACCCAGTCGCCGGTGCGCCGGTTGGCAGGCGGATGGTAAGCCAGTTCATTGACGTGGATCGTCAACCCATAAGGCCCGTTGTGGGTGTAGTAAGCCCCCATGTCGGCGCGACTGCCATCCGGATCGTTGGGTGAAAATGGATCGCCAGCATTGATACAAGGCGAAGTGGGTTGCAACTCAAAATTGCCGGTTGTGGGATGCACCAATTTCGGATCACTATGGAGATTACCGGCGCCTGCAAGCACTTCGCGGTCAGAAAGCGAATAGCTCACTTCCACTAAGGAGACACCATCCTCTAAAACCGAAGCGGTCACAGAGGCTGCCATAATGGTATTTTTGACATAAGCGGTGCCGCCGCCCCGCAGGGTGCTTTTTTCATAACAAGCGACCGCATGATTGTTCCCGTAAAACGTGTTCTGGTCGAGGTAAGCCGTTGCAAGGCTGTCCTTGACCGCCACACCCAGATCGCAGTCATAAATCACATTTCGAAAGATCAGGGCATCCGACTGCGAACCGATCGAAATGCCTTTGTCGGTGCAATCGTGGATGCGGTTGTATTCAATCCGGTTGTTGACCGCATAAATTCCGAGGTCAATGCCATCGCAATTGCTGCCCAAAAAGCCATAAATGTGGTTGTGGCGAATCAGTCCATTGGTAATGGTTTTCAGATCAATCGCGTCGGTATCAGGCGCGCGGTTGCCCTGAAACGTGCAGTATTCTACCACTGGTGCGGTCATCTGGTAAAGGCTGATGAAACCGTTGCAGGCGTTGAACGTTTGGAAATTGGAATAGCCGATATAGGCGCTGCCTCCTTTTGCATAAAACGGCTGTCCGCCTCCGGAAATCGAAGTATGTTCGATCCGAACCGGGCTGTCATAAGCCGAAAGGGTCGCGAAATGCAATGCACGGTTGGCACCGGTACTGCCCCCCGTAATGTCGGCATGGCGGATCAAAATGGAATCACTGGCTTGCGTGGCGATGATGGATCCCCAAAGTCCGGTCGGATTGAAGAATGGCTTTCGGGCAGCGGGTTCGGGGTCTGAGCGCATAACAATTTTCTGCGCTGCTGTGCCTTCCAGGTGCAGCCCGCCTTCCACGGTTATGGAAACCTGATCGGTCATCCTAATCTCCACACCTGCGGCTACTGTAAGCCGGGCGCCAGGTTTCACCACAATGTCTTCAAGCCCGTACCAGGGGGAAAGCGCAACGCTCAGCGTGGTGTCTGTTTCAATCAACGGCGGAATGATGCTGATGCCGACCGGCTCAAATACCGCAACAAAAGCCGTGTCGCCTGTTGGCATTAGCGTTGTTTCCCGGGAGGCGCTGTTCAGTCCCTGCCATTCCACGAAGCGGTGCCCCGGTTCAGGAATTGCTTTTAATGAAATGCCTGCGTTTTTAAAAAAAGGCCCTTGCATCAGGGGTTCAGCAAACAAGACGCCGCTGAGTTGTACTTTTCCGTTGCCGGCGATGTGCATGGTGATCAGGGCGCTGTCGGGGCGGTTCAGTTCTGCGGTCAGGTGTTGGCGGAGGTGATGCGGGCGGTTTTGTAAAAAAGTTTTGATGTAATTGACGTTGCCCTGCCAAACGGCCATCGAAATCGGCGAATTCCATCGGGCAATATGGCGCGGCATTTGCAATTCCAGGAGGGTTTTCAGGCTGTCCACCACCGGCAACGTCGCAGATGGCTGGTAAATGGTGTTCAGATAAGCGGCAAAACGCTGCATGAACTCATCGCGGAAAGCCGTATTTTTAAGCAAATTGTTGAGTAAAAAAGTAGACCACTCTGGCAGATCGCCGGTGTGCCCCGCAAGTTTGCCGAGGGTGTTGTCCTGGTAATTGTCGCCGCTCAATTGCCCGAAAGCATGTTCCATATCTGCAATAATCCAGCGCCAGGGGCTTTTCGTATCCCGGTTGCGCCAGTAGCGGTTGTTGTACTCCGCAATGGCGTAGCCGATAAAAACCCGGTGTATGGCGTAATTGATGAACTCGTTCACGTCCATTCTGGAGGCGACGTACGCATAATGGGCGGTATCCTCTAAATTGTGGCTGCTGATGTATTGCTGCAGGTTGGTGAAATCGTGGAAATCGCCTGCAACCACCTGAAGACTGTCTTCTAAATAATCGAGGTTGGCGGCGTTGATGCGGTGGTTGGCCGCGACGTATTGTTCGTCCAACCGTTCCCGGATCTCATAAATACCGTGGTATTCCCCGTTGACAAAAACCACACAGGGTTTGTACGCCTGGTGGTCGAGGTCCATTTTGTTTTTCATCAAACCTACCCCAAGGCCATCCCGGAAATAAGCCAAGTTGTAGTCGTTTCCGCCATTGCGCAGCAAAAAGGAAGAAAAAGTTGAGATGGGTTTGTCTTCAAACAGTTGGTAGCGCAGCACGTCGTCTCCATATTTGGGTTTAAATCGAACGGAAATGGGCCTTTGCGGCAAATTGTAAATGGTGGAACCAAAAATCTGCAATCCAACCCCAGCCTTAAAAGCGCGTTCACCGGAAGGTTCAAAATACTCAATGGTGGCCGGGACTTCCCGGTCTTTAATCGCATTTTGCAAAATGCCAAAATCGAAACCAAAAAGATTGTCGCCATCGGTGGCAATGGAAATCACGGGCAGGTTGATGTTTTCACCAATAAAATAGGAATGCGTGACGACCTTGCCTGGCAATTTTCCATGCTCGTAAACCCTGGCCTTAATAGCGTAATTGCGGTTGAGGTTAAAACTACCGGGAAAAACGGGTGAATTTCGGGTTGGTGTAGATCCGTCGAAAGTAAAGCGAATTACTGCGCCGGGATGAGGCGTCGTAATTTGCAGCGGTTGCGCCGCAGCATAAAACCCGCTGGTGATCGAAAATTCAGGGTCGCCTGCATAAAGCAAAGAAGCTGCCCCATAATTCGAATTAACCATTCCGGGCGTTGGCTCGCTGAAATACACCCATTCTGTCGGATTCTCCGGATTGCGGCCATAGGAAAGGTCGTCACTCTGCACGCCAAATGTAATTTCATGCACCAGGTCTCCCTCTGGATTAAACAGGGCAAGATATTCCCCTTCGCTGCTCAACTTGAAGTTGGCGTGCAAATGTTCAACAATTATGGAGGTATTCCGATAAATGCTGAACGCCGTATCTCCGGGATGTTTGTCGTGGTCGTCGGCCCAAATAATCAGGTATTGCTGGGGTTGTAAAATAATTGCGGGAAACACCCATTTGTCCTTGTTTTTTTCGTCGTCGGTCAGGGTATAATTATTCAGATTAATTGGGTTTGCGGAAGCATTGTACAACTCAATAAAATCCGAAAAATCCCCGAAATCAGGATCGTGAGCAGTGGATGTATTTACGGCCAATAACTCATTGATGCGCAATTGCCCGTAAGCTGGGGACTGCACAAAAAATAAAAAGCCCAACAGAAAAAGGCTATATTTTAACCAGCTTTTGCACCGAAACATATCCGTCAATTTGTATACTGATGAAATAAATACCCGGCGCCATATCTCCTGATGCTATTTGGATATGCCGGTCTACGGCTTCGTAGCGCCCACTTTTTACCAGACGGCCATCTGCGCCCAGGATACTGATTGTGGCAAATTTGCCAGACTGTGTTTTCAAAGGGATGAAAAAGCAATCATTGGCAGGATTTGGGAAAACCGGTGCAAAAAATTCCGGTGCCTCCGGGCGAATATTGGTTAGCTGACCGTCGAAACGCCCCAGGAACCCGATGGTTTTTCGACCGTACCGGCCTGGGCGCTGGTGTACGTAGATGGAGTCTACCATGCCATTATTGGTCAGGGTATGGTTGCCGAAGGTAATCTCATCGGATTCAAACACCCCGCCTACGTACAGCCGGTTGCTGGAAGTGGCCAGTACAGAAGTCGCTTCATCCCAGAAGCCGCCGCCGGCTGATTTGCCCCAGAGTTCTTCCCCATTTGGGCCATATTTAAACACAAAAACCTGAGGGTAGAAGTAATTAATGCCGAAAACATTGAGCAGTGGCTGCCCTGCAAACCAAAGTGAATCGCTGAAAAAAGACCCCGCCACATAAACATTGCCACTGTCGTCGGTACTGACGCTTTTGGCAAGATCGAGACTCAGTCCGTTGGTCTGCCCCCCCGCGGTTTTGTGCCAAACAGGGGTGAGGTCGGGGTTGTACTTGACCAAATGAATCGCGGAAGAAGACAAAGGCCAGCCCCAGCCGAACTCATATTTGATCAATTCTCCACAGGCGTAAAGGTAGTCGCCATCAACTGCCAGTTCCGTAATTTTATGCAGTTGCCCACTTGCGATGCCCTGAAGGTAGACACCCGACGCGTTGTATTTTGCAATAAACCCGGCATAACTCGTATCGGCAGCCAACGTGTTGTTGCCGCCAAACGTAACCGACCCGTAAAAGGTACCGGCAAGGTAAAAATTTTCATCCTCGTCAATGGCCAGCGTCGTCGTTTCGAGGAATCCACCGGAAATGGTACCGTAACGCGTCCAGAGCAGGTTGTTGTCGGGGTCTATTTTGGTGAAAAAAGTATGAATGGCCGAGAGGGTAAAATTATCCTGAGTATGTCCCGATACATAAACGTTTCCGCTGCCGTCCACCGCCAATCCGGTAATGTGCTCAATTTCGGCAGTGCCGATGGCTCTGGCCCAGGCAATAGAGCGGTCTGCGTTGTATTTGATTACAAACCCGTCCGATTCTCCCGCGTTGAACAGGGTGGTCGTGCCGATGTCAAGCGTGAGGCTGTAAAAATCTCCGGCTACATAAATATTGCCGTCGTTGTCGGCAGCGACCGCTGTGGTAAAATCACGGCTCGCGCCGCCAATCCGGGTTGCCCATTCATAGCCGCCATTTTCGTTGGCAACAGCGACAAAGGCATCATCCTGTCCGGAGTTGTTCAGGGTTTCGTTTCCCAACGTCAGGGTAGCCGCCGCAAACGAGCCGGCCACTAACAATTCCGTTGCATTGTATTTTTTGAGGATTTCCACCTTGGTATTGCTGTTGGCTGTTCCCAGCGCATTGACCCAAGGCCAGTTTTGCCCAAAGGCATTTCCATAAACAAGCAGGCAAAATCCTGCAAAAAAAGAGGTTATTCCTTTCATAGCGTTTTTAGTTTTTTAAAATGCGGATGACTTGGTTGCCATTGGCAATCAGGAGGTAAGCGCCGGTCGGCAGCGATTCTACATTGACAAAATTTCCCCGCCCATTTAAAAGTGGCCGGCCATAAAGATCGAACACCTGATAGGAAATTTCTTTTGAAAAATGAACCACCGATTGCGCAGGGTTGGGATAATACGCAATAGAAGGCATTCCGGGGTGCAGCACGCTGGAAATATCGTCGGAAAATCTGGCTAAAAGCCCAAGTGTTTTCCGAAAATAAACGGGGGTAATGGCATGCACAATAAAGCTGTCGAGCGTACTGGTGTTTTGCAATTGGATCCCATTGACCGTGAAGCTGTTAGACTGGTATGTGCCTCCCAGAAAAAACTCATCCTCTGCGGTCACCATAAGGGCGGTTCCAACGTCGTTTAGGTTGCCTCCAAGGGTTTTTGCATAAATTTCATTGCCCTCGGCGTCATATTTCAATATTATAGCCTGGCTGTAATAAAAAAAGCCCTGCTGGACATTTTCGATGGTATCGTTATTGAAAACCAAATCGTTGTCGTGCAGGTAGCCTGTTGTATAAATATTGCCCATGTCGTCGTGGTCAATCGCTTTGAGCACGTCTAAGGTGCGGCTCCACCAATTGGTGTTGTCCGAAGCCCTTTGCCAAACCAGGTCTAAGTTGTCGCTGTATTTGGAAACGTAGAGGATTGACCGCGCCTGTGGGTAAGTTGGTCCCGCAATGACGAAAAATGGCTGTATTTTTTCGCCGCAGGCGTAGACATGGCCAGCACTGAAAGTGAGGTCGTTGAGTTGGTACACATTGGTGTCCAAAACGGCTGTAACGGGGTCGCCGTTGGGGTTGAATTTTGCAAGGAAACCGCTGTTCGAGTAGGTATACTCCCCGGGAAACCAGGCGTTTTCTTCCTGCAAACTTTCAAGGGTGTCCAGACCGTTGAACGTCAGTTTTCCTTTTGCCGTACCTGTCCAGTAACAATGGCCGTCGTCGCCGAGCGCAAGGGCTGTGCTTTGGTTGCTGCCTGCTGAGGAACCGACGCTTTTTTGCCACAACAACGCGTTATCGCTGTCTATTTTCAATAAAACCAAAGCATCACCAATATGGCCGCAGGCGTAGAGGTTGCCTTCGGGGTCCACTGCAAGTCCGGTAATGGCGTCGTTTTGGCCGGCTCCGACACTGCGCGCCCAGGCTACGGTTTTGTCGGCGTTGTACTTCACAATAAAGCCGTCGACCTCGCCCAGGTTGAGCAGCAACTGGCTTCCGACGTTCATGGAAAGGCTGCTGAAGTTACCGCCCACATATAAGCTGCCATCGGGGGCGGCAGCAACGCAGGTTGCGAATTCGCGCCCTGTACCGCCAATCCTGGTTGCCCAGGAATAATCGCCGGCATCGCTGCAAATCGCAACAAAAGCGTCATCCTGCCCGGCGCCGCTCAGGTTTTGGTTGCCTAAGTTCAAAGCGGCGGCTGCAAAAGAGCCGGCCAATAATACCTGATCGCCTTCGTACCTGCCGAGGGCGCTGATTTTGGTGTCGCTGTTCGGAGCGCCGAGGCTTTTTGCCCATTCCCAATTTTGCGCTTTTGCGCCGACGGACGATAAAAGAACAAGGAGTAAAAACAAGGAGCGCTGTGGTGTCATGGTGCGATGTTTGTGTCTTAAATCGTAACGGCTTCAAGGGGGTGTTTTTCTTAAAGACTGGGTAAAAGGGTAGGGGGTTGGGGAATCAACCCTAAAAAGGTGTAGCCTCGAGTGATGCCACAATAGCCGTCCCATCGGGACGTAATTCCGGTAGGGTTTGGTCAAAAAAGAAACAACACATACCGTATCAAGGATAACAAAAATAATACTCCTCCGATAATTATTGCACGCTTTTTTAAAATTACATATCAATTATCATTTTTACCTTTGTTTTATAAACCGTGCTTTCCATGATAAAACTAAACCTTACAAGACCATCAATGGTACTTTTTTTGATGTGTACGCTATGGATGAACTTGCTCCATGCTGATCATCGGGACTTTCCTGCGGGACCAGGTAAAACGAATTGCGATCCAACGCCTCATGAAAACTGGTTGCCGCTCAGTTCCGATTCTTTAAACTGCTACGCTGCCACAAGTGAAAATGTTCCATTGGCCATTTCAAACCCTGATGCGGGGGTGGTTTCTTCTATTTTAAAGGTAGAACTTTCGGGTTTGATCACCGATGTCAACCTTTCCGGACTCAGTATTCCGCACACCCGGGTGGGCAACCTCACGGTGACGCTTACTTCTCCGGAAGGTACCACCATTACGTTGCTGGACCGGCCCGGTGGCGGCGCTTGCCTGGGTGACAACCTGTTGGTTTCGTTTGACGATGCTGCCGCTTCCACTGCGGCGGAATTACAAGCCACTTGTAACCCTGCTGTTCCGGCCATATCCGGAGATTTTCAGCCTTTGGAAGCCCTGTCAGCCTTTGAGGGCGAAAACCCCCTTGGTGATTGGATCCTGACAGTTTCAGACCAAGTCCCCGGCGCTGGTGGCGCACTCGTTAGCTGGGGGCTCGAAATTTGTGCGGCGCCATGCAGTCTGACGATCGACAGCATTGCCATTACTGCCACCGGGCAATGCGGTGATGAACAGGGAAACATTTCCATTTTTACCAGCCCTGCGTTCAATTACCCTGTGATTTATACCATTTATGGTCCTGTGCAACAAAGCAATGAAACCGGTATTTTTACGGATGTGCCTGTCGGTACGTATCACATAGAGGTTAATGTACAAGGTCTGATCAATTGCTCCGCGGATACCACGATTCTTCTGGGTATAGGCAACTATCCTACCGACCTGCCTGCTGAGATACTATCTACGCGATTCGATACCGTAACTTCCATATTGCACGTCCCCAATCCCAGGCTAATTTCCAGTGTCAAAGTGTCCAGACTTGACATCAGCCATACCTATGTTGGCGACCTGGAAATTACCCTGACCTCACCTTCAGGAACGATCGTGCGATTGAAGAATCGGCAGTATAATATGAATTTTGGATGTAGTGGGAATGATATTTTGGTTTCATTTGACGATGACGCTGCCCTGACGGCCTTTGATCTTGGTCACACCTGTAATATAGATACAACCGCCATTTTGGGAACTTTTCAGCCTATTGATCCTTTCTCTGTGTTTACCGGTGAAAACATGATGGGCGATTGGATACTGACGGTGTATGATCTCGCCTTGTCCGATGGTGGATTCATAAATGACTGGTACCTTGAGATTTGCTCTTTGCCTTGCGATGTTGTGCTTACCGACATCACGGTTCAAAATGAAATTTGCCCGGGCGCCGCTGATGGCAGTATTGCTATTTCGGCGCATGCCGCTGTCCTGCCGGTTACTTATGCCATTTCCGGCCCGGTTAACCAAAGTAATGAAACCGGTCTTTTTGAAAATTTGCCCACCGGAGACTACGAAATATCCATCACCTCTAACGATACAACCTGCACGGTAATTGATTCGGCTGTCATCGTCTCGATGCCTCCAACGAGTTTTCCTGCAGGCTGGAGCAACTACAACATCGGCAACGCCGGAGGAAGTGCCATCTACGATATTTGTGCCCCGAACAGCGAATTCGTCCTCACCTCAAAAGGGGCGGCCAGTACGTTTGATCTCCAGCACAGTCTTTTGCGCAGTTTGTGTGGCGACGGCAGCATTATTGCTCAGGTGACGAGTATTGAAAATGCAGGCTGGGCGGGTATAGAAATCCGTGACAATACAACCACAAGTAGCAGAAAGGTGGCGCTCAAGACCCAGTTGGGCGCTCGGGTAAGGCGCGTAGT
The DNA here is from genome assembly GCA_022841505.1 of Saprospiraceae bacterium. Classification (GTDB taxonomy): domain Bacteria; phylum Bacteroidota; class Bacteroidia; order Chitinophagales; family Saprospiraceae; genus JABWAJ01. The sequence goes on along the minus strand of JALHRK010000030.1, from coordinate 19,264 downwards.
ACGCACCATGCCGGGCGTGCCCCCTCAATCACAAGAGTTTGCAACACAGCCTGGCCCAATTTGGCTCCAAATTCAGCGGGTCGGTAATAGCTTCAAGTTGTTTGTTTCTGCCGATGGCGCCGACTGGCAACAAATCGGCAACACGGTTACCTTGACCTTGTCTGCCTGTGTGCAGTTGGGCTTATTTGTAGAAGGATTCAACGCCAATACCACTACTACTGCAACTTTTGATCAGGTATCCACAACGGGTAATGCCGTTCTGCCACTGGCCAGACCAGATGCACCCGTTTTGTCTGTGGCAAACCCCATGCCTGAACTGCAACTTTATCCCAACCCTACGACCGGCGAGGTGACGATTGACCTGAATGCTTATGCCAATCGCACGGTTCAGGTGTTGCTATACGATGCCCAGGGTAGCTTGCTAAACCAGATAGAGGTTGATGTCGAGCCGGCATTCACCCAACGTCTCGATTTTTCGAGCCATGAAAACGGTGTTTACCTCGTTCGCGTAAAGTCGGATGGTCTGCCGGATCTGGTTAAACAGGTGGTGGTGCAGGGTAAGGAATAACAGTTCTACGGGCATATCACGTTAGCATGTCGGGCAACCAATTTCCATGCGCCATCCTGTTTCATCCAGATATTGGTGTATCGTCTTTTTACAGGTTGTTGCGCATTAGGTAGATTTCCGGTTGGCACGACCGTTTCACTGCCCATGGAAAAGATGGTATTTCCTCTGATGATAATTTGTTCCACATCACGGGTAAAAGAAGTTCTGGAGTTTCGGAGAACCGGTCTGTCCAAAGTAGTTTTACCTGCAAAATTAACTTTATTGTCAGGTGCATTTACGACATAATCTTTGTCCCACAATTTTAATAGGGTAGTGGTATCCTTGCTAAGGATCGCCTGAACCTCCATTTGCTCAAGTTTCCGGATTTCTGACTCCGTATCCTGTTCCTGGGCAAACACCTGGCAAACACAAACAAGGCAGGAAAACGTAAATACTAGTTTTTTCATTTTTGATTTGATTTTTTCACCCCTTCAAATGTCATTTTCACTTGTTTGATCGTGCCATCTTCATTAAATTCCAATTTGTCAATACAAGTTACCCGATGATCACGGCCTTCATTTGGAATAGGCCGTCTATGGTAAACGATATACCAATTATCGGTATTTGGCGTCCTAATTACTGAATTATGGCCCGCGCCAGTTGCAATATTTTTATCTGATTGAAGAATGGTTCCAATTCTTTCGTAAGGCCCTGTCGCTTTTTTAGCCATAGCATAAGCAACTTTATACGTATCATTTCCCCACCCACCTTCCGACCACATAAAATACCAGGTTTTGTTTCTATAGAACATAAACGGGCCTTCTACATATCCTTCAGGCGTAATTTCTTTGAAAAGTTTACCGTCACTCCAGGGAATAAACCCTGTGAAATCATTATTCAGTTTGGCTAAATTGCAATGCCCCCAACCCCCATAAACTATATAATGAGTGCCGTCCATATCTTTAAATACAAACTGATCTATGGGTTGTGCATCATTATGAAATTCTCCAATAAGAGGTTTCCCAAGGTAGTCTTTGAATGGCCCCGAAGGAGCATCTGCCACCGCGATTCCTATGCCGCCATGATGATTAATCGCATCTTTTTCATCCCAATAGGGCCCTCCTGGTTTTTGAAGGTCATTTGCCGAAAAGAATAAATAATATTGATCATTTTTTGCTATCATGGATGGCGCCCAAAGCGCTTGTTTTGCCCATTTAATGATAGCCGTATCCAAAATTCGGGCATGCTTTTCCCACGTAACCAAATCTTTTGAAGAAAATGCATCGAAAAATACCTGGTTTTCATATTTTGCTGAATAGGTAGGGAATACCCAATATTCATCCTTTAAAACAATTCCTTCCGGATCGGCATACCATCCTGCAAATATTGGATTACCAGAATAGGTTGAATTTTCAGCTTGCTTTTTTAAGGATCGGCAAGAGAAAACAACAATAACTATCAATAGAAATGTTAATGTATGTACTTTCATGCAATCTGCTGTTAGGTGCTGTTAGCAACAGTTATTTTTAGTTCGTCCAAGGTTCCTTGTCTTTAGCATTCACGAATTTTTCTCCATCATAAATGCATAGTCCTTGCCAACTCCCAAACCAAACTTGTCCTTTTTTGTCCTCGAAAATACTCTGCGTGACATTAGATGTCAAGCCATCTTCAGTGGTGTACTGCTTGAAATTATTGCCATCATATCGGTAAACACCATAACCTTCAGCCGTAAACCAAATGTTCCCTAAGCTGTCTTCATAAAAATTATAAGTTTCTACACCTGCAATAATTCCATCTTTTGTGAAGTTGGTGTATGTTTTACCATCAAATTTGCTCACACCGCCATTAAAAGTTCCAATCCAAATATTTCCTTGTTTGTCTTCTAAAATATCTGCAACGTTATTATCGGTAAGTTCATTTTTAGCTGTTAAATGAATAAATTCTCCATTTTTATATTTGAAAATCCCATTCCCATCAGTAGCAAACCACATATTTCCATTCTTGTCTTCTATGATTTTAAAAACCAATTTGTCAGATAGCATTTGTTTTGCATTTTCGACTTTTGAAACTGGCAACGAAAAAGGTATAAACTTTTCACCGTTAAAATGACTAACACCTCCTGTCGCCCCAACCCAAATAAGTCCGTTTTTGTCAATTGTTAAACCCCAAATTTCCGCATTCACACCTGGCAGTCCTTCTTTGAATGAAAATGTTTTAAATTTAAGACCATCGTATTTTATGAGTCCTTCGGATGTTCCAAACCAAATATTACCTACTTTATCTTCTACAATCTCTAAAACCCTAAAATGTGGACTGATTCCAGCAATGGTGATTCTTTCAAGTATTTGTCCATTATAGCGTATAATTCCAACGCCATTTGTTCCAAACCAATAGTTCCCTTTTTTGTCCTGATACATTGTCCTTACAAACTCTCTTACCATTCCATTTAAGTTGGTGTGAATTTGCGGAAAGGTCGTGCTTTGTTTTAAACTGAGTGGTTGGGTGTTTACTTGATTTTCTATTGTATCAGTAACAGATTTTTCTTTTCCTTGTCCTGTGCAGGCTGAGAATTGAAATGTCAGAAGAACCAAAAGTAAATTTTTTGCTTTGAATAAAATCATTATACCAGTGTTTGTCATATTGTTGGTTTCATAATTGTTGCCCCTGCTTCCGGCCAAACACCAAAAACAGGAGCATTGTATAACTGTTGTCCGTTGTGGTCATATCAGGATTTGTTTAATCAGCAGCAAGGTATCAATTGTTTGTTATACCGCAAAACTACTGTTTAAACCGCTCCAATATATATTCATAAAAAATCGCCTTATTCACCTCCGTCGCTATCGTAACCAGATACCCCTCCTCATCAAGATACGTTTGCCCCGCATTTGGTGGCCGGTTACTCACTTTTGCCCGAACCGCCTCAACCGTAAACGCTTCCGGGATGTCCAAATAACTCGTCGCCAGCACATCCCACATGAAATAAACATAGTGGTAACTCGGAATGGTATCAATGGTCATCGCCCAGAATTGGCCGGCTAAGTTGGAAATTTCGTAATTGGACTGCGAAGCCAATTTTGACAAAAAGGCCTTGTTTACGGGGACATGATTGGTCACATCCAAAGGAACACAAATCAACGGCAATTCAAACTCAAACAGTTGTTTTGCGCTCTCGGGATCCCAGAATACATTCCATTCAGCCGTTCCGTTGTGCTGGTAAGTTTGAACGTTTCCGGAGGTTCTAAATGCGCCGCCCATCCAAACCACTTTTTTTATTTTTTCCCGGATGGAAGGCGCTTTGTGCAATGCATGAACGAGGTTGGAGCACGGCCCGGTGATGATGATGCTTACCCCGTCCGTTGCTTTTGTCAACTGCTCAATCAATAAATCCGGCGCACTGGGATATGCATAAGGATCCGGCGCTTGCGGCAGATTAATCAGCATGGGCAATGCGTTCACTACTTCGGGCCTTGCCCGCCATTCACTGGGGAAAGCATTGATTCCATAAAAATCACCCCGGCCAATGGGGATTTTTTCCTGATGGAAAAGTTGAAGGATTTTATAGGTGCTTTCGAGCGCGGGTTCGATGAAACAATCCGCCGGGGTGACATTGATTCCAATCAATTCCTTTTCTTTCATCGTCAGGATCAGCAACAAAGACAACAAATCATCAATGCCGCCATCGTGATCCAAAAAAACAAGTTCTTTGTTCATCTATGCCTTTTTACTGCTTGTAATGAGCCAGTTCAAAAGGTCAAATATACCAGATAAGTGGAATTGGCGGGCAGCAAATAGGTCATTCGCTGCCCACAAGGTTGTTTGCACTACATCTTTTGTATCTGAAAAATCTAAAAGTTGAGGGTGTAACCCAGAATAGGCAACAACGACAGTTGCGTTACCACTTCGATGTTTTTATTCAGATCGTTGTAATAGAAATCAATGACGGCACCATTGTTGGTTGCGTTTTGAACATCTAGCTTAAATTCATGGCTCAGCCTGGGTTTATTTACCCGGTAGCTAATCGCCAGATTCAAACTGAAAATGTCTTCTCCTTTGTCCTGAAATGCATTTATTTCATCATGCACTTCATATCCACGCGCAATGGATTCTTCCAGGTCAATATTCAACAACCTGTTGGCGCCCAACCAGGTGATTTTAGAATTAATGCCCAGAATATTGTTTTTGCTTTTGCCCACAATAAACTCCCGCCCGAACAAACCATTGAAAATATAATTTCCATTGAACCGGGTGTTTCTCCAGGTCTTGTCACTCGCTTTGTACTTTGAATCAAACAAGGAAGCCGTGACAAGGAAATAATAATTATTGGCAAAATATTTTTCGAGCGTTAGTTCAAGCCCAATATTCCTGCCCCTGCCCTCATTGATCAAAACCCTGTCTGAGTACTCAGCCCGTTGGTTGATGAGGGAATAGCTACTGTTGCCTGCCTCAATGGGAATGTTGTATAAGTCTTGATAATAAGTCTCCACTTTGAGGAAGAGGTTTTTGGACAATTTATTTTCATAGCCCAACACATAATGCCTTGCTTTGAGCAGTTCTAAGGAGGTGTTGGGCGTACTGCTATTCCCTTCTGCATCGTACACAAGTGCCTTGTAATTGCTCAAAGAAGTCATGTTGCTGTGGATACCGATACCAGCGGTAATCGCCTGTCCCCCAGGAAGGTCGTAACGCAAGGAGCTACGCGGCTCTACCGTTATTTCCGGATTCTGGGAGGTCTTCTGGCTGTGAATGCCATTGACCAGGCTCAGTTTATCGGTGACCCTCCATTTCCAGGTAACAAACGATTGACTTAAATTTGCAGTGCCTGCAACGTTCAGCTCCTGCACGAACTGCGCTGTGGCGCTATTAAAATACTTTGATACAAAATTAAAATCAAAATAGGCGTGCACGATGCCTATCTGGAACAGATGCCGGTTGTTGTACTTGTAGTTGAGCCGGGTATTCAGCCTGAAGACGTTATTCCTTGTGTTGGTATTGCGGTCATCCTGAAGGTCTGAAGACTCAAAGGCCCTCCGATTCTTATTTTCGCTGCCATTATTGGAATAGGAAAGGGTAGAACTGATGAAGGTTTTATTATTCAGGTTGATCAAATGCCGGATGCCTGCCACGCCCAATATCCCATTTTGTTGATATTCTTCGGTTAGCACCTCTTCATTGTCCGGATGATAGGACCGGGTCGTAATATTATTGAGTCCACCCAGGCCGAAAATGGAGAAAACGCCTGCTTTTTCGGTAGGGATAAATATTTTGAAAGATAAATCCTGGTAATTAGGCACGCCCCCAAAATCAAGGATGCCAAGCTTGCTGATCAAGGTAAGGGTAGAATATCGGTAGTTGATCAGGTAGCTGCTCTTTCCCCCATCTTTAAAAGGGCCTTCCGTAGTAAGATCTGTCCCCAATACCCCTATGGAGAAGCTGTGTTCCCGCTTTTCGCTATTGCCATTTCGCAATCGCATATCAAAAATCCCGGACAGTGCGTTGCCAAATTCAGGTGCAAAAGCCCCCGTATAGAATTCCGAGTTTGCCAGCATTTGGCTATTCAGGGCACTAATGGGCCCGCCCGTCAGACCTTCCTGGGAGAAATGGTTGGGGCTGGGGATTTCAGTCCCCTCCAATTTCCATTGAATAAATCGCGGATTGTTCCCCCTTACAATGATGTCATTGTTGCCGTCGCCGGTAGAGCCTACCCCCGCAAAGGAAGAGACTAAGCGGGCAGGGTCGCCAATGCCGCCGGCATATCTTTTGGATTCTTCCACCGATAAACTCCTGGCAGAAATCTGGGCCATCTCATTGGTGAGCTCGGATTTGTGCTGCCTGGCTAAAACTGTTATTTCATCCAGGGTCTGGAAGGATTCTTTCAGCTCCATGTCCAGCACGGTTTCTTTCCCTGAGATGACTACCAGATTGGGCAGGAGCTTTTCTTCATAGCCCAGATAGCTTACTTTAATGCTGGCCCTTCCCACGGGTACTGCGGCAATGGTGAAATAGCCATCCTCGTCAGAAGTGGCGCCTAACAAGGGTTCTGTACCGACCACAACAACGGTGGCAAATGCAATGGGAGACCTGGAGTCGGTGTCCACTATTCTTCCCCGGATGGTTTGCGTGAGCACCTGAGCAGATAAATTGGTTGCCATTAACAGGATAATGAGCAATTGCAATGATAATTTCTTCATGGTCATAAGACTTTTTTTTGTTTATGGCCTTATGACATCCATCGTGAACTTTACCCTTATCGGGAATGAAAATTATTTTTTGTAGGCAAAGCCTATGCGGGGAAATTTTTTACCCTTTACGAAGTTAAGCAGGCCAATAGAAAGGCCCTCAGATGAATCATTTATATTGACAATGCCAAGCTGGAAGCCATTTTGCTGCTTTGCCCGGTTGACGATTCCTATTTGTACCCCTTTCATGGTTTCAGAAACATTCAGCCCTGAGCTGAGCTGCAGCCCTGCCATATATTTGCTTTCATTATAAGCAGGTGACAATTGGACGCCGGATAAGGAACCTGCTATATTGGAGGCCCCGGCAATTTGCATGCCACCTTGTTTTCCTTTGGTTATGTTGATTGCGCCCGCCAATTGCAATCCGTTCATTTCCCCGCCCACCAGATTGGTCGCACCGGCCACTTGCAATCCATTAACATCTGCTCTGTTGATGTTGAAGGCCCCTCCCAATTCTAAAAATCCTACCCCGTAATTATAGCCTCCGATCAAATTAATAGAGATTTCATTTTTGATCGTCCCTGCAATTTTTAAATTGGTGCTTGTCCCCGGGGTAAGCGAAAGCTGGAATTTCCTTTTTGTATAACCTTTGATGTTTTCAGTATGGGTAACCAAAAGTTTGGGAACCACCAGCTTGCTTAATGAAGAAGCTTCTACCGGCTTTATGGGAATGCGCTCTATTTTGTTGAGTTCAATTTCTTTACGCCGCACTGTGTTTTGCAGCGAAAAGAGTACGTCCTGGCTTTCAGGAATCAATAACGCAGAGGAATCCTTATAACCAGTTTTGCTGATAGACAGGACCAGGTCTTGTTGTTTATGCGTAAGGCGAAGTTTAAAATCCCCTGTTGTGTCCGTTAAAGTGGATTGAGAACCGTACACGTCCAGTACGGTCACATCGTTGATGGGCTGCCCATTTTCAGCGTCAATTACTTTCCCACGCACCGTTAACTCCTTTTTTTTGCGCTTTATGGCAGGTTTCTTGAGCAGGATCACATTGTTGCCGGATGTTTTGATGTCAATCTCTGCGGGTAACAGGGAAGGAAAAATTTCTGACAACTTCTTTTTTTTGCATTTGAAGCTGATTAATTTCCCGGGCGGCAAAATGCCTGAATTGAATGATAAATTAAAATCCGCCTTTTCTGACAACAAAAAAAGCGCTTCCTGCAGGGGCACACCGGTGAAATCCAGGGATACATTTCGGTCTAATAGGGGAGTGGTATTTTGAGCACGGCCCTTTAAGGTGAATAACAGCAGGAAAAGAGTAGCAACTAATCGAATTTCACTCAACGGAATTAGGTTTTGGGCATTTGTTCGTCGCGGAAACCGTCGGGAGTTAAACCTATAAAGTTTTAAAAACCTTATAGGTTTGCCGGCAGAGTGAACAAAACCTATTTCAGCGAAGTATAGCTTCATTCTGCACAGGCTTTACCGGTAATAATTACCTGCTCGCTCATGGTTACCTTTATATCGAAACTGAGTTGCAACTGCCCCAGAATCTCCTCTAAGCTGGCATTTTTAAACCTGCCTGTGAAATTACAATTTTCCAATTCCGACTGCCGGAAAATTATCTCCTTGTCGTAAACTTCTCCCAGGGTAGAGAGTACCTCGTGTAGCGGTTGCTCATTGAATTCTAAGACGGCTGTTTTCCAAAACAACTTATTGTTGCTATATTCCTCAGACTGGCTGAAGGAGTGGGTGGCTTTATTGTACACCGCCATTTCGTTCGCCTTGAGGATGACGGATTTCTTGCCAGAGATTGGTGTCACCTGAACCGTGCCTGTTTTTACGCCTACTTCAATCAGGCTGTCTTTTTCAAAGGCTATAATATAAAATGAGGTACCCAGCACTTTTACTTCCAAATCATCGGCCCGAACAATGAATGATTGATTGTTTTGTTTTTTTACCTCAAAAAAGGCTTCTCCAGTCAAGGATATTTTCCGGTCTGCTGTGAAGTTTTCGTCGTATTTAATCTCTCCTTCAGCATTTAGGTTGATGATAGAGCTGTCAGGCAATAGAATTTCTATGCTTTCGTTTGTGGCAGTCAAAAGCACCTCCGAATTCGATGGCAAGAAATTGCGGACAACAAAATAGGTGCCGATGCCTATGGCTAAAACAGCGGCCACACGGACAAAAAAAGAAGGGAAAGTAATTAATTTGCGGGGCTTTTGAGGTTGCTCTCCACTACCGGCATCCTGTTCAATTCGGTTTAACACCTGCCTGAAAGCTGCTTTTTTATCGAAACGTATTTCAGCATTGAAGGCCACTGCCTGGCTTTGCAACCAAATCTGCCTGAAATGGTCAAAAACTTGCTGGTTTTCCGAACGCTCCGCAATCCACGATTCTACCTCAGCACTTTCCTGCTCCGTAGCGGAGCCATCCAGGTACTTTGCTAAAATTGAATCCGCTATGTTATTTTTCGAGCTTTCCATAAGCTATGTTAGTTAATTTCCCTACAACAAAGATAGGGCTTTCAAACGCTATGCGTTGACGGTAGTAAGACAACCTAACTCGTATCTACCCTCACTCATGCCAGGCTCAAATTATCAACGCGATGAAAAAAGCAATCAACACGACTAAATATTCTTTTAGCCTTTCTCTTAAAAAGCGCAATGCCTTTCCCATTTGAGCCTCCACCGTCTTCACTGAAATACCCAATTCTGCTGCAATTTCTTTATACTTCAGTCCTTGCTCCCGGCTTAACAAAAAGATTTTTTGCCTTTCGGGTGGCAGTTCTATAATGCAGCTTTGGATGAGTTGCGCCAGGTCGTTCGCATCAATTTTATTGGAGATATAATTGTCATATTCCACAGGGGTGATGGATGATGACAAGTAGGCTTCCTTTACTTTCTGGTGTTTGAGCTGGTTGAGGCAGGCGTTGCGCACTGCGCCATACAAGTAAGCATTCATGGATATTTCAACAGTTAACTGCTGCCTGTTCATCCATAGTTTTGAAAACAACTCCTGTACCACATCTTCGGCGCTGTCCTTGTCTCCCAGGTGCTGAAAAGCAAAATAGGCAAGCCTTTCATAGTAGTCATTGAAAAGCGTTTCGAAGGCTTTCAGGTCACCAGAAATAATTTTCTCAACGATCATCGGGTCTTGTCTTGTATCTTTTTGCTTTGCCAAAGATAGAAGGTTTGCGTCTAATTAATAGCAGGCAGGATGTATTTGTCAAGTATTGTGAAAGTAGTTGAAATAGGAATGTAATTTCCACCCGTAAAAACAACTACGGTATTTAAGTCAGGGATTATTATAATTTCCTGCCCTCCCCAGCCTACCGCATGATATAGGTTAATATCTTTCCCTGACTTTTTGTACGATTTTAACCACCATGAATACGAATAACCATGACTTCCCGAAGCGTGTCCTGGTATGAAAATATTCGTGTTTTTTGAATATTGGGTTTTGCATTTTTCAATCCACTGTTTAGATATAATTTGTTTGCCACTAAAAGTTCCATTGTTTAAGCACATAGCGCCAATTTTCGTCATACCTCTCGGTGTAATATCCAAACCACCACCTGCTTCAATAACACCATTGTCATATCGAAGACTCCAATCGGAAGAGTCAATTCCTAATGGTTTGAATAAATATTCTTCTGAGAATTTATCAAGGCTCATATTTGTTGCATTCTTGATGATTTCACCTAATATTATTGTATTTCCGCCTGAATAGTTGAAAGAAGTTCCGGGGTCATTAACAAGTGGTTTTTCTAAAATAAATGTAAGAGGGTCTTTGTCCTGGAACCAAATTCCAACAATATCATTTTTTTTATTGCTTAATAATGGCCCCCATTCAACCCATTCCAAACCGGAAGTCATGGTTAACAGATGTTCAATAGTTATTTTTTCTTTACCATGCATGTTTAAATGCTGGTAATCAGGTAAATAATCAAAAATAGATTGATGAACACTTTTAATAAAACCTTTATCAATAGCGATCCCTATACATATTGAAGTTATGCTTTTACTCACAGATTTAACACCATGAAGCGTTGATTTATCCCAACTAATCCATTCACCGTGATGATTTGCACCATCCCATTTGTACCTGTGTCCCGGAAAGTATTCTTCAAATACAAGTTTGTTATCCTTGAAAATGATCATAGAATGTACCTCGCCATATTTGTCAAGATTTATTTCAGCTACCGCCATTTTAATTAATACGGAATCAATATTCACCGCTTCTAAAGAGCCAGCTTCAAATCCATCGTTAAATAATTCAAGTGGATGATTAGAATGTTGTAGCGTAGGAAAGCATTTACTGCAACCTGCAAATATTAACGAGAGCGCTAAAATTATTGAGATAATGTATTCCGGGATCCTGTTTTTAAGTATTTTCATTTGTAGATTTTATTTGATTAAATGACACACAACTAGGTTGATCCCGCAACAGCGGGTAAAAGGTGAATCCACGCCACCACGGTGAGCTTAAAAAGTTAAGCCCTTGCTGGTTAAGTATTTGGTAGCACATTCATTAGGTTTTAGCCCCGAAAGATAGGCAGGAAGAAGAATTTTTTGGAATAAAAATCATGGATTATTGACGGCGGGCTGAACCCTTTGCTGTCTAAAACCTTGTTGAAGGCAAGAATGCAGGAGGAAAGCAGTACAGCATGACAAATCAGGTATTCATCGGCGGTAAAGTAAGCTCGCCTCTGTGAATGTTATTTTGAATCAGTATCATGGATGCCTCCTTGTTTTTGCGTTCCAACATTGCTATATGCGATTATTTTTAATGTCAAATTCTGCTCGCTAAGCTCTATGATATTGAACTCAATTTGAAATTTATCATCATATATCAAGAAGAGCTTATCCATTTGCTCATTTAAGTACCAATGTCCGAGAATAGAATATGACTTTTTTTCTTCCTCTTTTAGCAATTCATCGTTCGGGATGGATAAAAGGTAGTTTTTAAGTAAGTAACGATCTCCCTTCCTTTCATTAGTTGGAATATGGAAATGGTATTGTTGCCCAATTAACGAACCTTTTTCAATTCCACTTTCAATAGCCTGAATGAATTTAGATTCACTTATCCATTCCCGGGCGATAGAAGAGTAAGTTTTGACGGTATTTGAAAAATAATTAATTAGTTGGATGTTTTGGCGGGTTTGTTCATCATCCGGGGATTTGGCTACTATTATCGCCCGGGTATTCTTAATGAATTCAGCAGCATTATCGAAATCTCCCAATTCAATCAAAATTTTACTTAAAAATAAATAGAGATTAATTAAATTTTCATCCTCCGTGGATCTGTGATAAATGTCCAGAGCCTCTTTTCCAAAACTAAAAGCAATGTCCAGGATATTAAATCGCTCCAATAATTGAAATGCTGAAGGTAGTTTAAATTCGACCAAGAAATCAGCATAGCCGTAGTAAAGTGCTGCTAAGTTAACATGCATCTCAGGATAGGCTTCTTGAGCGATTTTTATAGACTTCTTCCAATATTCTTCAGACAGTTCGTAATTTTTCTTTCTGCTTAGTATCTGTGCTAATTCATGATAAGCCCAGATTAAATCGGGATGTGGTTTTTTGTGAAATCGTTCAGTCAATTCCAGCGATTTACGCATAAGTTTTTCATATTGATCCTCTTCACCTGATTGATTAAGGATATCCGCTAAGTTAGCGTATCCGTAGGCCAGGGTTAAATTGCCGCTGGGATTCAGGCTTTCATTTATTTTAATAGATTTGCGGGCTAGTTTTTTCGCCATTTTCAGGTCATGAAATTCATGCTCCCCGGCATAAAGTAAAGCTAAATGCATTAATGATTCGGCATGCAGGGACTGCTGTCCTGAGTTTTTACGGATATTGAGGGATTTATTTTGACAGGTAAATGCTTCTTCGATTTTCCCCAAGTTCTGGTAAACCAGGGATAAGTTATTATAAGCCTCTGCCAACTCAATGTCATCAGGGGGGCAAACTCTCTCGTGAATTGCCACATCCTTAAGTCCATATTCAATAAGGTATGGGTTCCCGTTGTCCCAGTTAAAGCCAATCCAAAGCAAATTGTCGAGTAAGCGTGCGTATGCAATATTTTCGACTTTGAGATTTTTTTCCAGTTCTTTTATAAAGAGATACAAATGTCTGTACTCGTACCAGGCAGCACTATTTTGATCGAATATCTTATAAAGGTGGGTACCTAATGAATTTAGCAAAGGCTGGCAGTTGGTTTCATCCGGGGAAAATTGAATCAATGCTACCTGGCGAATGATATTTATCATAAGAAAAGATTTGCCTTGCCGCTTTAGCCAGCCTTGTTTTATTAACTGAACCAGTTGAGCATCCAGCAGATCTTGCTGTTCTTCCTTTCCCTCATACCCCAGCATAAAGGTTAAATAATCGAAATCGAGCGGCAGGACTCCGATAGTTGCGATCTGAATCAGAAGATCTTTTTGCGTTTGATTCAGGAGTCCAAAATCGAAAATGTTCGACAGGTAATCGCTGGTGATTCGCTTTGCCAATCCTTTGAGTCCTTTTTCTTCGAGCTGTTTTAGCACCGATTCCGGGGTTAGCCTGGTACTATTATTAATGGTTTTGGCGATCAGTTCTATCACCAGGGGATGATAATCTACGAAGTTTAATAACCGTTGTACCGTCTCCGATTCATCCTCCAGGCTGGCCGACTCTTCACCACGGTAAAGTTGATAGATACCTAAAGCCATCTCTGGGCCAGGTTGTGGAATTTGGTAATGATCGAATTCTTCGAACTGCCCTTGGGATGTAATAAGTACTTTCCAGCCAAAATTCTGACAAAGTAAAGTCAAAATTGAACCTTCATCCGATCTTAAGCCTTTGTCCATGTGATCAATAATAAGGAGATTATTTGTCCCTAATTTCTTCAGATGATCAACTATTTTCAGGAATCGCTCCTGCAACCGCAATTCCTTTTTATCATAACCAACTCTGCTTTTTAAAAAATCCTGTTCATATCGGACTAATGAATCAGCCAAACTATTGGAAAATTCAATCCAGGCATGATGCTGGTATTCCTCCCCAAAACGCGCCCGATAAGCCTGTGCCCAGGTTGTCTTACCTGATCCGGGCACTCCCCATAATACTACCGGTCGGCGTGCATCACAAAGTTTTTTATGCAATTCAGGCAATAACTTTTCCAATCCAATGAAACGAGGTGGTTCCTCTAGTCCGGCATTGGGTGTCAGATTGCGGCTCTTTACAATGGAACTATCCATGCTATTATCCAGGATCTTATTCAATAAGTCTAGCAAAGCTTTCAAGATCCGACTGCGACCCCGGCTTTCTTCATTATAGGAGATCAGGTTTAACGCCCGGTTCTCTTCAAGTTTTTCCAGGTCTGACTTCAACAAAATAACCTGGTTTTCAAAATGCCTCCACTCGCTTTCATCCTGATTTCCCAACAGGCCGATAAGATCATTAATGGCTTTGTTGAGATCAGCAGGACTTGTATTCTTAATCTGCTGAAGGTCAATTGCATTTATCATAAAAAATAATTTTTTTTCGCGTTATGATAATATTTGCAGATGAGCGTGCCGTGAAAATTTATTGATAGCGTGGTTTGGATCAAATCGGGTTGTCCTTCCCCGTTGGTTGAACCGATGTTGGATTGTGATGTGGTTGAATCAGTCATTTTTTGTGTTTAGCAATCTGTACCTCTCAAAGGTGATTGAGATACTCCTGAGGAAACAATGATATTTGCTTCAAACATCATGATTTTTATCACCTCGGGTTGTTACGCTTTAAGCTCACCCCAACCCCTTCCTTTTATCAAAGTATTTCGTATTTTTGCGAAGTAAAATTTTCATCATAATGATAACATCCCAGCCCTATTCAATAACGGAAGAAAAGCTTGCCGCTTACGCCAAAGCGCTGGGCCACCCCGCAAGAATCTTCATTTTGAATTTCCTTTCCCATCAGTGCCCTTGTTTTGCAGGTGACCTCTCTGAAAGATTGCCCATTGCTCCATCAACGGTTTCTCAACACTTGAAAGCCTTGAAAGAGGCAGGGTTGATTCAGGGAACCATTACCCCTCCAACGATCAAGTACTGCATCAACCGGGAAAACTGGGCAGAGGCTAAAGCGCTTCTGCAAGGCTTTTTTGAAGAGAAAAGTTAATGAGATGTTATTTTTAGACAATATTTCGTATTTCTACGAAATACGCACGATCTTTATCCTAATATAAACAATAGACATGTACCACATAAAAATCTTAGGCACAGGTTGCCCAAAATGCAAAAGCACGGTCACAAATACGCTCGAAGCGGTGAAGCTGGCCGGCGTAGAAGCAGAGGTGATAAAGGTGGAAGACATTCAGGACATCATGGCATATAATGTCCTGACCACTCCGGTTTTAGTGATTGACGAGCAAATTAAGGTCAAAGGCAGGGTGCCGACGGTTGAAGAAATTAAAAATTTGCTCACAGCCCAATAAAACGGCATGTTCCACTGGATACAGGGCTTTGCGGATTGGCTGATTTACAGCGTTTTGGGAATTACTCAACACTCCAAACTGGGTGATGCACTCAATTTTTTCGTGTATGACACGCTGAAAATCCTGTTGCTGCTTTTTTTGATCACCTTCCTCATGGGCATTGTCAACTCGTATTTTCCGATTGATAAAATCCGTAATTTCCTATCCCGCAATAAACTTTATGGTGGGGAATATTTACTGGCCTCAACCTTCGGGGCGGTCACCCCTTTTTGCTCCTGCTCATCCGTACCGTTGTTTATTGGATTTGTGAAAGGCGGTATTCCGTTGGGGGTAACCTTTGCCTTCCTAATCACTTCCCCATTGGTGAATGAAGTTGCAATGGCCATGTTTATCGGGATGTTCGGGTTAAAAACAACGGTAATTTATGTGGCAAGCGGGATACTTTTGGGAACAATTGGCGGAATGATTTTGGGCAAAATGAAATTAGAACCCTTGCTTTCCGAATGGGTGCAAAAAGTGCTGCAAAATGCTCAAAAAGAAGGCGAATATGAGGAAGTGCCCTTGAGCTTTACCCAACGCTTGCCGGGAATCGCCAAAGAAGCATTCGGTATTGTAAAAAGTGTTTTCATTTATGTAATCATTGGCATCGGTATCGGTGCACTGATGCACGGCTTTATCCCCACCGGTTTTTTTGAAAAATACATTACAAAAGAAAACCCTTTTGCTGTTCCGGTAGCGGTTGTTTTGGGGGTTCCGATGTACAGCAATGCCGCTGGGGTGTTGCCCATTATCCAGGTTTTGGTGCAGAAAGGTGTGCCGCTTGGCACCGCAATCGCATTTATGATGGCGGTAGTGGGACTTTCTTTGCCCGAAGCGATGCTTTTGAAAAAGGTAATGAGCCTGAAACTAATTTCCCTGTTTTTCGGGGTAGTGATTTTTTGCATCATATTTTTAGGTTATTTCTTTAATTGGATTTTTTAAAAAATACAATTCTAATTGTTTAAACGGTTTAGGGGTTGTATTGATTTCATTCACAACTAAATCTTGGATAAGATGAAATTTTTAAAACACGCCATTTTTTTAATTTTGATCGTATTTGCTGTTTCGACGGTTTCAGCGCAGACGACTCAACCCGCTTCAACTGCGGGAAGTGTGTCAGCAAATAGTCCTGCTTTACTCAGGCCAAAGCTGTTCAAGAAACAATTCGAAAAAGCCAAAAACAAGGTTCTGATTGATGTCCGCACCCCGGAGGAGTTTGCTGAAGGGCACTTACGAAAGGCGCAAAATATTGATTATCAAAACGATAATTTTAAAGAACAAATTAGCAAACTCGATAAATCCAAAACCTATTTTCTGTATTGCAGAAGCGGCAAACGTACAGCTGGTGCAGCTGAGGTGATGCAAAAAACGGGCTTTGAGAATATTGTTGTATTGGAAGGCGGTTTGCTTGCCTGGAAAGAACAGCGCTTACCGGTTAAAAAATCATCAATTTAAATTTTAAGATTATGAAACTCAATATTGTCTCAGCACTTTTTACCGTAATAATTTTTACACTTTCGGCCTGCAACAGCGAAGCGCAAACGGCTAAAAATACCGGTGTTGCCAACGAGGCATCCCTCGAAGTAATTGATTTTCACACCACCCATCGTTGCAAAACTTGTCTTGCCATTGAAAAAGCGGCAAAAGAAGTGTTGGATGCAAATTTTGCACCCGCAATGAAATCTGGTAAAATTACCTTCAAAACGGTTAATGTAGACGAAGAAGCAAATGCCAAAATCGCTGAAAAATTCGGAGCATTTGGCAGCACACTTGTTATCTACAACCCCAAAACGGACAGTTTTGCAGACATGACAGATTTTGCGTTCTCTTACGCGGTGGGGGATGTTGCCAAATTCAAAAATGGATTCAAAGCTGCCGTGCAAAAAGCCTTAAATAATAAATAGATGACGGAATGGCTGAATGAGCTTGCCCATGCACGGGACATTCCGTTTTGGGCAGCCTTTGCACTTGGGCTTTTAACGGCAATCGCACCTTGCCCGCTCGCGACGAACATCACGGCGACCGCATTTATCGCAAAAGGATTCACCGACAAGCGGAAAGTCTTGTTAAGTGGCCTGTTGTACACCCTGGGAAGGGCTTTCAGTTATACGACCATTGGACTGGTCCTCTATTTTGGGGCGAGCAAATTCCATGTCGCCCGGTTTTTCCAGGGAAATGGCGAAAAATTCCTGGCGCCTGTCCTCATTTTGATCGGTTTGGTGATGCTCGATCTCATCAAATTAGATTTTTTGGGTAAAATTAATTTTACTGAACGCCTCTCTGAAAAATTTAAAAACCAAGGACTTACAGGCGCCTTTCTCCTGGGGGTCATTTTCGCCCTGGCGTTTTGCCCGTACAGCGGCGTGCTTTATTTCGGGTCCTTGATCCCAATGACCATAGCCAGCCCCGACGGTCTGTATTTACCGCTCGTTTTTGCATTTGGCACTGGACTTCCTGTGCTTTTATTCACGTATCTATTGGCTTTCAGTATGGAAAAAGTGAGTAAAACTTTTAATTTTCTGCAACGCGCTGAAAAGATCATGCGCTACGTGGCGGGTGTTGTTTTTATTCTGACGGGGGGGTATTATGCTTTGATATTTTTGGGAGTAATTTGAGGTGAAGATCTGAAGCTACCTGATTTTTGTGACAAGGGGTAAAGCGATTGAATGCAATCGCTGCACTGCGGGCGGCCACTCTGGTGGATTTTACCTACGTGCTGTTGCTCATGAACGAACTGTTCAGCGGTTTCGCTGATGAGCGGCACCCCTCTACTTAATTAAAACCAACCGGCCTGAATAGCTGGCTGTTCCATTTAGAATGCGGTATAAGTAGACCCCACGGCTTAGATCGAGTAAGCTGATGGTCTTTTCCCAGGCTTCACCGGGCGTAGCTTCCCAATTGCTGCGCCAAAGTTTTTGTCCTGCTAAATTGAACAACTCGATCACGACGGAAGCGGATTGCGTTTCTAACAAACGGAAAGTGCAATCGGTGTACACAGGATTAGGGAATACCTGGTGCGGCAGCGGAGCGGGATAATCTACGGCAATTAGGTTGGAGTAAGTGAAAGCTTGGTTTTCGCTGATTGCTTTGACGCGGTAGATGTTGCTACCTTGATTGGGGTTGGCATCAAAAAAGGTGAATTTAGAAGCGGGCGCATTAACTGCAGTAAGAAAGGTACCAATGGTTTGGAAGTCAAAATAATTGGTGCTGCGTTGCAACTCCATGCTTTTCAGGCGACCATTCCATACGGTACCCCAGTTGAGGTGAATCCCTGGTCGTTCCAGTCGGAGACCTCCTCGGTAATGTCAATAAAAGGCGTCGGTAGCTGCTGGCCGTTCGTGTCCACCAGATGCACCAAGCCTTTTTTTTCCCAGACGTACATCCTGCCATTGCCATCAAAAGTGCAGCCCGCAGGGAAATCAAAACCGCTGAGATAAGGGGTGTCAAAAAAATTTTCTGGTAGTTGTGCCTGAGCTAAAAAGGATAGCAGGAGTCCGCAAATAAGTAAGCTGAGTCGGTTTAGTGAAGGTACCATAAGCGCGTCTGTTTAGAGCTTGTTTGGGAAAACCCAAACAAGCTCTAAGCGTTTTGACGTCTTTTATTATCTTCAAAACTCTCAAGAACATCATCATCAGGGAGGATAGGCCAAATCAGACCTGGACCTTTGCAATAGGGGGGACAGGGTAATGCCACTAAGTTGTCTGAGCCAATGAGTTCATTCCCGGATGCATCAACGGCAATCACCCCCACAACCGCTCCTATAGAATCAGAGGAGACCGTCACAACTTTTTGTATTAGGTGACCGCCTGTGGTTTGGCTTTTAACTGTGTCCATATCATCATATAAAGTATGAATCAGAAGTACCTGGACCTATTGGTCGGCCATCATATGGGCCATAGTGCACAGTATAATTTAAAGTTTTACCTAATGGTTGATTCAATTTAGAAACAGGGACAAGTGCCATAAAATCTGCATTTTAGCGAAGAACGTTTGAAATTAATTCAGACAAAGTCACAAAGCAAATATAGCTTAACGAGCG